>JBDKIV010000320.1:0-12487 GCA_039796935.1 Actinomycetota bacterium | reverse complement strand
AGCCGGTCGACGGCGGGCTCGCCGTTCGTCGACACCTTCCACCGGTCACCGCCCGACAACTCGCCCGGATGCCCGAGTACCTGCGTTCGTCGCACGCAGCATGGCGCCAGCGAGCCCGCTGCGCGGCAGACGACGAACGTCGGGCCCGCCTACTGGCCGAAGCCATGCTGGCGGCCGGAGACCCGAGCGATGCCATCGAGCGTCAGTTGCTCGGCCTCGGCGTGCCCCCGGCCGTCGCCATGCGAGCTACGGCTTCGTGAAGCCGGCGGCGAGGTCGATCAACGTGCGGGTCGCGAAGCCCGTTGCGCCTCGCGACAGCCAGCCCTCGTCGCTGTCGACGTCCATCGGGCCGGCGATGTCGAGGTGCGCCCACGGGACATCACCGACGAACTCCGCGAGGAAGAGTGCCGCCGTGATCGCCCCGCCATAGGGTCCACCGACGTTCTTCATGTCGGCGACATTCGAGTCGAGCAGCTTTCGATACTGCCGAGCGAGCGGCAACTGCCACAGCGGCTCGTCGGTCCGCTTCGACGCAGCGAGCACGGCGTCGATGAATCCCTGGTGATTCCCGACGACCGCGGCGATCTTCGGGCCGAGCGCCGCCACCGCTGCACCCGTGAGCGTTGCGATGTCGACGATGGCATCGGGGGCCTGCTCGACAGCCAGCGACAGGCCATCGGCGAGCACCAGACGGCCTTCGGCGTCGGTGTTGTGGATCTCGGCCGTCTTGCCGTTCCGGAACGTCAGCACGTCGCCGAGCTTGAGTGCGCTCCCCGACGGCATGTTGTCGGTGCACATCAGGTACCCGGTGACGCGGGCCCGGCACTTGAGCGACTTGAGCGCGCTCATCGCCCCGAGCACCGCAGCCGCACCGCTCATGTCCATCTTCATCTTGGCGTGCATACCGTCGCTGGGCTTGAGGCTGATGCCACCCGAGTCGTACATCACGCCCTTGCCGACCAGCACCAGGTGGCCGGACGGATTGCGCGGGGTGTACTCGAGACGCACCATGCGCGGCGGCTCGACGCTGCCCTTGTTGACGCCGATCATCCCGCCGCAGCCCAGTGCCTGCAGTTGATCCTTGTTGAACACCTCGACCCCGAGGCCAGACGCTGCAGCGACCTCGACGGCGCGCTCTGCGAGCATCCGAGCCGTCAGATGAGCGGGCGGCATGTTGGCGAGATCGCGAGCGAGTGCAGCCGCCCCGGCGGTCACCTGTCCACGCTCGGCACCGCTGCGGACCCCACCGGACCGCTTGTCACCGACGACCAGACGCAACGACGACAACGTCGATGCACCAGAACGGTCCGTCTTGAGACCGACGTAGCGATATGCCGCCAGCAGAGCACCTTCGACCACGGCCTGGCCGGCCGCGCGAGGGTCGACCGATTCGAGATCGGCGAGCGAGGTGGCGATCGATGCCCGCTTGCCACCGGCGCGCACCAGAGCGGCTGCCGCCGAACGCAACCCGTTGGCATCGATCGCTCCCGGCTCTCCGATCCCGACCGCGATCACGGCCGGCCCGGAGGCGGACGGGATGACGAGCACCTGACCGGGTGCCCCATCGAAACCACTCGCCGACAGCGCTGCACGGCTGAGTCCCACCTGCCGCGGCACCGGCCCGCTCGACGCTACGGGCACTCCGATCGCCTCGACGGCACGGGGAGTTGACTTCACGACCTCGACGTTCACGTTCATGACGGGTCAGTCTGTCACTTCGCGTGCCGCCAGGCTGGTGCCCTCGTGCCAACGCGCCATCGTCCAGAGCAGATCGCTGAGTCGGTTGAGGTAGGGGACCACGAGCGACGGTGCCGCTGCAGCGGGCAACGACTCTCGCTCAGCCCGGCGCACCACGGTACGTCCGAGGTCGAGCCATGCCGCGACGACATTGCCGCCCGGAACGACGAACTCGGTGGGATGCGTGAACCGCTCGTCGAGATCATCGATCATCTGCTCGAGGCGACCGACCATCTCGGCGGTCACGCTCGAGGCACCCAGTTGCAGCTTGTGACGATTGTCGGGCAACGTCGCCAACTCTGCCATGAGCACCCACAGATCGCGCATGATGGGCACCAGCAGCGCCGAGACCTCGGAGTCGGCGCCGGCGTGGGCACGAGCGAGCCCGAGCACGGCCTGCGCCTCGTCGACGGTTCCGTACGCGGTCGGCAGCTCGCTGTCCTTCGCGACCCTGCCTCCGTAGAACAGGCCGGTGGTGCCGTCGTCGCCGGCCTTGGTGTAGATGCGTTCTCGGGGCATCCGGTCACGGTACCGCTGGTTCAGCGCGCCGGCAGGATCCTGTCGAGATCGTCCAGCCGTTGTTCGCCGTCGATGGCGCCACGCCAGCCGTCCGTGCCCCGAGCGATCCACCAGAACAAGCCGACCATGCAGGCCGTCCCGACGAGGAAGGCGACCCGAAGATTCACCAGGTCACCGATCGCTCCGATGAAGAGCAGTCCGAGGCCGTAGGACACGCCCATGCTCGCCTGCATCGTGGCGATGATCCGCCCACGATGCTCGCGAGGCGCGTCACGTTGAACGACCGTGCTGGTGCTGATGAAGAAGCCCGACATGGTCGCACCGAGGAAGGCGACGGCGACGATCATCGCCACTCGATTCGGCGCGAGTGCATAGGCGACCATCGTGGCTGCACACAGGACCGTGACACCGACCAGGAGGTCCGATCTGCGTCGACGCGCCACCATCATGGTGAGCGTGACGCCACCGATGATGGCTCCGATGCCCTGCACAGAACTGATCAGTCCGGTCAGCCCGGTACCACCGTCGAACTCGGCGGCTGCGTAGATGGGCACCATCCCCATGAACGGGACCATGGTGATGTTGAACGCGACGAGCAGCGTGATCGTGAACGAGCAACTCGTGCTCTGACGCACCGCTCGGAATCCGTCGACCAGGCGCTCGACGACTCCGGCCCCGGCGTCGGCACCGGCGAGCGGCACGAACCGGTGCCGCACCATCAACCCCGCGACGGCCATCGCCACGAACGTCAAGGCGTTGAAACCGACCGTCCATGCAGGGCCGCTGGCAGCCGCGAGTGCGGTGCCGACCAGGGGACCGATGACTCGGCCGCTGTTCCACGAATAGGCGCCGAGCGACACCACGGCCGTCAGTTCCTCGGGCGGCACGAGATCGGGGAGCATCGCCATGTAGGACGGCTGACCCAACGCACCGGCTGCACTGCCGAACAGGATGAGCACCGTCAGGATCGACGGGTCGCGGACGCCGAGACCGAGGACGACGGCGAGCAGACCTGTCAGCGCCGCCTGCACCGAGAGCACCGAGGCGAACACCGTGCGCCGATCGAAACGGTCGGCGAGCAAGCCGCCGATGGGCGACGAGATCCCCTGCGGCATGAACGTCGCCAGGGCGACGAGACCGGTACGCACGGCCGACCCGGTGCCGGCCGCGACCAGGCTGCCGACCACCACCAACTGCACCCAGGTGCCGATGTCGGACACCACGGCAGCACTCCAGAGCAACCGAACGGATCGGTGGCGAAGGGGACGGAACGGGTGGTTGCTCACGGCAAGTTTCGACGATACCGGGCGTCGACCGGCCAGGATGGTGATGTGACCCGTGTTCGAACGATCCTCATCGTCAGTGCCGTCGTGATCGTGCTGGGCGTTGCCGGCGTCTACGGGTATCTCCTGTTCATCAGGGACGACGCTCCGGCCGCACTCGACACCGCCGATCTCGAGCGAGCCCTCATCGACACGACCACCCCAAGCCCGCTTCCCACCGATGTCGCCACCACGACAGCGCAGGACGAGCTCTCGGCGGCGTCCACGTCACCGGCCGGCGGCTTCGATCCGAGTGGCGAGTGGACGATCAGTGGCGACTCGACCCTCGGGTACCGCGTCGCCGAGGTGCTCGGCGGCGTCGACACCGAAGGAGCCGGGCGTACCGACCAGGTCACCGGCTCGCTCACGATCGACGGGCCACGAGCGACCGAGGCAGCGTTCGTCGTCGACATGGCATCCGTCGTCAGCGACTCCGAGCGCAGGGACAACCAGTTCCGAACCCGGATCATGTCGACCGACGAGTTCCCCACCGCCACGTTCCGGCTGACCGAGCCGATCGAGTTCGGTCCGGTGCCCCTCGAAGGCAGCGCCATCACGGCGACAGCGACCGGCGAACTCACCCTCCGCGGCGTGACCCGCAGCGTGACGTTCGACGTCGAGGCACAACTCGACGGTGGGCGGATCGGGGTGCTCGGCAGCATCCCCGTCCTGTTCTCCGACTACGGCATCCCCGACCCCTCCAACGGCTTCGCCGTCGTCAAGGACAACGGTCTGCTCGAGTTCATCCTGGTGTTCGACCGAGCGTGAACACGCGCGCCTCGAGGTGACCGCACCCAATCGTCACCGACGCCAACGCCGTCGACGGCGCCCTCAGCCGCCCGACTGCGACGATGACCACGCGGCCGCCAGCGCGGCGTACCGTCCACCGACAGCGACCAACTCGTCGTGGGTTCCGAGTTCGACCAGGCGGCCGTGGTCGACGACGGCGATCCGGTCTGCCCGCCTGACCGTCGACAGGCGATGAGCCACCACGATGACCGTTCGACCCGTCATCAGCGTGTCGAGAGCCCGCTCGACCACCGCCTCGGTGCCGGGATCGAGGTTGCTCGTCGCCTCGTCGAAGACGAGTACCGCCGGATCGACGAGAGCCGCTCGGGCGAGCGAGATGAGTTGTCGCTCGCCCGACGACAGGCGCGAGCCACGTTCTCGAACCTCCGTCGCCAGTCCGTCCGGAAGCTCGGCGAACCTCTCGAGCGCCCCGATCCGCTCGAGCGCGGATGCCACCTCGTCGTCGCTCGCTGTGGGCCGGGCGACACGGATGTTCGACATGATCGTCCCGCCGAACAGGAAGCCCTCCTGAGGCACCACCACCACTCGCTCGCGCATCGTCTGTCGCGATGCAAGCCTCACGTCGACCTCGCCGAACGTGACGAAGCCATCGGTCGGGTCGTAGAGACGGGACAGCAACTTGGCGAGCGTGCTCTTGCCCGCACCGGTCGGGCCGACGAGCGCGACGCGCTCACCTGGTTCGATCGTCAACGAGACGTGAGCCAGCGCCCGGCGCTCGGCGCCTTCGTAGCGGAACGACAGGTCGTGCGCCACGAGTGCTCCACGCTCGGGAAGTGCCACCGGGTGCGGGTGTTCTGCGACATCGGGTTCGGTGTCGATCAGACCGTAGAGCTTGTGCAAGGACGCTGCAGCCGACTGCACCGTGCTGTAGAGCTGTGACAACTGCTGCACTGGCTCGAACAGGTTGCCGAGCAGCAGCACGAACGCTGCCACGGTGCCGACGGTGATGGAACCGTTGTGGGCGAGCCAACCACCGACACCCACGACCAGCGCGATGGCGAAACCACCGACGAACTCGACCAGGCCGAAGTACCAGACGCTGATGCGCACGCTGTGCAGGTGCGAGTCGTACAACGCTCGGTTCGAGCGACGGAATCGACGGATCTGCTCGCCCTCGCGGTGGTACGCCTGGATCACCCTGACCCCGGCGATGCTCTCCTGCAGGGTCGACAGGTTGTTGCCGACCTTCTCGCGGACATCCAGGTACGCAACGTTCGACTGACGCTGGAAACGGACCGATGCCATCACCAGCAGGGGCAGGACCACCATCACCACGAGCGTGAGTTCCCAGCTGATCACCGCAAGGACGACGAGCGTGATGACGAGCAGCAGACCTGCCGCGACGAACTGCAAGAGTCCCCACTGGATCAGCTCGCTCATGCTCTCGATGTCCGCTGTCATCCTCGACACCAGGACACCCGCCTTGTTCCGGTCGTAGAACGCCAGCGACTGCGCCTGCAGGCGTTCGAACACACGGATCCGGACATCGTGCAGGAAGCCCTCCCCCGCACGATTGATCGCCAGATACTGCTGACGGCCCGCCAGGTAGTTGACGACCACGACGACGCAGAAGGCGACGACCGCCGTGTTGATCGCCGCGACGCTCCCGCCGGCGATCCCCCGGTCGGTTGCGTACTTGACCAACAATGGCCCCGCCACCGCGCAGCACGTCGAGATCGACACGAACACCACGGCGAGCCAGACGTCACGCCGATACGGCGCCGCGAACTCGACCGAACGCCTGAGCACTCGCCCCGTCTCGGCGCGATCGAGACGGTCCTCGTCGCTCACTGCTGCGGCCCCCCACATCAGCCGCTCACCCCATTGGCCGAGTTGGCCGAGCCTGCGGGGTCGGCCGAGTCTGTGACGTCTGCGGCGTCGTCGTCGACGGCGAGTGCCGCCAAGACCTCGCGATACCGCTCGTTCTCGACGAGCAGTCGATCGTGCGACCCGTGGGCGACCACACGGCCACCGTCCACCAACGCGACGGAGTCGGCGAGCGCGATCGTCCCGACCCGGTGCGCGATGACGATCGTGGTTCGGTCACGCATCACCGTGGCCATGGCGTCGCGGATCTCGTGCTCTTTCGCCGGATCGACGGCGCTCGTCGCATCGTCGAGCACCAGGATGCGGGGATCGGCAAGGATCGCCCGTGCGATGGCGATCCGCTGGCGCTGCCCGCCGCTGAGCGAGAAACCCCGCTCGCCGATGACCGTCGCATAGCCGTCCGGCAGCGCCATGACGAACTCGTGGGCGCTGGCCAGCCGCGCCGCCCGTTCGACGTCGTCGCGCGATGCGCCAGGCCGAGCGAAGGCGATGTTGCCCTCCACCGAATCGTTGAACAGGAACGTGTCCTCGAACACGATCGCAACCCCGTGTCGGAGCTGGCTCAGGCTCAGGTCGCGGACATCGATCCCGTCGATGCGCACGGATCCCTCGTCCACGTCGTAGAAGCGGACCAGCAGCCGAGCCACCGTCGACTTGCCGCTGCCCGTTGCGCCAACCAGCGCCACCGACGTCCCGGGGGCGACTGCCAGATCGAACCCGCGCAGCACAGGAGACGAACCGTCGTAGCCGAAGGTCACATCGTCGAACCGGACCCCGCCGACCGCTCCCTGCGACGGCAGCGAGCGCGGCGACGCCGGGTCGGCGACCGCTGGCACGGACGCCAACACCTCGTTCACCCTGACCAGCGCGGCTGCTGCGCGCTGACCGAACGCAACCGTCATGCCGAGGCTTCGCAGCGGCACGATCAGCAAGGCGATGTACACCATGAACTCGAGCATCTCCCCGTAGGAGATCTCGCCTGCCACCACACGGTGCCCACCGATGCCGAGCACTGCGATCAGTCCGAGGTTCGGCAACAGGTCGAGCGCCGGGAGGAAGGTGCTGCGGATCCTCGCCGACTCGAGCGACACCGTCTGGATGTCGTCGGCCTCGACCCGGAGCCGCTCGGCCTGCACACCCTCGGCCCCGAAGCCCTTGATCACCCGGACACCGCTGACCGTCTCTTCGACCACGGTGGCCAGTTGCGCCTGTTCGGCCTGGACCGCGAGCACCGCAGGGTGGATCCGGCGGGAAAACCGCTGGGCGAGCAGATTGACCACCGGCAGCGGCGCCAGCGCCACGAGCGCGAGGAGCGGCTGCGAGGACAGCAGGACCACCACCACGGCAGCGACCATCGCGAGGTTCGACACGGTGAGCGGGATCATCACCACGAACCCCTGGATCTGCTGCAGATCGCTCGAGGCCCGGCTCATCAGCTGACCGGTCTGCGTTCGATCGTGGTAACCGACGTGGAGCCGCATGATCTGCTCGAACAACTGCTCACGCAACAGCGTCTCCGTCAGTCGACTCTCTCGGAACGCCAGCCATCGGCGCCACCCCGAGAAGATCCCGGCGATCACCGCCGCAGCACCGATGAGACCAGACCAGAACCACAGCGACTCACGGCCGATGACGCCGCGATCGACGGCGACGCGTGTGAGTCGGGGGATCGCCACCTTGCCGAGACTCCAGAGCAGCCCGACGACGATGCCGGCGGCCAATCCACGGCGTTGCCGGCGCAACACGCTTCGCAGCAGCGACCACCCCGATGGTGCTCGAACCCCCGTGCCAGTCACGGCGAGGACTCTACGCACACCGGCTCGCCACCCACCGAGTCGTTGGGTGCCGGCCGTGGCTGTGTCGGTTCAGCCGCCCGCGAGCAGTTGACGGACGCGCTCTTTCGGTCGACCGATGATGGCCCGTGCGGGGGTGACCACGACCGGGCGCTGCAGCAGTTGCTTGTGCTTCACGAGCAAGGCAACGACCTGGTCGGCGGTCTCGGCATCGGAGTCGTCCAGGCCGAGTTTGTTCCAGAGCGAGTCGCGTCGCACGAGGTCCGTCACGGGGTCCTCGAGCTTGGCAACGATCGCTCGCAGCGTGTCGGCGTCGGGAGGGGTCTTGATGTAGAGCACGATGTCGGCATCGACCCCGAGTTCTTCGGCAATGCGCACGGCATTGCTACTGCTGTTTCAATTCGGGTTGTGATAGATGGTGACACCACGTGACATGGCGACATCGTAGGCCCGGCCGTGTGACGTCACCCATGTGACGTCGCCCATCGCTCGATGATCGCCCCGACTTCTCTGTCACACCGTCGCTGTACGGTGACGAACACTTCCCCCGATTGCTCGTCGCTCACGACATCGGAGGTCGTCCATGCCCCGTTTCCGGTTCCCACCTGATCCAACCCGTCCCGTCCCGCGTGCCGCGGTCGACCAGATAACCCGGCGCGACGAGGCGCTCGCCGTCATCGCTCTCGCCGTCACCCAGCCTTTGATCGACGAGACGATCGTGCTGGTGCTCGACGACCACAGGCGGGGCTCGGTCATCACGGCCGTCACCGGCACGCACGACGCTGACGACCTCCTGCGTGTGGTCGACATCTTCGCCGCTGCATCCGAGCTGCGACCCTGTTCGCATCTCGTCCTGGCGTCGGTTCGGCCCGCCAGACCCGCCGGCCCCGACTACATCGACCGCTGGGAGCATGTGTCGAACCGCGCCGTCCAACACGGGATCATCGTGGACGAGTGGTTCATCATCGATCCCGAGGGGGCCACCAGCATGCGCAGCAGGCAGCGCTGCGAACCTGGTCGCCGCACGGGCAGTGCCGTACCTGCCGTAGCTCCCGATGTCAGCAACTCGACCGGCGAGCGGACGGACTGAGGCGTAGACCCGAGGCGATCAGGTGCCGCACGACCTGGCGACTGGTGGTGGGCAGGGCGCCCCTCATCACCAATTCGTCGACGTACTCCTCGGGGATGTCGTAGTGGTCTCCATGAAAGCCCCGGCGCGGGATGCCCGCCGCCTCGGCGAACTCGTGCAACTCCTCGAGGCTCGAGTCGCTGACGAGGTGAGCCCACCGACGCTCGCGGTGCTGCCACCTCGGCTCATCGATCCAGACCGCCACGGGCTCTGAGCTCAGCGGGTCTCAGTGACAGCCGCAGCTGCTACCGCAGACCCCACCGCGCGTCGGCGCAGCAGGCGCTGGCGAACCGCTCGACGTCGCACCCACGTTCGCGAACACCGAGAGCAGCCGGAGCGAGTCGACATGACCGGACGGACACTCGGCCGGGTCGCTGGCCTCGCTCATCGGGCGACGACGCTCGAACGTCTCGTCGCAGGTGCGGCATCGGTACTCGTACAGCGGCATCGCCGTCGAGTGTAGACCTCGGCCCTGGCACCCTCGGTAGCGCAGCCCACACCGAGTCCGGGCGAACCTGCTTGACTGGTGCGGTGACCCAGATCCAGACGCTGCCGGCCCGGACGGACCCGGCACTCGACACCGAGCAGGTGCCCCAGACCGGCGAACCGACGGCGGCCCACATCGTCAAGACCAAACCGGGCGAGAATGCAGCCGCTGCAGTGCTCGAGGCTCGCATTTACGGAACACCGCTCGAGGCACTGTGTGGATACGTCTGGGTTCCGTCTCGCGATCCGAAGCAGCTTCCGCTCTGCGAGGAGTGCAAGGCGGTCTACGAGATGTACCGCTCGTTCAACGATGGCCTCTCCGACCGACCCGCCGACTGAGCCGCTCCGCATTCGTGACGCCGTCCGGGCAGTGGTGCTCGATCCGGACGACCGAGTCCTGCTGGTCCGCTTCGAGTTCCCCAACGCGGGACGACGCTGGGCCTTACCGGGAGGTGGGCTCGAAGTCGGCGAGTCACACCGTGCAGCGCTCCAGCGTGAACTTCACGAAGAACTCGGCCTGACCGCCCCTGCGATCGGCCCGCACATCTGGTCGAGACTGCACATCGTCGCCTTCTTCGACGGGAGTTACGACGGGCAACGAGAACGCATCCATCTCGTTCGAACACACCACTTCGAGCCCACCCCGTTGTTGAGCACCGAGCAACTCGCCGAGGAGTTCCTGTTCGAACTTCGCTGGTGGTCGCTCGATCAGATCGCTGCAGATGAAGGGCCGTTCGTGCCGGCTTCGCTCGGCGAGCATCTGGCCAGCCTCATCGAGACCGGCCCACCGGAGCATCCTGTCGATGTGGGCATCTGAATGACCAGCGGTCGTCGTGGCCGCACCCTCTAGCGTTGCGCCTCGTGCCTGACGCCTCCACCATCGCCTCGTTCGCCGTGGCGTCGTTGCTGCTCCTGGTGATTCCCGGCCCAGCCGTGATCTACATCCTCAACCGGAGCGTCAGCGATGGTCGCGAGGCGGGTCTGACGGCCGTCGCGGGACTCGAACTCGGCAACCTGGTTCATGCCCTTGCGGCGGCGTTCGGACTGTCGGCGGTGCTCGCCACATCGGCAACGGCGTTCACGACGGTGAAGTGGCTGGGAGCGGGATACCTCGTGTTCGTCGGCATCAGGACACTGGTGAGGCCGGCACCGACCATCGACACCGACCGTACCCCCGTCAGGGCTCATCGGGCCCTCGCTCAGGGGGTGATCGTCAACGTGCTGAATCCGAAGGTGGCCCTGTTCTTCCTGTCGTTCCTGCCTCAGTTCATCGACCCGGCGAGCAGCCGGCCCGGACTGCAAGCACTGGTGCTGGGTCTGGTGTTCGTCATGATCGGATGCGTCACCGACAGTGCCTACGCCGTGACGGCAAGTCATCTTCGACACGTTCTGCTCGGCGGCCGAGCGCTTCCGTTCGTCCAGCGTTGGGTGGCCGGCAGCGTGTTCGTCGGCCTCGGAGCGATGGCGGCAACGGCCCGGCCACACTGACCTGGCGAGCCCGCGTCAGCGAAAATCTCGACTGACCACACCAGCCGGTACCGGCAGGGGCATCAACCGTTCGGCCACGACGTTGATCACCCCCTCACTGCGTTCGAGTCGACCATGCACCACGAGCGCAGACGCATCGCGAGCGATCGAACGGTGCCGCGCCCAGCACCCCTTCGACACCACGATGTTGATGAGGCCCGTTTCGTCCTCGAGGTTCATGAACGTGGTTCCTTGGGCGGTCATCGGCCGCTGGCGGTGCGTGACCACACCGGCCACGACGACCCGCGAGCGTGGTTCGACATCGCGCAACCCTGCGGCGACGACGACCCCCCGACGATCGAGTTCGTCGCGTAGGAACCGGGTGGGGTGACCGTTCGGGGCGACTCCGGTTGCCCACAGATCTGCCAGAGCCGTCTCGAAGTCGTCCATCCCCGGCAGTCGAGGGGCCACAGCACCGGTGACCAGACCTTCGAGTCGATCCGGTCGCGACTGCACGGCCGCCCCCACCTGCCACAACGCGGCACGGCGCTCGGCGCCGAAACACTCGCCGAACACCCCGGCGGTGGCGAGCGCCTCGAGGTGGGCCTGCGACAACTGCGGCACGGTTCGCACGAGGTGCTCGATGGACTCGTACGGCCGACCTGCAGCGATCTGCTCGGCGAGTACCGGACCGATGGTGCGCACCGACCCGACACCGAGCCGAACGGCCACATCACCCACCGAACCGGGGCACGGCTCCAGCCGAGCACCGGCAGCGGATGCGTTGAGATCGGGCGTGAGCACCACGACACCGTGGCGACGCGCGTCTTGCACGAGCGAGTGCGGGCTCCAGAACCCCATCGGCTGCGCATTGAGGAGTGCAGCGCAGAACGCCGCCGGCTCGTGGTACTTGATCCATGCCGACGCATACACCAGGTACGAAAACGACACCGAGTGCGACTCGGGGAACCCGTAGTTGGCGAACGCCGCCATCTTCGTGAAGATCTCGTCGGCGATCGGCCCGGTGATACCGCGCTCGGCCATTCCCTCGAAGAGACGCTCTTTGAGCCGCTCCATGCGCGCCCGGCTGCGCTTGGACCCCATTGCTTGACGCAACTGGTCGGCCTCGCTGGGGGTGAACCCTGCGACGTCGATGGCCATCTGCATCAGTTGTTCTTGGAACAACGGGACCCCCAGCGTCTTGCCCAGGCTGTTCTCGAGCAGCGGATGGAGATAGGTCACCGGCTCGTGCCCGTTGCGGCGCCGGATGTAGGGGTGGACCGATCCTCCCTGGATCGGCCCTGGGCGGATCAACGCCACTTCGACGACGAGGTCGTAGAACCGGCGCGGCTTGAGTCGCGGCAGCGTCGCCATCTGTGCCCGACTCTCGACCTGGA
>JBDKIV010000319.1:0-14156 GCA_039796935.1 Actinomycetota bacterium | reverse complement strand
CCGTGCTCGGACTGCTGGTGAATGTCGCTGCCTTCGCGTTGCTCCGTCGGGGTGCACACGAGTCGATCAACGTCGAGGGCGCCTACCTCGAAGTGCTCGCCGACATGGTCGGTTCGGTCGGGGTCATCGTTGCCGCCGTGACGCTCCGGTTGTTCGGCTGGACCTGGGTCGACCCGCTCGTCGGTGCGCTCATCGGGGTCTGGATCCTCCCTCGTACGTGGCATCTCGGCCGGCGAGCCGTTCGTGTGCTGCTGCAGTCCGCTCCCGAGCACATCGACCTCGCCATGTTGCGTCGCGACCTGGGTTCTCTGCCGGGGGTGATCGATGTGCACGACCTCCATGCCTGGACGCTCACGTCCGAGATGGAAGCGGTGTCGGCTCATCTGATGGTGGGCGAGGGTGTCGACCACCACGCCGTGCTCGACCAGGCGAGGCACCTGGTGGCCGATCGCTACCGGATCGACCATGGGACGTTCCAGGTCGAGCCCCACACGCACGCCGGGTGCGGCGACGTCGACTGGTGAGAGCCGTCAGCGGGTGGCCATCACGGGTGACCCGTGATGAACGACCAGCTTCCAACCGCCCGCCGACCGGGTGAAGATGTTCGTTGCCGCGATGGTGCCGGTGACGCCGTCTGCCACCAGGTTTTCGTCGCACGTCACCCAGGCAAGGTCGCCGTCGAGTGTCACCGCTTCGTTCGTGACGATGAACTGATTGCGTCCCGGTCCACGGAAGATCCGCTGCCACGAGTCGATCACGGCGTCCCATCCACGCACGATGGGCCATCCCGGGTGGATGCAGACGACACGGTCGGACTGCTCCCAGACGCCGACCATGGCTGCGATGTCACGTGATTCGTGTGCGTCGTAGAAGGCCTGGTTGGCCGTGAGAACGTCGTGGGCCGGGCCGGGTGCGGACATGGCGCCAGGCTAACGAGGCGGGACGAGCGCGCTTCAGCGACGCCGCCGTCCGCGCTCGACGATCGCTGCGAACTCGTCGTCGGTCAGCGGCATGACGGAGAGTCGGTTGCCACGTGCCAAGAGGCGACACTCGGCCAGTTCGGGCATCGAGCGGAGCTCGTCGAGCGGTATGAATGCGAGCGCCTTGACCGGGGCGACCGTCACCCAGTCCCAGCGAGGCTCGCTCGGGTCCGATGCCGGGTCGTAGTACTTGCTCGTCGGGTCGAACTGGGTGGGATCGGGTTCGGCGGTCTTGACGATCTTGCAGATTCCCGCCGCGCCAGGGGGTGTGGCGTTCGAGTGGTAGAAGATCGCCTGATCGCCGCGCCGCATCTCGCGGAGGAAGTTGCGGGCCTGATAGTTGCGGATGCCGTCCCACCCCTCGCGCCGGTTCTGCACGAGGTCGTCGTACGAGAAGGTGTCGGGTTCGGACTTCAGCAACCAGTACGCCATGGAGAGCGACCCTACCGGTGCGCCCGCGCGCCGGAACGACTCCGGTACGGCGCGATCGGGATGGGGTGCCCCGCAGCGTCAGATTCGCTGGATCATGGTGACGCCGTCGCCGATGGGGAGCACGACGCAGCGCACCCGCGGGTCGGAAGCGACCGAGCGGTTGAACGCTCGGAGCGCCACGGTGTCGCGTTCGGTGGCCGTCTCGTCGAGCACGGCACGAGACCACAGCGTGTTGTCGACGAGCATCAGCCCCGTGGGTGACAGGTGCGGCAGCAACGCCTCGAAGTAGGCGAGATAGTTGTGCTTGTCGGCATCGATGAAGGCGATGTCGAAGACCGTGTCGACCGGGAGTGCGGCGATCGTGTCGAGCGCCGGGCCGATGCGCAGGTCGATGCGGTCGGCGACCCCGGCGAGCGCCCAGTGCTCGCGGGCGATCGCAGTCCACTCCTCGTTCAGATCGCAGCAGATGAGTCGACCCGTCGGGCCGAGCCCGCGCGCGATGCTGAGCGCCGAGTATCCGGTGAAGGTGCCGACCTCGATCGCCGTGCGTGCCCGGGTGGCACGCACGATCATCTCGAACATGGTGCCCTGGTCGCCGCCGATCTGCATGCGCGCCGCGCTGCCGGTCTGCTCTGCGGTGACCGACATGAGCTGTCGCTGGACGGCATCGGGCGGGGTGGAGTGCGCGGCGATGTACGCCGCCAAGTCCTCGGTCACCACATCGGCACGCGATTCGGGCACGACTCAGTCCTCCGACTCGTCCTCGTCGCACGGCACGATCACGAGCGGGACGTTCAGCTTGTGCAGTGCCGACTCGCTCGTCGAGCCGAGGAGCAGCTTGGCGAGTCGACCGTGGCGATGGCGGCCGAGCACGACCAGGACCGACTTCTCGCTGCGTTCGGAGATGACCGCGGCGGCGTCTCCCTCGGCCACGATCGTCTCGACGATCAGTGACGGATGTGACGCAGCGATCTCGTGCGCCGTCTCGGCGACCTCCTCGAGTGCTGCCTGGCGGCTCGCCTCGATGTCGGGCCAGATGGGATAGCCGTACATCGAACCCGGGCCGACCGGGATGCTCCAGGTGTGGACGACCTGCAGGATCGCCCCGAGTCGTTCGGCCTCGCCCGCAGCCCATTCGACGGCCGGGGCCGACGACCGGCGTGTGTCGATGCCGACGATGACGCGGCGCCGGAGGTCGACGAGCGGGCCGTCGGTCACCGGCTCGGCAGGCTCGTCCGGGGTTTCCTCGGCAGGATGGAGCATGAGGATCGGAACGGGTGAGCGCCGGAGCACCCGCATCGCCGTGCTCGGCACCGAGATCCGAGCGCCTGCAGGGATGCCCCGTGTCGCCATCGCGAGCATGGCGACATCGTCGGTCCGCGCGAGGTAGCCGACGAGTTCGTCGTCGACATCTCCCTGGAGGGTCTCGTAGTCGGCTCGCTCGGGGTGGGGAAGCCGCTCGGCGAGGCGAGCCAGGTAGGCGCTGTCGGTTGCGTCGCCCGGTACGTGGGCGTGACCCACCTGGAGCAAGCGGATGCCGAGGCCGAGCCGCTGCGCCAAGGCGACTGCGGCGGGCAGGATCGTCTCGCCCATGTCCGACCCGTCGAGCGCTACCGCGAGCACACGAGCGTCCGAGCGCAGGACGGCCTGCCGGCCGACGACCACGAGAGGAACCTCCGAGTCGCGGACCAGATCGGCGCTGACGCTCCCGAAGAGCAGCTCCCCGAGCGCGGTCCGTCCTCGACTGCCGATGCACCACAGGGCCTGCGGCGACTCGAGCACCTCGCCGACGAGGGCGCGTTCGATGTCGTCGTCGTCGACCGTGACCACCTTGTGGTCGATCGTCACCCCGAACTCGGCGCTCTGGTCGTCGACCAGGGACTTCAGGGCAGTGTCGGTCACGTTGAGGTAACGGGGGGTGGTGACGGCGACGACCTGGAGCGCCGCGTCCATTCGGTCTGCCATCCATCGACCGTGGTCGAGCGCGGCGAGGGACACCTCGGAAAAGTCGACGGGAACGATCACGGTAGGGGTGCTCATGACCTCACTGTGCCACGCCGAACCGAACTGAAACAGGGCCATCCGACCCGACGCGTCCCGACCGGGTCAGTCGACGAGGGCCTGGGTCACCAGTTGCTTCAGTTGTGAGCGGATCGGATGGGTGCTCGACGGGAGCAGTTGGGTCATGAACACGCAGGTCAGGTCTTCGGCCGGGTCGACCCAGAAGGTCGTGCTCGCCGCCCCACCCCAGCCGAACTCGCCGACGGAGCCCGGGACCTTGGCGGTCACCGGGTCGAGGGTCACCGACCCGAGCAACCCGAACCCGACTCCGTCGAAGGTGGTCTCGCTGAACAACGGCCGTCCGAACTCGGAGAGGTCGCGGCCCCCCGGAAGGTGGTTGGCGCTGGCGTACTCGACGGTGCGCGGCGACAGCAGCCGGACCCCGTCGAGTTCGCCCCGTCGGCGGAGCATCTCGGCGAAGCGGAGGTAGTCGGCCATCGTCGAGACGAGGCCGCCACCACCGAGCAGCGCCGTTGGCGGTCGCGTCGCGGCAGCCGCCTGCGCCGCGAGTGGGACGGCGAGGCCCGACGCCGGATGTGCCCCGTACAGCATGGCGAGGCGCTCGGCTCGAGCATCGTCGGCATGGAACGCGGTGTCGACCATTCCGAGCGGATCGAACAGGCGCGTCCGCAGGATCTCGTCGAGCGGACGACCCTCGATCACCTCGAGCACCCGGCCGAGCACGTCGATCGACATCGAGTAGTTCCACTCGGCGCCGGGTTGGAACAGCAGGGGGAGGCGGGCCAGTCGTTCACACACACCGGCGAGATCGCTGTCGTGGGGGACGCCCCACTCGAATCCTGCCCGTCGATACAGGTCGTCGACCGGGTGCGCAAACATGAAGCCATAGGTGAGACCGGCGGTGTGGGTCATCAGGTGCCACATCTCCATCGGGTCTCGGACGGGATCGAGGCGGGGATTGGTGACCGAGCCCGATCGCCAGACCCGGAGATCGGCGAATTCGGGGAGGAACCGGCTGACCGGGTCCTTCAGCTCGAAGGCGCCCTCTTCCCAGAGCATGAGTGCCGCGGCCGAGGTGATCGGCTTGGTCATCGAGTAGATCCGCCAGACCGTGTCGTCGGTCACCGGTCGTGCCGCCTCGCGGTCGCGGTGGCCGCGACTGGCGACGTGGGCCAGACGCCCGTCGCGCATGATCGCCAGTTGCCAGCCCGCCAGGCGGCCGTCGGTGACGTAGCGCTCGAAGTGGCGATCGATCCGCTCGAGGCGCGACGGGTCGAGGCCCAGATCGGTCGGGTCCGTGGTGAGCTCGAGGGTGATCGGGTGGGTGGACGACACGGTGACTCCTTCGATCGGGTCCTTCTGCCCGGCAGCTTGCCTCATTCCGGGCGTAACCTTCGACCCGTGAAGTCGCTGAAGTCGATGATGTCGCTGTTGGCCGTGTCGCTCGTGATCCTCGGGACGAGTGCCTGTGGTGATGACGAGGCGGTCACCCCGTCGCTGATCGGATTCCGGCCCACCGCCGAGCAGCGGGTCGACGGGGCCGGGATGCCGGATGCGTCGAACGATGACGAGGTGTTCGAGTTCCGGGCTGATGCCGACGGGTTGCTCGTGGTGTCGTTCGGCTACACCTCGTGCCCCGACATCTGCCCGACCACGCTGGCGGCGCTCCGCGGCGCGCTCAAGCAACTCGGCGACGACGCCGAGCGCGTCGATGTGGCGATGGCGACGGTCGATCCTGCCCGCGACGACGGCGACACCCTCACCGGGTACGTGCAGAGCTTCGTCGAGGGGGCGCACTCGCTCAGGACCGACGACGTGGCCCTGCTGCGCGAGGTCACCGACAGTTTCGGCGTGAGCTTCGGCGTCGAGACGAACGACCAGGGTCAGGTGGAGGTGTCGCACAGCAGCCTGCTGTACGTCGTGGGCGAGGACGGCTTGATGAAGTTGTCGTGGCCGTTCGGGACGAACTCGACCGACATGGCGAGTGACCTACGCGTGCTGCTCGGCGAGGCGGCGGCATGAGTCGGATGCGCAGGGTGATGGTGGCGATGGTGCTGGTCGCCGGTTCGGTCACCGCATGCGGCGGGGCCAAGGGCTCGCAGGATGCCACGCCGATGACGACCATCCCCGGACCGTACGACTACGACTACCTCATCCCCAACGGGACCGCTGCACAGATCGCGCTCGGGAACGACCCGGGAATCATGCCGACCGAGCTCGACGTGCGCGTGGGCGAGACCATTCGCATCGTCAACGACGACGTGGTGAGCCACACCGTCGGCACGTTCTACGTGCTGGCCGGCACCTCGCTGGTGTACCGGTTCCCGAAGGAGGGCAGGTACGAGGGTGAGTGCTCGACGAATCCCGACGACGTCTTCGTCCTCACGGTGCGGGCCTGAGGTCGGTCGCCACGACCGTCGTCGACGGGTGACCGAACAGGGTCACGAGCCAGACGACGGCGAGGGCCAGGCCCATCACGCCGACCGAGGTGGTGACGGCTCGGTCGAGCCAGAACGGGGCATTCGTCGGGAGTACGGGGAATCGCAGGACGTCACGGCGCAGCACGGCCCAGACGACCAGTTCTGCGCCGGCGACGACACCCGCGATCGCCGCGCCGCTCGATCTCGGTGCGGCACCCGACCAGAGGGCGGCGACGAGCGCCACGAGCGGTAGTGCCCAGTCGGTGATCGGCGGTGCGGTCTCGCTGGGTAGTGACCGGGTGTGCCAGAGGCCGATGACGAGTGCTCCCACGGCCGCCGCCGTCAGGAGCATCCCCGGTGTGTGCATGGCGCTGCGCCCACCCGTCGAGCTGCGACCGAAGCGAACCGCCGCAGCGGCGCCGGCCGCAGCGAGGCCGAGGAGCGCACCGAGGATCGCCGGCAGGTTCGACTGGTCCGGTATCCACGTGGAGATGATGCTCACCGTGACCGGCACACCGTCGACGAGCAGGTCGACCTGCTCGTCGAGCACCTGGTCACCCGGTTCGAGACCGAGCGGAGGAACGGGTGCCATCCAATGGGTCCGGTGATCGTGCCATGCCCAGCTGCCGTCGTCGTCGAGCACCTCCCAGTCGGGGTCGGCAGCAGGGTCGGCGCGGTCGGGCAGTGCCGTTGCGGCGTATCGATCCTCGTTGAGATACACGGCAGGAGAGTTCCGATTCTGCGAGACGGTTCCGTCGGGGTCGAAACGGAGGTACGGCTCGCCCGAGTAGCCGAGCACGGTGACATCGTGACCGCCGTCGACCGTGAGCTCGAGGAACGAATCGCCACCGATGATCCGCAGGTCGATGCCGATGACACGCGGCTCGATGGCCACGATGGTGCTCTCGTAGGGCGTCGGGCCCGCCGGGTCTGCTCCTGCCGTGCCGACGGATGCCGACCAGACCATTCCGGTGACCACCACCGAGCGCACGAATCGACGCAGCATCATGGGCAGTACACCGTGTCGGTCGTGTCGTTGCAAGGCCCTAGGTCCCAGAGCGCGGTCGATGCGGTCACGGGATGTCGCGCCACGCTGCGAGGCGCTCGGCGCTGTCGTCACCCGGGACGGGTAGCTGGCACACGACGCGGAGCGACGGCCATTCGCTCGGGGTCAGTTGCTGGTATTCGAACACCAGCGAACCCGCCCGAGGATGGTGGAAGGTCCGCAATCGGGTCTGGAAGAGCGCGACATCGGCGTGCGGCCACCAGGCAGCGAACTCGGGACTTTCCTTCTCGAGGCGGTTCACCAGTTCGATCACCTGCGGGTCGGTCCGCCGCGTCGCGGTGCCGGCACGGAACTCCGCCATGATCCGACGGGCCTGGCCGTTCCAGTCGTCGAGCAACAGCCTCGTCGAGGGCTCGGCGAACACCACCCACAGCAGGTTCCGGTCGTGTTCGGGAAGGCGCTCGATCATCGGGTACAGGCGCGCCTGCGCTCGGTTCCATGCGAGGTACTCCCACCTCGGGCCGAGCACATAGGCCGGTGCCGGATCCATCGAGGCGATCAGCCTGACGAGTGCATCGGGGACCTCGTCGACCTCGACCGCCGTTGCCTCGGCCACATCGGCGGCCAGCGCCAAGAGATGGCGCCGGGCTGCGTCGTCGAGGCGAAGTGCGCGGGCGAGCGCATGGAGCACATCTGCAGACGCGTTGATGGGCCGACCCTGCTCGAGCCACGTGTACCAGGTGACCGAGACACCGGCCAGCATGGCGATCTCTTCGCGGCGCAGCCCCGGAGTCCGTCTGCCGCGGCCCCGAGGCAGACCGACGTCGTCGGGTGACAGCGCGTGACGACGGGCACGAAGGAACGCACCGAGGTCGTCGCGCGAGGGCATCGATTCAGCCGCCGTTGGCCGCTGCGATCCAACGACGGCAGGGCTGTGCCCGCAATGCGCCGCAGGCGACGACCCGGTCGGGTATCTCGATGCCCGGGATGAGGGGAAGGACGACGCGTGAGGGGTGCTCGGCGTCGTGCACGACGGTCACCGTCTCGCCGGCGGCGATCGTGTCGAACTCCCACACCGGCCGGTTGTTGCCCGGGGCGTCGACCGTCAGACGGATACGGCTGCCGGCCCGGAACGGATGAGCGAAGGGGAACAGTTCGATTCGTGCCAGGGTCGCCACGCCGGTGGGAAGTTCGGCGGCATCAGCTTCGAGGTGCGTGTGCACGGGCCTGAGGTCGCTCGATCGAGCCGAGTCGAGGGTGCGGCGGCTCGCACGGAGCCACCCGCTCTGGACGTACACCTCGGTGCCGTCGGCGCGTACCTCGCTGATCGTGACTTCGATGTCGGTGTCACCCGCGCTGGACGTGATCCACAGGTCGACCGAGCCGGGCCCGACCATCATCGTGTCGGCGGAGAGGGGCTCCGAGGTGAAGCCGACACCGGTGCCGTCCGCGAGCGGCCGCCAGTCGTAGACCGCGTCGGCGCGCCAGATGGCCGAACTGTCGCCGGCCCAATACGTGGCGGGAAGGGCCGTCGGATCGGCGGTGTACGAACTCTCACCCGGCATGCCGGCATCGGCAGAGAGGGTGCCGCCGTCACCGAGGAACCAGTTGGTCGCTTCGGTGGCCGGGATCGGCCAGGCAGGGAAGCTGAGGACGAAGTGCGGGGCGGCGGCCCCGCCGGGCAGATCGGGAGCGCCTCCCTGCTCGACGAGCACCTGGATGGCTGGATCTGACTGGAACGCTGCCAAGGCTTCGTCGTAGGGGAGACCGGCCAGTCGGTTCTCGAAGGTGGCGGCTTCGGGCAGGCCGTAGAGCGTGCTCGACAGGATCGGTGCGATCACGTCGAGCGCAGCCAGGTCGGGGGTCTTCTTGGCCACGTACAGCTGGAGGAACTGTGCGTACCGGCCGAGGATCGGCGGGCTGAGCGACTCGGTGTGCACCCCGTTCACGAGCATGACGTCGACGTCGGGTGATCCGGTGAAGCGGTCGAGCATCGCCGGGAAGCGGCCGCCGGTCTGTTCGTCCTGCCACGCCCCCGCGATGAAGACGGGCACGTCGATCCGGTCGACGAAGGTGTCCGGGGCGAGGGAGTCGCCGAGCTCGGCGTCGTAGAACGGGGTTGCCCGGATCTCCTCGAGCAGGTCGGGGTTCTGGAGCCGCACCTTCTGGTTGGCTGCGCACTCGGTGTCGCCGGCATCCACGCGGTCCTTGCTCCACGACTGGCCGAAGACCTCGGCGCTGCGCATTCGCTCCTCGGTCCACTCGACGGCGAACCCGGTGTTGAGGATGCCACCCGGGTAGAGCGTCGACCGGTAGCTGTCGTCGAGGACGGACAGCGGGGTGATGGCGGCGAGCGACGGAGGTTGCTGCGCAGCGACGAACAGCTGGCTGATTCCGGGGTAGGAGATCCCGACCATGCCGACCTCGTTGTCGAGCACCCACGGTTGCGCCGCCACGGTCTCGATGACGTCGTAGCCGTCGAGGCTCTGAACGGTCTCGAAGTAGCGGAACGAGCCACCGCTGCAACCCGTGCCGCGCATGTTGACACCGACGTACGCGAACCCGAGCGTGTTGTAGATCTGCGCGAACGTGGTGTCGCCGGGGTTGCTCGGCGAGTAGCCGCTGTACTCGACCACCGTCGGGTAGGGCCCACCGTCGGCGGGACCGGGAAGGACCACGTGTGCGCTGAGGGTGGTGCCGTCGCGTGCCGTGATGTAGCCAAAACCACCAGCGGGAAGCCCGTCCTGGGCCTGGTAGAACTCCGCCGAGGGATGGTCGTCCGGTGAGGACACCGCGAACGGTTCGCTCGACTCGTCGTCCGAGACGACCACGTAGTCGCCGCCCGGCTCGATGTCTCGGAACAGCAGCGATCCCTGCTCGTCCACCGTTCCCGACGCCACCGGGCCGTCCGGGCCGACCACGGTCAGTTCGGTTCCGGGCTCGGCATCGAGGATGGTCACCTGCTCGGGGCCGGGCCGGACCGAGAACGTCGCCGCAGCGAGAGCCGCCGCCGTGGTCGTCGGCGCATCGGTCTGCGGTGGTTGGGTGCTTTCGCTGGAGACTTCCGTCGCGACGGTCTCGTCGCCGCTGCAGGCGACGAGCAGGAGCGCTGCGGAGGTGAACAGTGCGGTGATGGGGCGAACGGACCGTGACATTGCCCCGAGTCTCGCAGATACATCGTGCAGGGCGACGATCCCGCGCGGTAGACAGGGGGCGTGAACATCGATGACCTGCTCTCCGATCTGGCCGATCTGGTGTCGATCGAGTCGCCCTCGCTGAACATTCCTGCCGTCACCAGGTCCGCTGCGGTGCTGGCGGAGATCATCGAGCGTCGTCTCGGCACGGCCCCCGACATCATCGACAGCCCTGCCGGTCCCCACGTGTCCTGGCGAGGCGGTCCGGCGCCCCGTGTGCTCATTCTCGGTCACCACGACACGGTCTTCCCGATGGGAACCCTCGAGCGGCGGCCTTTCGTCGTCGACGACGGCCGGGCCACGGGTCCGGGTGTGTTCGACATGAAGGCCGGCATCGTTCAGGCGATCCACGCGGTGGCGACCCTCGCCGACCGTTCGATGGTGGAGATGCTGTTCAGTTGCGACGAAGAGGTCGGATCGGGCCACTCCCGATCGTTGATCGAAGAGCGAGCCCGCGCCTGCGGCAACGTGTTGGTCCTCGAAGCGAGCGCCGACGGAGGTGCCCTGAAGACCGCCCGCAAAGGCGTCGGCATGTTCGAGGTGATCGTGCACGGTCGTGCCTCGCATGCCGGGCTCGAGCCCGAGAAGGGGATCAACTCACTGATCGCGGCAGCCGAGCTGGTCACCCAGATCGCCACGTTCGGCGACCCCGATCGGGCGACGACCGTGACGCCGACCGTGGCGCGAGCCGGTACGGCCGAGAACGTCGTTCCGGCCGAGGCCAGGTTGCTGGTCGACGTCCGGGTCGCCGAGCTGTCCGAGCAGACCCGGGTCGAGGTCGCGATGGGATCGCTGCGCACCACGGTGGCCGATGCGCGGATCGAGATCCACGGTGGTCTCAACCGTCCGCCGATGTCGCCCGATGCTTCGACGACGTTGTTCCCCCTTGCGGTCGAGGCGGCGGCCGAGGCGGGGATCCACCAGATCAAGGGTGTCGGCGTCGGTGGCGGCAGTGACGGCAACTTCACGGCCGCAATCGGCGTGCCGACCCTCGATGGCCTGGGTGCGGTCGGCGGTGGGGCGCACGCTGATCACGAGTACGTGGTGGTCGACACCATGGTGCCGCGCAGTTGGATGCTGGCCGGGTTGATCCGGCGCATCGCTGCAGCGACCCCCGCCTCAGTCGGTGCGTGACGACGGCGAGTCGCGCAAGAAGGCGAGCGCTTCGTCGATCACGAGCGGCTCGGCGATGTAGTAGCCCTGAGCCAGCCGGCAGCCGAGCGCTTGCAGCAGACCCATCTGTTCGACCGTCTCGACCCCCTCGGCGATCGACGCGAAGCCGAGTTCTCCGGTGAGCGACAGCACGAGCCGGAGCAGCGTGGCGTCGCCCTCGACGAGGCTGCGGTCGATCTTGACGTAGTCGGCAGCGAACTGTCGCAGCATCGACAGGTTCGAGTAGCCGGTCCCGAAGTCGTCGATCGCGAACCTGACGCCGAGGTCCCTGAGGGCATCGAGGTGCGCTCGCGCCGAGTGCAGTTCGTCCATGACGACCTCTTCGGTGATCTCGATCGTGAGGGCATGCGGTGCGAGTGATGCAGACTGCAGGGCGTCGGCGGTGACCGACACCAACTCGTGATCGAGGAGTTGGGGAGCGGACATGTTGACGGCAGTGGTCACGTCGGGATGGATGGCCCGAAGGCGAGCCGTGGCTGCCGTCGCCTGCCGGACGACGACCGTGCCGAACTGCACGGCGAGCCCGGTTGCCGCCACGAGCGGTAGGAACTCGCCGGGCATCAACATGCCGCGAGTGGGATGCATCCATCGAGCGAGGGCTTCGAAACTCGTCACCTCCCCGGTCGCAGTGTCGACGATCGGCTGATAGCGGAGTTCGATCTCGCCACGCTCGAGAGCGAGGCGCAGGTCGCGCTCGAGTTCGACGCGTTCGTCCGCCCGGATCCGCATGTCGTGATCGAACACCTCGACCCGCCCTCGACCCTGCGTCTTGGCCGCGTGCATGGCGAGGTCTGCCTCTTGCAGGAGCTCGGTCGCCGAGACCGGGGCGTCGCGCAACGCGACGCCGATGCTCATCGCCAGGACGTGCTCGCGTCCTGCGACCTCGATCGGAGCGCCGACTGCGTCGAGGCAGCGCTGCGCCACCTCGGTGGCCCGGTCGAGATCGACCAGCGGGCCGCGACAGACGATCACGAACTCGTCGCCGCCGAGCCGGGCGACCAGGCCGTCCGGCAGCGCAGCGGTCACGAGTCGCTCGGCAACGGTGCGGAGCACCCGGTCGCCGACGTCGTGGCCGAGGCTGTCGTTGACGAGCTTGAACCCGTCGAGGCCGCCGAACAGCACTGCGGTGGGCGTGCCCGTGCCGAGATCGGAGCTGAGCGTGTCGAGCAGTTGCTGGCGGTTGGGGAGTCCGGTCAACGGGTCGTGGCCCGAGGCGAACGCGAGGCGCGACTCGAGTTGTCGCTGCTCGGAGACGTCCCGGCAGATCAGGGCGAATGCCGTGACGCGGCCGTCCGGGTCGGCCAGCCCGGTCATCACGACCGACATCGGGTGTCGGCTGCCGTGGCGATCGAGCATGACCAACTCGCCATTCCAACTGTCGCCTCGTCCGGCGGTTCGGAAAGCGTGTCCGAACAACTGCGGGTGATCGTCACGGGCGACCAGGTGGCCGAGTGTCTGCAACGAGACCGTTGCGTCGCCGAAGAAGCGCTGGCCGGCAGGGTTGAGGTAATCCGCCTCGCCGCGCAGCGAGGTGATGGCGACCACGTCGGACGTCGAGTCGGCGACCGTTCGGAACTGCTCGAGTCGGCGGGCATGTTCGATCCGGTCCTCGACCTCGACCGCCACCACGACGGTGCTCGGCCCCGAGTCGCCCTGGTCGATCGGTGCCGAGAGCACCTGGACGTGGCGGATCCCGAGGGAGGGATGAACCACGCGCAGGAGGACCTTCGCCGGTCCGACCGCGCGGACGGCGGGCTCGACGAGGTGCCGATCGGCAGGGTGGACCTGGTCGATCAACTGATCGATGCGCTCGAGCGGGCCGAATCCGTCGAGGAGTTCGGCGAGTTCGGCGTTCACCGTCGCCGTGCCGGTCTGCCAGTTGATGACGGCGAAGCCGATCGGCGCGGCATCGAGCGCTGCTTCCAGCACGGCTCCGAACGCGTCGGCCTTCGGTCCGGTGGTCGACTGGTCGGCAGTCGGCCGAGGTCGGCCGAGCCGACGAAGTCGTGCGGCGAGGCCGGTCATCCGTCGACCGTCAGTCGCCCGCCTCGAGCGAGAAGATGCTGCCGGTGCCGAGCGTTCCGGCTTGTCGGTAGACGTCGAGTTTCGCTCGGCTGTCGTCGATGTCGAGGTTTCGCATCGTCAGTTGGCCGATGCGGTCGAGCGGTCCGAACGCTGCATCCTCGACCTTTTCCATGCTGAGGCGTTCGGGGGCGTAGGTGAGGTTCGGCCCGGTGGTGTCGAGCAGGCTGTAGTCGTCTCCTCGGCGGAGGCGGAGCGTGACCTCACCGCTGACGGCCGACCCGACCCAGCGCAGCAGCGGCTCGCGGAGCATGAGGCTCTGCGGGTCGAACCAGCGTCCTTCGTACAGCAGACGACCGAGTCGTCGGCCCATCGTCCGGTAGTTCTCGATCGTGCCTTCGTTGTGGATCGCTGTGACGAGTCGCTCGTAGGCGATGTGCAACAGGGCGAGGCCGGGCGCCTCGTAGATGCCTCGGCTCTTTGCCTCGATGATGCGGTTCTCGATCTGGTCGCTCATGCCGAGCCCGTGACGGCCCCCGATGGAGTTGGCCTCCATCACCAGGTCGACCTGAGACGCGAACTCCGTTCCGTTGATGGCGACGGGCCACCCCTCGTGGAACCTGACGGTCACGGTCTCTGCAGAGATCGCCACGTCGTCTCGGTAGTGGGCGACGCCCATGATGGGATCGACGATGTCCATCGATGTCCCGAGCTCTTCGAGCAGTTTGGCTTCGTGGGTGGCGCCCCAGATGTTCGCATCGGTGCTGTAGGCCTTCTCCTTGCTCGCGCGGTAGGGAAGGTTGCGCTCGGTGAGGAACTCGCTCATCTCGGCCCGACCACCGAGTTCGGTGACGAAGGCATCGTCGAGCCACGGCTTGTAGATGCGCAGCGCCGGGTTGACCAGGAG
>JBDKIV010000318.1:0-3652 GCA_039796935.1 Actinomycetota bacterium | reverse complement strand
AGCGGTACGTCCCTGACGCAGTCGATGGGACAGCGTTGGCAATCGATCCTGTCGTCTCTCGAAAGGTCGCTGCGATCGCGCGCGATATCCGCTCGCTCAACGGTGCTGGGACCGAGGGTCTCGCAGGGATCTCTCTCTTGTCGTTGCGGCTACTCGGTCACGTTGATGGTCGCGTGACGCCAGAGTGCGACGTCGATTCGACGCAGTAGTCCGACATGTTGTGGCGCATCGGCGGTCGCCTTCTCGATTCGCGTGCGTGCGGCGCGGTCGGTGACGATCTCGTGCATCGCACGCCAGTGATCGCCATCGGGCGTACTGACAAGGGTCGCGACCTTGGTGTCCCAGATCGGAAACAACAACGGTCGCTTCGCCGCCATCAGCTTCGAGATCACGGTCAGCCCACGCCTCATGCCGTGGAGTTCGCGCAGTAGCCGCCACAGCTGTTGTGCGTGAGAGTCGGGCCCGATCACCGACGCGTCAACGTCGTGGAGAGGAACATCGACCGGGATCTCGCGGAGCAGCACCGCGCAGCGCTCACCGAACTCGGCATCGAGCAGCAACCTTCGCGCTCCGTGAGAGTGGAGCCGCACGCTCAGCGCCTCGATCGCGATCAGGTCGGACGCCTCGAACCGACCCGGGTCGGACATTGCTGCGAACGCCTCGAAGTGCTGTCCTGTGTTCCGGGTGAAGTACGACCCGTACATGCTGGCCTCAGGGTCGACCTTGATGCCTTCGAGGATGCTCGGGATGTGCGCGAACGGGGCGGGGGTGCGCATCACTCAGGCGGCCGCGGGATGTAGAAGAAGCCGCGACCGAATCGCGTCTGCCGGCCAGGGTTGAGGACTCCCTGTTCCTCCATGCCTCTCAGAATCTGACCGCACTGCTGAGTGCTCAATCCCGTCAGGTCGGCAGCCTCCGTGGTAGAGATTCGTCCGCGAGCGATGGCCCATCTTGCGAGCATCTCCTCTCTCGCGGAAGGCTGAGCAACATGTCGCGCGTGAGCCGGAAGCACCCGCCGCGCTGCGTCACTCAGGCGATAGGCACGCTGGTGGCCGGCTGGTACTCCTTGCACCTCGACGATCACCGGCGCACCGTCCTTCAGGCTTGCAGCGAGCAGGCGCTGCAGCGCTGCTTCGGCTTCGGCGCCGAGCCGCTGAAGGACCGGCACTGCTGACGCCGTGTCGACCCACCCGTAGCGCGACAGGTGGTCGATGATGAGCAGGGCATCGAGATCGGCTGCGACGTTGTTGGACAGCAAGGCAAGAAAAGCCATGTGCTCTGCGTCGGGCTCTCCACCGATGAGCGCAGTTCGCACCGCCGGCCCCTGCACCTCCGCGATCTCGGGCTGCGGTCGACCGAGCGAGAGCATGTCGCCCACCATTCGGTCGACGCCGATGCCCTCACGTTCTGCGAGACGGAGGGCCGCCATGGCCTCGGCGAGGCTGCGATAGCGCGGTGTCGAGGGATGCGTGATGATGTTGGCCGGACCCACACCGCCGACGAATCCGCCCGGTGACGTCACGACAACGAGATCGCCGATGTGTTCGACCGTGGTCGGCAGCGGCGAGAGCCAGTCCCGATGGACAACACCGTTGACGATTGCCTCGCGGAGTGCCCGCGTCGGGATGGCCCGCATCTGTCCGCGCGCGAAGCCACCTGGGACGTGCACGATCCTGTTCGCCGTTTGGCTCGCCTGGTCGACGTCCCACACTTGCTCGATGAGCGGTCGATTGCTGCGAATCCGAGCGGTGCTGTCACCGCCGGTCGAGTCGCGACGGATGTAGTCGATGCCATCGCCGGGGGTGCCGACGAAGAGCAATGAGCCGGCGTTGGTGAGGTGCCCCTCGCCATCCACCACGTTCAGCCTGCGAACGAGGTCTTGGTCGGATGCAGCTGCGAGATCAACGGCGGCCGCGTCGCCTGCTGCCGTGAGGTATTGGCGTGCCCGCTGCAATGCCGCCGGGCTGATGTCGGCCATCACGTGTCCGGAGGGTTGGGCGGACCAGTCGAAGCCGGTGCTCACCATGCGCCGGGAGTGCCAGGACGTCGGGTCCATCTCGACGCAGTTGTCATCGACCCGCCAGCGATAGCGGCCGCGATACCTGATCGGCTCGATGGCCTCATGCGCCGTGAGCACCAACAGACGGACTCCATCCATCTCGACCGGCTGGGCGCTCACGGTGAGACGGTGCTCGGTCAACTCCCAAATGCGATGGCGGAGCCACTCCGGGTCGAGTTCGGTCCCGATTCTGGTGCCGTCGTCCGCGACCCCGATGACGATCGCTCCGCCGCCCGCTGTGTTCGCGAGGCAGGCCATCTCCTCAGCGAAGAAGTCCGCTGCCTGATCGCTCTCCGTCCGGCCGGGCCGAACCGTGGGGCCAGACCTCCGACCTGGCTCCTCCTTGACGTCGACCCGGGCGCTCTCGATGAGACGAGGAGGGTCACCGTTGGAGAGTCGCCGGAGCACCTCGGTGACCTGCTCCTCGAGAGGGTCTGGACCGAGGAAAGTGAAAGTCACACCCCCGAAGGTACCAGACACTTGGACTTTGTCGAGAGAAAGTCCAAGTGGGGGGCGTGCGGAGGCCAACGCTTTGACTTTCGGGACTCACTCAGAGCCAACCGACGTTGTCCACAGGCACATCCGCTGACGGCTTCAGACTGGTCACGGGCGCAAGACCGACTACATCGACGCCCGCGGTGTCGCCCTGGTCGCCCCCCAACGCTCCGACCTCACCCGCGTGACAGCCGATGATCACACCCGAGTGTTCCGGCTGCTGGCGGACCGCCGCGACGAACTCACGAGGGCACGGCACCGGGCGATGACCGGCTCCACCAGCACGAACGCGACCTGATCCCCGGCGGCGCACCTCTTCACCTCACCGCTGTCAAGGCCGCCGCTCTGCTCACCAAGGTCCGTCCCAGCGACGCCGTCGAGACCAGGCGCAAGCAGATGGCCCGCGACCTGCTCGCCGACATCGGCACGCTCGACAAGCTGATCTCACAGAACCGTCACCACTGCGCCATCGCCGTCGCCGCGTCGGGCACCGCCTGATCGAGTTCACCGGGATCAGCGACGTACTCGTCGCTTGACATAGAGGCGCCACGAGGCCATAGGACCGGCCAGAGCGATCCGGGACCATGGTGGTCCTGTGCTGTGGCACCCCCGTCGTACCGTTCAACACGCGGCACCGATCTGGACGGGCGAGTCCGACCAAACAGTGGATCCGACACAGCGACAGGCTCGACCGTACCGACCTCGACATCCACAAGTGCGGGTAGCGGTCGACGCAACGACAGTGCTCGTCGATGTACAACTCGCACCGCTCATCGAAGGGCTGTGGCAGCTCGGAATCTCCACACGCGTCAGCTGCCAGTCGACGACCCGGCAGCTCAACCTGATGCGTCGACCGCACGAGATGTTCTATGTGATGTTCATTCCCGTCGAACATCTCGCCGCGGTGACACATACCGTCATGGACATGGTTGCGTTGAGGGGCCATGACGCGCGGCGAGGCACCGCCGCCAGGCCGCCGGGGCGGTGGAAGTCGTCAGCGATTCGCCCGAGGCGGCGAACACGAGCGGCAGTGGAAGCGGCGGAGATAGAAGCCATGTCCGCTGACGTCCTGTCGAGATCCCGAAAAGCACGCGCCGA
>JBDKIV010000317.1:0-64734 GCA_039796935.1 Actinomycetota bacterium | reverse complement strand
CACCGCGATGAACACCGCTCGGTGCATCAGGCGTCCGGCGCGCATCTCGGCGCGGGTGACCGTGCCGACCACCCGGTCGTCGTCGTCGACGACGTCCACCAACTCCGAGCCGGCCGCGGCGACCATGCGCCCTGATTAGCATCCAGGCATGACGACCGAGACATTGCGCGAGGAAGCCCGAGACCTGCTCGACGAGATGAGCCAACTCCGCCGTCGGCTGCACCAGTGGCCAGAGACAGGAAACCACCTGCCCATCACCCGTGAGGCCGTCCTCGAATCGATCGAAGGGCTGCCGCTCGACATCCAACTCCACGAGACCACCAGCGGCATCGCTGCGCTCCTCACGGGCGGCCGGCCCGGACCGACGATCCTCTTGCGCGGCGACATGGACGCACTGCCGATGCCCGAGGACACCGGGCTCGAGTTCTCGTCGAAGGTCGACAACACGATGCACGCCTGCGGCCACGACACGCACACGGCGATGTTGGTCGGCGCAGCGAAGCTGCTGACCGCCCGCGCCGCCGATCTACCGGGCCGCGTGCTGTTCATGTTCCAACCCGGCGAAGAGGGCCACCACGGCGCCCGGTACATGCTCGACGAGGGTCTCCTCGACGTGCCGCCCCATGCGCTCGACGGCAGCCCGTCGCCGGTGACCGGAGCGTTCGCCATGCACATCACCTCGTCGAGCCCGGTCGGCTACGTCGCCACTCGCCCCGGGCCGTGCATGGCGTCGAGCGACACGATGCTCATCCGCGTCACCGGCCGCGGCGGGCACGGCAGCGAGCCCCACCGCGCGCTCGACCCGATCCCGATCGCCTGCGAGATCGTCCAAGCCCTCCAGACCATGGTGACGCGTCGCTTCGACGTGTTCGACCCGACCATCGTGACGGTCACCAAGATCGTGGCGGGCACCACCACCAACGTGATCCCCGAGACCGCAGAGATCCAGGGCACCATCCGCGCCCTCAGCGAACGCACCCGGGCCCGAGTGCACGATGCCATCCGTCGGGTCGCCGAAGGCGTCGCAGCGGCCCACGAGGCCGACGTCGAGATCGACGTGACCCTCGGCTACCCGGTCACCGTCAACGGCGCCGACTTCACCGACTTCAGCATGGGCGTCGCGCGCGACCTGATCGGCGCCGACCACGTGATCCGACTGCCCAACCCGGTGATGGGCGCCGAGGACTTCAGCTACGTGATCGAAGAGGTGCCCGGCACGATGATGTTCATCGGCGGCACACCCCTCGATCGCGACCTCTCGAAAGCCGCGCCGAATCACTCGAACCGCGTGTACTTCGACGAGAGCGCCATGGTCGACGGCACGGCCATCTACGCCGGGGTCGCGATGCGACACCTCGGGCTGCAGTAGCACCGCCAGCGGCGGCCTCTAGGACGCGACGAGACGCAGCGTCACCAACTCGAACGGGCGCAACGCCAGCGACACGAACCCGTCGGCCACGTCGAGTGCTTCGATCTCGTCCTCGAGCAACGTGCACCGCTGCGCGGCCTTCACCCCGGACGGCACACGAACCGCAACGCGGCACCGGTCACCGCACGCCTCGTACAGGCGGACCACCAGGTGCCCGCTCCCGTCGTCGGCGCGCTTGACGGCACTCACCTGCACACCGGGATGATCGATCGACACGACGGGCATGGGCAGCTCGACCGGTGACACGCCGCCGGCTCGGCCCACGACGTGCCGCAGCGGCACCTCGAGCTCTTCTGCCGCACGCAGCACGTCGTGCAACCCGGCACCGTGGGCCAACACGGCCGCCGTCACCCGGTGCCGCCCCTGGTCGGCATCGGGGTCGGGGAACCGCGCGGCCCTCAGCAGCGAGACCCGCACACCACCGTCGAACAGACCGTGACCGAACCGGCCGTCGTTGAGCACGGCCACACCGAAGTTCGGCTCGGCGAGATCGACGAACCGGTGGGCGCACACCTCGAACTTGGCAGCGTCCCACGAGCTGCTCGGATGCGTCGGCCGCCGAACGGTGCCGAACTGGATGTCGCACGTCGCCTCGTCGGCACGGACATCGAGCGGCACCATCAACGACAGCAACTGCTCGTGTTCGTGCCAATCGACCTCGATGTCGATGTCGAGCCGTGCGCTCCCGGCGCGCAGCGTGTACGTCGTCGTCATCGTGGATGCGCCGTGCACACCGAATCGCCGTTCGACCTGCAACCTGGCGAGCAGTGGACCTCGCTCGACGAGCACCACCCGTTCGACCCCGCCGATCGGCGTGCCGAGTCGGTGAGTCCACGACTCGAGATCCCAGGCGTCGTACTCGACCGGGTGGTCGGCTGCGAGTTCGAACTCGATCCGCCGACCGGACGGCAACAACTCGCGGCCGCGCTCGACGTCGATGACCGACACGACCGTGCCCTCGAGGTCCCACTGCACCGCGAGGTGACCGTTGGCCATCGAGTGCTCGGTCGTCACCACCACGTCGTCGATGACGACCGGTTCGGCCGGATCGAGCAGACCGATGCCGAATGCCGGGGCTCTCACGGGAACGGCGTCACCGTCGATCTCGATCACCTCGACCCGATCGTGCGCCGTTGCATTCGCAACGACGGCCGACACGCCCAGCCGTTCGAAGGCCTCGGCGATCAACCCCTCGAGACGTTCTGCGACCCGCGAGTGCTCGCGCTCGGCGTCGTCGTGCACCCATGCGATCGACGACCCCGGGAGGATGTCGTGGAACTGCTGCACCAGCACGTCCTTCCACAGCTCGTCCAGCTCGGACGCGACCTCGCTCGGCACCGCGCCACCGGCGGCCCACCACAGCTCGGCCTCTCGCAACAGCCGCTCGCACCGTCGATTGCCGACCTTGGTCTCGATCTGGCTGGTGAGCGTGCCACGGTGCATCTCGAAGTACAGCTCTCCCCGCCACACCGGCACCGGCGCACCGGCAGCCACTTCGGCGTCGAGATGACCGAAGAACTCCTCGGTCGTGCCCAGCCCAACCCGGGGCGACCCGTCGAGGTCGCGCATCCGCCGGGCCCGCTCGAGCATCTCGCGTGTCGGACCACCGCCACCGTTGCCGTGCCCGAAGGGCATGAGCGCCCAGTCGCTCCAGCCGTGGTCACGGAAGTTCCGCTCGCTGAAGGCCATCTCGACTCCGGTGACCTCGGCGTTGTAGGTGTCGACCGGTGGGAAGTGCGTGAGGACACGGCTCCCGTCGATGCCTTCCCACCAGAACGTGTTGTGCGGGAAGCGGTTCTGCTTGTTCCAGCTGAGCTTCTGGGTGACGAACCGGTCGCACCCTGCCGCCCGGTACAGCTGCGGCATCGACGCCGGATAACCAAAGACGTCAGGGATCCACACCTCGGTGCACCTCGCACCGAACCTCGACTCGAAGTACCGCTGACCGTGGACCAGCTGTCTCGCCAGGCTCTCACCGCCCGGCAGGTTCATGTCGGCCTCGACCCACATACCGCCGACCGGCACGAACTGTCCGGCGGCCACCTTGTCGCGGATCCGCTCGAACAACGCCGGATAGCGATCCTCCATCCACCGGTACTGCACCGCCTGGCTGCACACGAACCGGTAGTCGGGATAGTCGTCCATCAACCGCACGGCCGACGCGAACGTCCGTGCGCACTTGCGCACCGTCTCTCGCAGCGGCCACAACCAGGCCGTGTCGATGTGGGCGTGGCCCACACCGACCACCCGCATCGAACTGGCACGAGCCGGAAGCGCCAGCGCAGGCGCGAGACCGTCGCGGGCCGAGCGTGCCGTGGCCGCCACGCGATCGACGTCGATCGCGTCGAAGGCACCCTCGAGCTGGCGGAGCAGACGGTGGCGACGCGGATCGTCGAGCGACAACGACTGCATCACGCCCAACAGGACCTCGACATCGAGACACAGCCCGAAGACCTCGCGATCGAGCACGGCCAGATCGGCGCACACCAACCGGTAGAGCAGGGCATCACCCGCCGTCTCGAGCGACCCGAGCGGCGTCGGCCTGAAGCCCGCGCCGAGCATCGGGTTGGCAGCGGCCTCGACCAACAGGGTCAGCCCACCCGCCGGCGCGCCCGGCAACGGAACACCCTGACGCCTCGGGTGCACACCCTGCAACGGGGCCCCGTCGGCCCACACGAGACCTTCCGCCTGGAACCCGGCGTGCCTCGCCCCGTACCCGAGGTCGATCACCGCCTCGACGTCGGCCCCTTCCCACGCCGCAGGCACGTCACCCGTCAGCCGGAACCATGTGGTCGACCAGGGCCGGCCCCACCGCGCACCGACGGCGAACGGCTCGAACGACTGCCGCACGGCATGGTCGTACGGCACCGGCTCTCCTGGCGCCGTCCACGCCTCGACCGACATCGGTATCCGCTCGCGGTACAGGTGCGGGAGCACCCGTTGCCACAACTCGCGCTCGATGCGCTTCTCGACGAGGACCCGATCGTCATGCACGACCGCAGGCTACGCGCAGCGACCGGTTGCCCCGTTCTTGCCGGAACCTTGCCGTGAAGCAGCTCGTCGCTGCGGCATCATGACCCACTCGGGGCAGCCCGTACTGCCGTCAGATCGGGAGGACGACATGATCACCCTCGCCGACCACGAACACCGTGTCGAGATCGCCGACATCCGGCCCCATCACCCGCTCGTCGCGCCGGACCCGGCGACCGCACCGACCTGGTACGAGCGCCACGGGAAGCGGCTCGTCGATCTTGCGGTGGCGGCAACGCTCATCGTCGTCCTCGCACCACTCATGCTGGCCGTCATGGCGCTCGCGCGGATGTCGCTCGGACCCGGCGTGATCCTCCGGCAGCGCCGAACCGGGCTGCACGGACGCGACTTCACGATGTTCAAGGTTCGGACCATGCTCGCCGACCGCCGACGCTTCGAGTGCCGGATCGACCACCCCGACCGGCGGATGACCCACAAGTCGGCCGACGATCCTCGCCACACCACACTCGGTCGAGCCCTCCGCCGGAGCTGCCTCGACGAGTTGCCGCAACTGTTCAACGTCGTGCGCGGCGACATGAGCATGGTCGGCCCGCGCCCCGAGCTCGCCGAGATCGTCGATGCACGGCTGTTGCGGACGCACCCTCGTCACGGGCAGCGGCCGGGGATCACCGGCGCCTGGCAACTCGGACGACGCAACGACGGGGCGCACCTGCACGACTGCTTCGACGACGAGTCACCACCGACGACACTCGGCTCGGACATCGCCATGATCCTCGCGACGCCGCGCGTGATGTGGCGGCGCGCCGGGTCGTGAACGGCCGGTCGACGGCCGCCAGCCTCAGGAGGGCGGGTGGAGCCGGGCGTCGGCACCGAGCACCGCCTCCATCACCGGCGTCAGGTCGGGACCGCGACGCAAGGCGTGCCCACCGTCGACACCGATGCACTGCCCCGTGATCCAGCCGCTCTCGGGGCCGAGCAGGAAGCGGACCAATGCCGGCACGTCGTCGTCGGTGCCGGTGCGGGCGAGCGGCATCTGCGCCAGGTAATCGGCATGGATCACCTCGGTCGTCATCAACATCGTCGAGGCATCCGTCGGCACCAGGCCCGGCCGAACGGCGTTGGCACGCACACCGGCATGGCCCAACTCGTCGGCCACCTGACGAACGAGCATCTCGAGGCCGGCCTTGCTGACGCAGTACGGCGTCATGAAACGATGCGTCAACGGGGCAGCGATCGAACTGACCGCGACGATCGCCCCTCCACCGTTGGCCACGAGTCGACCCACCGAACGCTGCATCGTGATGAAGGCGCCCGTCAGGTTCGTGCCGAGCACGGCGTTCCACTCGTCGAGCGACGTGAGGTGGAACGGCGACGCCGAGCCGAAGCCGGCGTTGGCGACACACATGGTGAACCGGCCGATCTGGTCGGCCACCGCACACGCAGCCTCGACCTGGTCGGCGTCGGTCACGTCGCAGACGACGGTCCGAACTGCAGCATCCGGGTACGAGGCCGCGATCGATGCCGCACCGGCATCGAGGCGAGCCTGCGTCCTCCCGGCGAGCACGACGGCCGCACCGTCACGAACCAGGTGCTTCGCCACCCCGAGACCGATCCCGCTGCCGCCGCCGGTGACCAGCGCACTGGTCCCCGCCAGAACCCCATCACCCGAACCCACCGTGTGCCCCATGACCGACGACGGTAGCCCGGCACAACCGGAGGCGCCGCTACCCGGCGCGGCGCTCACTTGATCGCGATGGCGTTGGGCGGGCTGGCCACCCCCGAGGGCAGGCGGAGCGGAGCCGACGTGAAGAAGCACTCGTAGCGACCGTCGACGGCGCAGTCGTCCGCCAGCGCCTCGAGGTCCCACATCTCGCCGAGCGGCAGGCCCAGCATGGGCAGCAGCAACGTGTGGGTGAAGATCTCGTGGAGCCGACGGCGGTCGGCTCGCGCCTCGGCCTCGGCCTCGGGTGAGGTGGCAGAACCTGGCGGCCACACCTCGACCGCAGGGTTGTCGCAACCGATGGCCGAGATGTGCAGGTTCCACAGCACCTCTGCCAGGTGCTCGCCGCTGCGCAACCCCGGTGCAGCGAACGTCGACGGATCGGCGAGGCGGACGCGCACCGAGGCCGGCTGCTGCTCGTACCAGCCGACCCATCCCGTGCGCAGCAGCAACACGTCACCCTGGCGCAACTCGGTCCCCTGCGCAGCCAGACACTCGGCGATCTCGTCGGGCTCGATCGGATCGGACCGGTCGTAGGCGAGGGGCCGACCCACCGCCGCCCGCCACCGACCGATGTCGGCCAGGACCGCCCGACCGACGATGCCGCGACGCGCCCAGTGGTCGATGCCGTGCGCGTCGTCGTGCACACCACCGAAGTGACCCGTGCCGTCCTCGTCGGCGAGCGCAGCGTGATTGCGGATGTGTCGGAACCCGTCCCACTGCGACGACGACTGCGTGTTCCAGCCATGCAGGACATCGTCGTGGCTCGTGCCCGTCGACCCACCCGTCACCTCGTGCTCGAACGGCGCTCGGCCGAACAACGGCGGATCGGGGAGCCGCATGTCCCAGTTCAAGGCGAACACCGCCCCGCGCTGCACCAGCCGCGCAGCGTCCACGATGCGCTCGGGTGTCAGCAGATTCAGCAGACCCAGCACATCACCGTCATCACCCCACAACCCCCAACTCGCGGGCAGTCCGGCACGGCGGGGCAGGTCGTGATAGTCGGGCAGTTCCATGCCGATCGACCGTATCGCACCCTCGCCGACGCGAATTCAGCCGACGGACGCAGCGCAGGTGACGGCGACCAGACGCTGTTCGTCGAGGCTGAACGAGGTGACGCTGCCCTCGCGGAACCGGCGCTGGAAGTCGGAGAACGACGTGGTGTCCTCGTCACAGTTGCGCTTCAACGCCGGGGCGTGCGCAACGATCCAGCCGTTGGCGAGCAGCGCCGTGCCACCGTCGCGCAGCTCGACCACCTCGGGCAGCGACACCGAGTTGCGCGGGGCGAGGGGCACGATCGAGAACCAGAGCACCGCCTCACCCAACAGGTCGGCCGCAACGGCGCACGCTGCGACCTGGTCGAGCGCCGCGCACCGGTTCTCGCCCGGCGTCCCGGCCGTGATCGTCATCGACCGCAACGCGTCGACTCGGATCTGCATGGTTCCGGTGGTGACGCCGCCGACGATGCCGAACCCGGGATCGGCCCGCGCCTCGTCGACCAACGCGATCAGGTCGATGTCACGCTCGACCGCAGGATCGCCGGAACCGGACGCCGGCGCACCGGACGCCGTCGCACCGGCGTCGCCGACCGGGCGCAACACCACCGCGTCGGCGGTCTCGTCCCCGCCGAGCCGGTCGACCAGCGCCACGAGCCCGAACACCATGGCGACGAGCGCGACCAGTGAGAGCCAGAAGCCCCACGTGACGAACTGCCGCATCCGGTCAGCGTAGGCCGAGGCCCCACCCGATGCGTGGCGGCTCAGCCGAGCGCCGACACCGCCGCGACGGCAGCACGTGCCGCCGCGTCGCCGATCGCATCGATGACGTCGTCGGTATGAGCGACACCGACGAACAAGGCCTCGTACGCACCGGGCGCCAACGCCACCCCCTCGCGCAACATGGCGTGGAAGAAGGCCGCGTACATGCGCTCGTCGGTCAGCTTCGCCTCGGCGAAGTTGCTCGGGGCGAACCGGGTGGGGGGCGAGTCGCTGCACACCGCATGGGCACCGAAGAACATCCCGACGAGTGTGCCCTCGACGGGGAACGACGCAGGGAGGCCCGCCGCGTCGCATGCCGCGGTGAGCCGCTCGGACAACCGGCCGGCGCGCTGCGCCAGCGTCTCGTACACCGCGGGCGTGAGATGCTCGAGGACGGCCCGACCAGCGGCGGTGGCGAGCGGGTTGCCCGCCAGCGTGCCGGCATGGAACACCGAACCGAGCGGCGACAACGTCTCCATGACGTCGCGGCGACCGCCGACCGACCCGATGGGCAGGCCGCCACCGATCACCTTGCCGAAGGTGGTGAGGTCGGCGCTGACACCGGTGTGCTCCTGCGCGCCGCCACGGGCCACACGGAAGCCCGTGATCACCTCGTCGAACACGAGGAGCGCGCCGACCCGGTCGCACTCGCGACGGAGGCCCTCGAGGAAACCCGGCTTCGGGGCGACGACCCCCATGTTGGCCGCGATCGGCTCGACGATCACCGCCGCGACACGCTCGTCGAGTTCGGGCACCACGTTGTACGGCACGACCATCGTGTTGGCCACGGCCTCGGCCGGCACGCCGGCGGTACCCGGCAGGCCGAGCGTGGCGACACCACTCCCACCGGCGGCGAGCAGGGCGTCGGTCGCACCGTGGAAGTTCCCGTGGAAGATCACCACGCGGTCACGGCCGGTGAACCCACGGGCCAACCGGACAGCCGTCGAGGTGGCCTCGGTACCGCTGTTCATCAGGCGAACTCGTTCGCAACTCGGCACTCGCTCGCGGATCGCCTCGGCGAGCAACATCTCGCCCGGGGTCGGCGCCCCGTAGGAGGTGCCACCTGCAGCAGCCGCCGACACGGCGGCCGTGACGGCCGGATGCGCATGACCGAGGATGACTGCGCCGTAGCTCTGCACCAGGTCGATGTAGCGAGTGCCCTCGACGTCGACGACATACGCGCCCTCGGCGCGCTCGACCAGGTAGGGGGTGCCTCCGACGGCTCTGAACGCACGGATGCTCGAGTTGACCCCACCGGGGATCACGTCGCACGAGCGGGCGAAGAGTTCGGCGTTGGAACGCGGTAGCGAGTTCATGCGAGGACCTCGTAGCGCTCGCCGTACCAGCCGGCGAAGTAGGTGAGGACGATGTCGGCACCGGCTCGATGCACCGCCGTGAGCTGTTCGACGGCCACCATGTCGTGATCGATCCAGCCGTTCGCCGCAGCTGCCTTGATCATCGCGTACTCGCCGCTGACGTGATAGGCCGCCACCGGCACATCGACAGCAGCACGAACCGCCGAGATCACGTCGAGATAGGTGACGGCCGGCTTGACCATGACCATGTCGGCACCCTGCGCGATGTCGGCGTGCACCTCGAGCAGCGCCTCGCGACCGTTGCGCCAATCCTGCTGATATCCCTTGCGATTCCCCCCGCCTGCGATCTCGACTGCGACGGCTTCACGGAACGGCCCGTAGAGCCCGCTCGCGTACTTGGCCGAGTACGCGAGGATCGAGACATCGTCGAAACCCTCGGCATCGAGCGCCGCACGGATCACCCCGACCTGGCCGTCCATCATCCCGCTCGGCGCCACCACCTGGGCGCCGGCGCGAGCCTGCGCCACGGCGATCTTGGCGTACACGTCGAGGGTCCGGTCGTTGTCGACCGAACCTCGGCCGTCGAGGATGCCGCAGTGACCGTGTTCGGTGTACTCGTCGACGCAGAGGTCGGCCATGACCACCAGGCGATCCCCCACCGCCTCGCGCACCTCGGCCAGCGCCACCTGGACGATGCCGGCCGGATCGAACGCCCCACGGCCGATCGCGTCCTTCACCAACGGGACACCGAACAGCATCACGGCACCAACCCCGAGATCGGCGAGACGCCGCGCCTCGTCGACCAGGCTCGCCCGGGTGTGCTGCACCACTCCGGGCAACGACGTGATCGGCACCGGGGCGTCGATGCCCTCGCGGACGAACATCGGCGCGACCAGCCGCCGCGGATGCAGCCGGGTCTCGGCGACCAACTCGCGCAGCGGGCCACTGGCGCGCAGACGGCGGGGGCGCTGCACCGGGAACGACGGAGACAGTGACGAAGGCACGCTCCGAGGCTAATGGGTGCGTCGCCGACCCGCCTGCCCCGCCGCCAGCGGGTGGGGCGGTGGGTGGGACGGTGGGTGGGACGGTGGCCCGGACCACCATCGTTGCCCCAGATCGGTAGCGTGGCGCCCGTGACGGTGCAGGCCTGGTTCGACGTCGAGGTGGCCCATGTGCAGCCGGGCCAGACCGTCACGCTCGAGCTGACGGTCAGCAATCTGAGCGACACGACCGACAGTTGCTCGCTCAGCCCGACCGGTCTCGCTGCGGCGTGGACCACCATCACCCCCGCGTCGATCACGCTCTTCGGTGGCTCGCAGCAGACCGTGTCGGTGCAGGTCACGCCACCGCGGCTTCCCAGCACCACCGCCGGCCCGACCGGGCTCGGGGTCCGCCTCGTCCCACAGCACGACCCCGACGACGTCGAGCACTGCGAGATCACCCTCGACATCGGCACCACGACCGACCGCCGGATCACCATGATGCAACCGGTGCTGCGGGGCCGCCGGCGGGCGACCTATGAGTTGCTCGTCGAGAACCGGGGCAACGCTCAGGCCAACTGCTCGCTCTATCTGATCGACCCCACGGGTCGCCTCGACGGACGGTTCGACCCGCCGGCGGCCGGCGTCGAACCCGGCGGCTCGAGCCTCGTTCGGCTCAAGCTCACCGCAACCCGTCGACACTGGGAACGCCGCTCGCGCACGCTGCCATTTCGCGTCGACGCCGACGAGCCCCGGATTGCCTCGGTGAGTGCCGATGCGAGCTTCGTCCAAACCCCCATGATCCCCGAGCGGCTCGGCGCCCGCCTCGGCGGACTCGCCGTCGCCGCCGGTGCAGTGGCGCTGGTGTGGACACTGGCCGTTCGCCCCGCCATCGACGACGCAGCGGAACGTGCCGTCGCCGACCTGGCACCTGCGCCGGCGACCACGGTCATGACGACGGAACCATCGACGCCGGAACCCTCAGGGACCGCCACCGAGGACGGCGAACCGTTCAGCACCGTCTTCACCAGCGGAGGCCCGGCGGCCGAAACATCGTCACAGAGCTACACCGTGCCGGCAGGCAAGGTGCTGCTCGTCACCGACTACGTCGTCCAGAACCCGTTCGCCGATGCCGGTACCGCCAGGCTTCGCATCGGCGAGCGCGAACTGCAGTGGGACATGTCGCTCCATCTCGACGGCACCGACGTCGTCAACCGGTTGCTCACCCCGCTGCAGGTCCTCGGCGGCGAACGCGTGGTGTTCGAGGTCGACTGTGCCGAGGTGGGCCGGGCCGGATCGGCATCGTGCTCGGCCACGGCGCTCATCGCCGGACGACTCGCCGACCGGCCGGCATCCGGTACCTGAGACCGCGTCGGGTCAGAGACCCGGGTCGACCGGGCGGCGGCGAACCTCGACAGGTACCGACACCATCTGCTCGGACGTCTGGGCCACGATCACCCGAGCGCCGCGACGTTCGTTGGCCGACGTGGGCAGCACTGCGAGGATCGCACCGTCACCACCCGCCACGGCCGACACCGACGCGCCGCGGCCGTCCGCCCAGGCAATGGTGACCACGGAGCCGGGCCGGAAACCGCGGCCTCCGATCGGGATGTCGGTACCGGCACGGATCTTGGTGACCGGCACGTCGAGTGTTGCCGTGCGCAGACCGTTCCCGTCGACCACGACGGCGGTGTAGGCCCCCGACACGGTCGTGACGAGCACCACTCCGGTCCGATACCCCACATCGGTCGGCTCGAACCGCACCACGACCGAACACGAGTCGGTCGGCTCGAGCCATGCATCGCGACAGCCCGACTCCTGCAGCACGAAGTCGTCCGGGTGCGCCCCGACCACGCTGATCCGCGCGATCGACGTCGGGGCGAGCCCGACGTTGACGATGCCCGCCGTCTGCGATGGGGTGGACTCACCGACTTCGGTCGCCTCGAACGTGAGGCCCGACTGCTCGGGGTACAGCGTCGGCTCGCCACCGGCACCCGACACGGGCGTGCTGATGACCGCGCCGCCGGGCGCTTCGCTGACGACGATCGTCCCGCTCACCGGCCCCGGGGCGACCGGGGTGAGTTGCACGTTCACCGTGCACGACTGTCCGGGCGGCACCGGAAGACCCAGCCCGCACGTACCTCCGGTGACGGTGAACTGCGCTTCGGTGACCGACGCCGAGACCGGCACGAACGTCGAGGGGCCCAGGTTCTTGACGGCCACGAACCACTCGTCGCTCGGCAGTCCCACCATCACCGTCCCCACGTCGAGTGAGGGAGCGCTCAACTGGACCGGACGGACGACCGAGACGACCTGGCGTCCCGGGAGGTCACGTCCGGCGATCGCACCGGCCACGACCGAATCGAACACGAGCACACGCCCCGTACCCGACAGGTGCGGATGCGCGTTGCCGGTGCCCGCCGGGGTGATCCCGTCAGGGAGGTTCGACACACGTCGCAGCACGCCGAGGTCGACCTCGCTGACGACGATGTCGCCGTCGCCGGGCCCGGAGACCGTCGGGGACTGCAGGGGGAACAAGTTTCTGGCCCGGGTGACGAACGCGATCTGCGAGCCGTCATCGGTGATCGATGGATGCAGTGCCCCCAGGTCGGCGGCAACCCTGGTCTCGGCGACGCCGGTGTTGCGACGGCTCACCAAGGTCGTCTGGCCGGTCGACTGGTCGTACCGGTACACCTGCTCGACGCAGTCGAGCGTGCAGTCGGGCAGTGCTGCATCTCCGGCGAGCTCGGGCGACGACGACAGGAACGCCACGAACTGACCGTTGCCGGACACCACCGGTGACGTCGCGCCGAGCGTCGACGGAGCGCCGGCCACCTGCGACACGAGCACCACGGGCGTGACGATGCCGTCCGCAGGCGCCTCCCGGTCCCACAGGTAGACCTGCGACGGCGCGAACGAGCCCGGTGTCGACCCGTCGACCCACTCGGGGACCGGAGCCGTGGCATCGGCGTCCGAGGTGAACGCGACGAACCTCCCGTCGTCGGACACCGACGGGTCCCGTTGCCCCAGATACCGGAATCCGTTCGACTCGGGCGGCAGCAGCGGTGTCCCCGCCACTGGTCCGATGCGACCCTCGGCACCGACCGGCACGGTCAGGTCGACCACGCTGACGGCAACGGGCGCACCCCGCCTGCCGCGATGGGTGAACGCCACCACCGTTCCCGTGTCGGACACCGACGGCGACGCCGACGGCACCACGCGATCGAGCGCGCTCGTGTCGCCCTCGTCGGACCGGGTCGACACCAACTCCCAGTCGTCCGCATCGCCTCCGCAATGCGGCAACACGAGGCGGTACACGTCCCACCGGTCGGCCGTGTCGTCGTCGCGGAACAGGTCGAGCGCCATCTGCGTGATGAACGTGACCGAACACCCGTCACCACTGATGACCGGCCGCACGCTGTCACCAGGAGCGATCGATCCCAGCACCGGCGTGAGCTCGACATCGACCGGGAGCTCGGCCGACAGATCGCGCAACCAGATCGTGCTGGCACGCGTGGCGACGACGACGGCGTCATCGTCGTCGGCCTGCACCACCGGCGGTTCCCCCTCGAACACCATCCACCGGCCGCTGTCGGCCACCGTTGGATGGGCACCCACCTGGGCGACGGATGCAGCAAAGGTGCTCGGGAGGTCCACTGCGGGCTCGGACGCAACGGCAGGCAGCACCCAGGCAGCGCCGGCAGCGCCCGCCGAGCCGATTGCAGCGATCGCCCCGACCGCCGCGACGAAGCGCGCGCGTGCACGACGTGTGCGCCAGATCGTCATGCGGGACTCGTCATCGAAACATCGGCCAGTCGGTCATTCGGAGATGTCAGGGGCCATGCCGGACCCTGCACCAGTGAGAAATCGTTCCACAGCAGCGACCAGTCCCGCCAGCGAGTGGTCGGACGCGGTCACCTGCACCGTGATACCGGCGCTCTCGGCAACCGTGGTGGTTCGGGGCCCGATCGATGCGACCACAGCGGGGGTCGCCGTGCCGAACACCTCACACCAGGCCAGCGCCTGGGTGCCGCTCGTGAACACCACGGCGTCGGCCCGCAGTACCGCCAACTGCTGCGCGGCGGTTGGCACCACCGGCCGGGTTCGATGGGTGTCGAGTCGCTCGACGCGCCAGCCGAGCGACCTCACTCCGTCCACCAGCGTCGACGCGCCGTCCATCGACTGCGCCACCAGCACCGTGTGCGATGCAGCGGGGTGGCAGGCGGGGAAGACCTCGAGGAGACCCTCGGCGCTCTGACGAACAGGAACGAGGTCGGCCCGCGGCAGTACGGCGGCCGTCGCAGTGCCGACAGCAGCGACTCGCACCGGACGCCGAGCGACGTCCGCCGCAACCCGTCCGCCTGCACGAGCAGAGGTGGCGACCACCCAGTCGCCGTCACCGAGCCGATCGACGGCAGCGGCGATCTCGCCATCGGACACCACATCCACCAACTCGACGAGCGGCATCACGATCGTGCGCGCCCCGGCCCGGTGGAACAGACCCGCCAACTCGGCAGCGCCGTCGACCGGACGGGTGACCACCACGGTCCGCCCGGCGAGGGACCCCTCGGCCAGAACATCCGGCGACGACTCAGCCATACAGCGACGCGCCGCCCACCGCAGCATGCATCTCACCCGCCAGGACCCTGGCCCGATCGAGGTCTGTGTGGGCGCTTTCCGAACCGATCTGCATCGTCCGGCGCACCACCCGACCGGTCGTCGGGTCGGCCAGGAAGGCGCGCAGCGTCCCGCGCGCCGCGAGCGCACCCACCGGCAACGAACATCCCGAACCGAGTCGAGCCAGGAACGCTCGCTCGACCTCGACGTCCCGGCGTGTCTGAGCGTGGTCGATCGACGCCAGCAATTCGGCCGTCTCGTCATCGCCCGATGCGTGCTCGACCGCCACACAACCCTGACCGACCGCCGGGACCATCACCGTCGGGTCGAGTTGCTGCGCGATCAGATCGGTCAAGCCCAAGATCTGCAGTGCCGCCACCGCCATCACGATCGCTCCGCCACCCGGCACCTTCGACAGCCGCGTCTGGATGTTGCCGCGCAACTCCTCGAAACGCAGATCGGGCCGCAGCGCCGACAACTGGGCCCGCCGTCGCACCGAGCCGGTCGCGATCAACGCCCCCGGGGCAAGGGCCGACAGCGGCGCCCCGACCAGCGCATCGGCCGGCGAACGTCGCTCGGTGAACGCCCCGATCGTCAGGCCGTCGGCCGTCGTGCTCGGCAAGTCCTTCGCCGAATGCGCAGCGAGGTGTGCCCGCCCGTCGAGCACGGCACGCTGCACCTCCTTCACGAACACGCCCTGCCCACCCATCGTGTGGAGCGGCACGTCCTGTCGCCGGTCGCCCACCGTGTCGACGAAGACCAACTCGACCGCCAGACCCGGATGCGCCGCTTCGAGCGCATCGGCGACCGCCTGGGCCTGGGTCGTCGCCTGGGCGCTCGACCGGGTGGCGATCCGCAGCGTCACGGCAGATCGAAGAGGTCACGCACGGCGGCGGCGTTGCGCTCGCCCTGCGGGGTGCCGACGTCGTCTTTCAGGCGGACGGACGGCTGGTGCAACAACTTGGCAACGATTCCTCGGGTGAGCGCCTCGACCGCAGACCGCTGCGACGGGTCGAGCGCAGCCAGCTTCGAGGCGAACCGCTCGAGCTCTGCCGTGCGCACCTGCTCGGCGCGCTCGTGCAGCGATGCCACCAGCGGTGCAGCCTGGCGCGAGGTCACATCGACGACGAACCGCTCGACCTCTTCACCGACGATGTCGCGCACGTGCGCCGCCTCGTGCGAGCGCTGCTCGATACCCCGCGCCGCCCAGTCGCGCAGATCGTCGAGGTCGAGCAGGGTCACACCGGGAAGGCTCGACGCTGCCGGGTCGACGTTGCGCGGCACGGCGATGTCGACCACCAGCAGCGGCGACTCGACCCCACGCCGAGCCTCGGCGACGAGATCTGCGTCGATGACCACCGTGCCGGCCCGACTGCAGGTGAGCAGGACATCGGCGTGCGCCAGTGCGGTCGGCACGTCCTGATAGGCGACGACCGATCCGTGGACCCGCTCGGCGAGCGCCACGGCTCGTTCGGGCGTCCTGTTGGCGACGGTGATGTGCGTGGCACCAGCACCGACCAGCGCGACGGCGACACCCTCGCCCATCTCGCCGGCGCCGATCACCAGCACGCGGGCATCGGCCAGAGAACCGTGCAGACGCTCGGCCACCATCTCGACGGCAGCGCTGCTGACCGAGGCCGTCGAACGACTGATCGCCGTCTCGGTACGCGCCCGCTTGCCCGTCTCGAGGGCGTGACGGAACAGCAGGTTGAGCGTGCTCTTGGCCCCGCCCTCGGCCTGAGCGGTCTCCCACGCCTGACGGACCTGGCCGAGGATCTCGGTCTCTCCGAGCACGGCAGAATCGAGCCCGGCCGCCACCTCGAACAGGTGGCTCACGGCCGCCTCGTCGTGCTGGCTGTACAGGTGCGGATGGAGATCGTCCGGATCGAGGCCGCCGACCTCGCAGAAGAAGTCACGGATGTCCGCATACGCGCCGTGGAACCGCTCGGCCACGGCGTACACCTCGGTGCGGTTGCACGTGCTGAGGATGACCGCCTCGCGGACGTTGGGCCGCGAGACCAGCCCGGCGATCGCCTTGTGCACATCGGCCGGCGACACGGCGACGCGCTCGAGCATCGAGAGCGGACCGGTGCGATGGTTGACTCCGATGACCACGATGGACATGACGACCCCGACCTTACGCGCTCGCGGTCCGTGGAGCCGCAGCGCTGGGCACCGAACGCAGCGTCGGTGCAGACGGACGCCGCTGGTCGTGACGACGTTGCTCGTGATAGCTGAGGATCTGCAGCTCGACCGACAGGTCGACCTTGCGGACCTCGACCGAGCGAGGCACGTTGAGCACCACCGGGGCGAAGTTGAGGATGCTCGTCACGCCGGCCTCGACCAGCAGCTCCGCCGCGCCCTGCGCAGCGACGGCCGGGGTGGTGATCACACCGATGTTGACCTGCTTCGACTGGACGATCTGGCGCAGCTCGTCGGCATGGCGCACCCGGACCCCACCGAGCACCGTCCCGATCTTGTCGGGATCGATGTCGACGATGCCGACCACCGGGAAGCCACGCTGACCGAACCCACCGTACCCGAGCAGCGCCTGACCGAGATTGCCGGCGCCGACGATCACCACGGGCCAATCATGTGTCAGGCCCAACTCGCGGCGGATCTGGTACACCAGGTACGCAACCTCGTACCCGACACCGCGGGTGCCGTAGCTACCGAGATAGCTCAGGTCCTTGCGTACCTTCGCGGCGTTCACCCCGGCCAGATCGGCCAGACGGTCGGACGAGATCGAATCGACCTCGTCGTCGGCCTGCTCGCCGAGTATCCGCAGGTACACCGGCAGACGAGCAACCGTGGCCTCGGGAATGCGACGACGCGGGCGATCGGTGGGCATCGGCCGTCACGTTACGCGGTTGTGCACACGTTCACAAAGCTGGTCCATGCCCTGCCAGCAGGGCATGCGTCACGTCCGACCCCTCAGACCAGCGACCGACGGAGCAACTTCCCGTTCAGGTTCCGCGGTAGTTCATCGACGAACAGCACCTTGCCCGGGCACTTGTACCGGGCCAGATGATCGCCGCACCACTCGATCGCCTGCTCCTCGTCGATTTCGGCACCCGGCGCGAGGACCACGAACGCCTTCACCGCCTCGCCCTGGTGCGGGTGCGGCACGCCGACCACCCCGGCCTCGGCGATCGAGGGATGCTCGAGCAGCACCTCTTCCACCTCGGCCGGATACACGTTGAACCCGCTGACGATGATGAGGTCCTTCGCGCGGTCGACCAGGTAGAGATAGCCGTCCTCGTCGACGCTGCCGATGTCACCCGTGCGCAGCCATCCATCGGCGGTCAACACCCTGGCCGTCTGCTCGGGGTCGTCCAGGTACCCGAGGAAGACGTTCGGCCCCTTCACCCAGATCTCGCCCACATCACCCTGCACCACGTCGTCGCCCGACTCGTCGACCAATCGCACGTCGACGCCATCGAGCACCCGACCCACCGAACCGATGCGGGACGGCATGCCAGCAGAACTCGTCACCACCGGGGACGCCTCGGTGAGCCCGTACCCCTCGCGCAACTCGAGACCGAACCGGTCGCGAAGACGGCGCGTCGGCTCGTCGGGCATCCTCGAGGCGCCCGTCAGCGCCAGCCGCACGCGGGCGAAGCTGTCGACGGGCGCCTCGTCGAAGTGACTGAACGCCACCCACATCGGTGGAGCGCCGGGCACGACGGTGACGTGGCGATCGCGGATGGTGTCGAGCGCCGTCGATGGATCGAAGCGCTGCACCAGGACGAGCGTGGCACCCTGGGCCAGCGACATGCCGAGCACGACGTTGAGCCCGAAGATGTGGAAGAGCGGAAGCACTCCGTAGACGACGTCGTCGGCCCGGATCCGCTCGGGCACCGACAGGCCCTGCGCGATGTTGGCGAGCAGGTTCCCATGGCTCAGCATCGCCGCACGCGGCGCGCCGGCCGTGCCGCTCGTGAACATCAAGGCGGCGACCTCGTCGGGTTCGACCTCGACCGCACCGAGCGGGTCGGCGGTCAACAGATCGGCGAGCAGCACCGCCCCGTCGATCAGGCCGGCCTCGGTGGCGACCACGGACGTCACCGACGGCACTGCGTCGGGCCGAACACTGCGCCACGCTGCCGCAGCCGACGCCTCGACCACGACGACCTGCGCCGACACCGCCGCCAACTCGCGCTCGAGTTCGAGCGCCGGACTCGCCGGATTGAGCGGCACCGCCACCGCTCCCAACCCGACCGTGGCCAGGTAGACGGCCACGAATGCCGTGCCGTTGCCACACAGCAGCGCCACTCGGTCGCCCGAACCGACACCGATCGACGCCAGACCACCACGAAGCCGCTCGACACCGTCGCGGAGCTCACCGTACGTGGTCGACCGGTTGCGACTGATCACCGCCACGCGATCGGCAGCGTGCTCGTCGATGATGTGTGCGAGATTCATCTCCGCCCGCCCCCTTCTGCGGCGCCCGTCCGGGACCGCCGCGATGCTAGCCGTGCGCTCAGTACCGCAGGAGCGAGACGAGCCCGGCGGCAAGAATGGCGAGCAGCAAGAGCCCGAGGGTCAGGGTGGTTGCAGGACGCATCGCTCGTCACTGTACCCAACGCACCCGCCGGGTGCTCGGGGCCGGGTACTCGGGGCCGGGTACTCAGCGCCAGGTGCTCAGGGCCGGCGCAGTTCGACCCGAGTGCTCACCGGCGACGGCGAACCACCAGGGGCGAGCACCACCTGGTCTCCGGCGACCAGGCCGAGTTCGTCGGCAGCCGATCGACGATCGAGCGAGAGGGCGAGCATGCCGTAGGCGTCGACGATCATCCCGATCGCGCCCACACCGATGTCGGCGAATCGCTCGACCCGAGCGACCGAACGGACCGTCGGGTCGCTCTGGTCGCCGACGCGCACGCTGATCGGATCGCCCAGGGCCGCGACCTCGTCGGGACCGACGTTCAGCTGGCAGTTGCCGAACCGGTCGACCCAGAGCACCTCGCACAGGACGACCCCTGCCTCGTCCCGGGGCAACGGCACCACACCCGGCACGAGCGTGCCCGCATCGACCGGGTCGCCGAGTTCGTCGAGGTCGACCCCGGTACACAGAGCCGCCGCGATCGGAGCCAGCACGTCACGGGCCGCGAACGATCGCCCGGGAGCACCGAGATGACGGGCCGCGTCGGTGAGCGCCACGCACCGACCGGCGCCGCCGGCCATCGCCACCGCCGGGGCCAGCAGACCGTTGTCGGGCCCCACCAGCACGCCCGCACCATCGGCAACCTCGACGGCTACGGCGGGCCGGTCGACGAGGGCACCCGGATCGACCGAGGCCAACACGACACCGGCCGGCACGTACCCGATCGCGCGCGCCAGCGCGAGGCTGCCGGCACGGATGTCGAAGGGCGGGATCTCGTGGGTGAGGTGGATCACCCGGGCATGTGGCGCCAGGTCGGCGAGCACTGCCGTGACCACTCCCACCAACTCGTCCTGCGTCCCGAGATCGGAGAGGAACGAAACGGTGTCGTAGCGGCGGCCCATGACGAGCGACGCTAGTGGCCGGAAAAAGCGAACGGGCTGATGCCAACCCCCCGATGGCACCAGCCCGTCCGGCGCTGCCCGTTGCCGGGCGCGACACCCGGTTGCGAACAACCGGCGGTCAAATGACCTGCGTGCACTCTATGCCCAAGGTTTCGGTGAGAAAAGAGTCACGCTGGATTTTTTCGCGGAGCAGTGCTCGGGTTCGCGGTCCGGTCGGGCAGGTCGGGTCGTGCAGGCCCGGTCGTGCAGGCCCGGTCGTCAGCGCCCGGCACCCAGCTGGCGGCTGCGCTCGGCCGCTGCCACCACCGCGTCGATCATGGCGGCCCTCACACCACGGTCCTCGAGCGCCCTCAACCCGGCCGCCGTCGTACCCCCGGGCGAGGTGACCATGGCGCGCAGGGCAGCCGGGTCACCCCGATCCGCCAGCAACGCCGCCGAGCCGACCAACAGCTGGCTGACCAACGCTTCGGCGGTGGGACGGGCCAGCCCGCTCAACACCCCGGCGTCGATGAGGGCCTCTGCGATCAAGAACACGTACGCCGGACCCGACCCTGCCAACCCGGTGACCGCGTCGAGTTGGTACTCGGGCACCCGCACGACCGTGCCCACGGCACCGAGCACCCCCTCCGCCCAGGCCAGGTCGTCCTCGGTGGCCCGTGAACCACCCGAGATGGCCGCTGCGCCCTCGCCGACCAGCGACGGGGTATTGGGCATCGACCGGACGACCGCCGCCTCGCCCGCAGCGGATTCGAGATCGGCGAGGGACACCCCGGCAGCGATCGACAGGATTCGGCGCGCCCCGGCGCCAACCGCCGCTGCCGTCGCCACGGTGACATCACCCGGCTTCACGGCGATCACTGCCGCCGCGCACGGAACGATCTGCTCGACAACGACCACGCCAGGGAACTGCTCGGCCAACTCGAGCCGGCGAGATGCGATCACCTCGACCACGGCGAGATCGTCGGGCGAGGCCCAGCCCGATGACACCAACCCGCCGAGCAGGGCCGCCCCCATGTTGCCGCCGCCAACGATCGCCAACTGTGCCGTCATGAGCCGAACTCTACGCCCCGGCCCGGGGTCACCCGGGTGAGCGGTCGACTTCCCCGATCGTTGCCGCCCACCCGGGATACCCAATGAGATCCACCGAGCTGCCCACATCGGAAGGAGCCGCCGACAATTTCCGACGAACCGGCCTGGTCGCGCCAGAGCCCGCCCGGCGGGTTCGGCCAGCCGGGACGTCGTCAGTCGACGAAGTGACGTGCGTAGCCCAGCCGGATGAGCGCCGGGAAGCTCTGCTCGACGTACGAAAAGAGCGAGCCGATCACCCGATCGAGTTCGCGCTCGGTCAACGCCGCCAACGGCAACTCCCCCCGCAAGAACAGGGCGTCCTCGGCCCCGATCGAGAAATGGGCGCCGACGAGCCGCTCGTTGCGCCGGAGCACCGACTCGTACACCTCGGCGACGTTGTCGATCGGCGCAGGCATCACGTACGTCTCGTAGCGCAAGGTCCGCTGACCGAGGGTCAGCCAGATGGTCGTGAACTCCTTCTGCTCGCCGTGCAGCCGCACATACCAGCGCAGCTCACCCGGCTCCCCTCGGTCGATGGCCTCGATCGAGGGATCGGCGGCCCGCATCGACGCCAACCACTCGTCGATCTGGCGCTCGATCACCGCGAGTGACGACGGATCGAAGACATCGGTCATCGGCAGGCCACCAGCTCGCGCACCGTCAGATCGGCGTACAACCGTCGCAACCTCGCTGCCGCGAGCCCCCACGTGTACTGGCGCGACAGCACCTCGCCATGCGCACCGAGACGTGCGGCCAGCGCCGGGTCGTCGAGCACGCGAGCCACGTGCCGGGCGAACAGACCCGGATCGCGCTGGGGAACGAGGAAGCCCGAGCGGCCATCGTCGACCAAGGTCAACAACCCACCCACGGCACTCGCGACCACGGGCACACCGCACGCCGCCGCCTCGAGAGCGACCAACCCGAAGCTCTCGCTCCGGCTCGGCACGAGCACCACGTTCGCTGCCCGGTAGTAGGTGCTGAGGATGTGGTGGGGCTGCGGCGGGACGAAGCGGACCTGGCCCGCCACGCCCAACTCGTCGATCAGCGCGTGCAACCGACCGACCTCGGCTGCACCCTCGCCACCACTCGCGCCACCGACCAACAGCAGGATCGCATCGGGCCGACCGAGCTCGGCCAGTGCTCGCACCGCCACATCGGGCCCCTTCAAGGGCTGGATCCGACCGACGAACAACAACACCGGGGCCTCGGCCGGCAACCCGAGCGCGCGGCGAGCACCACCACGGTCACCCGGGGCGAAGAAGGCCCGCTCGACCGCAGGGTGAACCACTTCGATCCGGCCGGGAGCGTCCCCGTACAGGTCTCGGAACTGACGCTCCTCCTCGACGCAGTTCACCGAGATCGCGTCGGCGCAGCCGATGATCTCGACCTCGGCACGGTCCCTCACGTCGGACTCGGCGTCACCGCCGGCCGTCTTCACCCGGGCGAGCGTGTGGAACGTGGTCACGAAGGGCAGGTCGCACTCGTGCTTCAAGCGATGCGCCGCCAGACCGCTCAGCCAGTAGTTGGCGTGGATGACGTCAGCCGGGAACTCGCCGCGCAGATGCGCTCGGACGGCATCAGTGTACTGGGGGACCACCGAGAGCAGATCGTCCTTGCCCAGGTCGAATGCCCCGGCACGCACGTGCACCACACGATGCCCCGGCTCGATCTGCACCACCTCGGGCTGGCCCGGATCGGTGGCTCGGGTGAACGTCGTGCAGTCGATACCGCTCTGCGCGAGCGCCGAAACCAGTTCGCGCACGTACACATTCATGCCGCCACTGTCACCCGAGCCCGGTTGCGCGAGCGGGGACGTGTGGAGCGAGAGAACTGCCACTCGTTGCACCAGAACCGAAACCCTAACCAGGTCGTCAGGATTCCCGCTCCGCGGAGCGCCGATCCGACGACTCGGCCGACCCTGCGAGGACGAAGCTCTCGTACACCCTGATGAGCGCCTCGCGCTGTTCGGGACTCAACCGGGGGTCGGCGGCGATCACCGAGCGCGTGTCACCGGACACTGCGCCCTCGCCGACGTCGGACAAGAAACCCGCCCTCACGTACAGCGTCTCGGCGCTGATCTGCAGCGCCCGGGCGAGTTGCTGGAGGATCTCCGCGCTCGGCCGTCGCAAGCCCCGCTCGATCTGCGACAGATACGGATTGCTCACGCCGGCGAGCTCGGCCAGCCGGCGAACGCTCATGCGTGCCGTCTCGCGCTGCGCCCGGATGAACACCCCGAGATCGAGACCATGACGATCCGGCCGGCGCGGATCGTCGGAGCCGGCCACGGGTCGGTCAGTCGTCGGCAAGGAGGCCGTCGATGTCTGCCTCGCCGTCGCGATAGCGACGAACGAGTTCGGCGCTGAGCGCATCGATACGGCCGAACAGCGCTCGTCGTTCGCTCGACCGCTCCTGCTCGAAGGCGTGGAGGTCGTCACGCAACGCTGCGAGCGCGTCACCGTCGAGCGCGGCGAGGTCGGTGCCACCGCCGGCGCCCCACAGCTGCTCGAGCTCGAGCGCCAACGGGTGATCGCTCGCGTCGACGGCGGGGCGTGGCGGGCGAGCCGGACCACCGCCGGTGAGGTGCGAACCGAGGATCGATGCGAGGCGACCTTCGACGGTCGCCGAATCGCCGCTTCCGCGCCGGGCCACCTCGGCGGCGATCAGGTCGAGCCGCGCCTGAGCAAGACGACGGACGTACGACACGGCATCCTCGTCGTTCTGCAGTTGTGCACGAACAGCGCGAAGCTCGGCGAGCGGCAACTGGGACGGATCGACCTCGGTCATCGGCAACCTCCGCTCACGGGTGGGAGGACCGCCACCTCGTCCGACTCCGACACCGGCGCCGAGCGCTCGGTCTCGGCTCCGTTCAACCAGATCTTGCAGGTGGCGAGAACCGCTGCGAACGCGACCCCGTACCGCTCGACCGCACGGTCGAGGACGTCGCCGACCGTTGCAGCGTCGACGATCTCGCTGCCCGTGCCGGCTGCCTCGCGGGCCGATGCGAACATCCTCAAGACTGCCACGCAGCGGATCGTACTCCCGGGCGGCACCGGTACCCTCGCACCCGTGTCGGCCCACCCACCATCTCGCCGACCGGCCCACGAGCCGGCCAGCCGATCGACCACCGGTGGTGCGCCCGCCGATACCCGGCTGCTGGTCGTGCGGCACGGGCAGAGCGAGTGGAACGCCGTCGGACGCTGGCAGGGCCAGGCCGACCCGCCCCTCGACCGCGCCGGGCAGCTCCAAGCGGTCGCCGCCTCGGAACGACTCGGCACGTTCGATGCCGTGTGGGCGAGCGACCTGCAACGCGCCCGGCTGACGGCGGAGATCATCGCCGAGCTCCTCGGCATCGGCCCGGTGCAGATCGACCCGCGCCTGCGCGAAGTTCACGTCGGCCCGTGGGAGGGCCTCACCCGCGACGAGGTCGAAGCGGGCTGGCCCGGCTATCTCGCGGCGCGACGCAGACCGGACGGGTTCGAGCCGTACGACGACGCCGCACAGCGACTCATCGGCGCTCTCGCCGACATCGCCTCCGAACACCCCGGTGGCGAGGTGCTGGTCATCAGCCACGGGGGGATCATCCGCGCCGTTCGCCACGAGTTGGGTGCGAGCGACACCCACCTGCCCAATCTGGGCGGAAGCTGGATGACCGCCCACGGCCCCCATCCCACACGGCGCTTCAGCGCCGGTGACCTCGTCGAACTCGCCGACCCGGCGACCCCTGACGACCGGCCTGCCACCCCGAATCCGGGGGTGCTGTGAACGACGCCGCCCCGTTCCAGGTCGAGGTCACTCGCTCGAAGAACCGGCGACGGTCCGTGGGCGCTCGGCTCGTCGGCGACACCCTCCGGATCGCCATTCCGGCATGGATGTCGGCCACCGAGGAGGCGCACTGGGTCGACGAGATGACCCGACGCTTCCGGCGCCGGATGTCGACCGACCGCATCGACCTGGCACAGCGGTCGGCGTCCCTCGCTGCACGCTACGGACTCAGGCGGCCCAGCGAGATCCGCTGGACCGACGACATGACGACCCGGTGGGGATCGTGCACACCCGCCACCGGGACCGTGCGGATCTCGTCACGTCTCGCGCCGTTCCCCGACTGGGTGCTCGACTACGTGATCGTCCACGAGCTCGCGCACCTCCACGAGAGCAACCACAGCGCTGCGTTCTGGCAGATCGTTCGTCGCTATCCGAAGACCGAACGAGCGATCGGGTTCCTGATCGCAAAAGCCGGCGACGACAGCGACGACGGTGCAGACACCGGCGACCCGGAGCTCGTCGGCGACCGGAGCTGATCGCCGGGGCGCGGAGACGCTCGGGCCGCTAACCTGCCGATCTCGTGGGTACCGCCAAACGTGAACGACAGAAGGCCAACCGCCAAGCACGGCTCGAAGAGCTCGCCCGCGAGGCACGACGCGAGAAGACCAAGAAGCGCGGCCTCACCATCGCCGTCGTCGTGATCGGCGGACTCGTCCTGCTGTTCGGCCTCGGCTGGATCGTCGGCGGGGACGACGACGAGGCCGCACCGGTCGTCACCTCGGCCGACACGACGATCGCGCCGACCACCACTGCGTCCGCCGACCCGACCACCACGGTCGACAGCGCAGCCACCACCACCGAGGCGCCCACCACCGAAGCGCCGACCACCACGGCTGCTCCGGCCTTCGAGTACGGCACCGCTCCCTGTCCTGCCGCCGACGGTTCGACCGCTGCGCCCGAGTCGTTCGAGGGTGCTCCGCAGCTGTGCATCGACCTCGACGCCACCTACACCGCCACGGTCGTCACCAACAAGGGTGAGTTCACGATCAACCTCGACACCGAGGGTGCGCCGGGCAACGTGAACAACTTCGTCACGCTCGCCCGGTACGGCTACTACGCCGAGACGGGGTGCCACCGCATCATCAGCAACTTCGTCGTCCAGTGCGGTCGGCCCGGCGACGACGAATCGGCCCCCGGCTATGCGATCGACGACGAACTCCCCGAACCCGGCTCGTACCAGGAGGGCAGCGTCGCCATGGCGAACGCCGGGCCGAACACGGCCGGCGGCCAGTTCTTCATCGTCACCGGCGCCGACGGCGCTGCGCTGCCGCCGCAGTACACGATCATCGGCAAGGTCTCGGCCGGGTACGACACCACCGTCAAGGTCCTGAACGGCCTGGCCGACCCGACCGCAGCCAACGGCGTACCGCCGCTGGCACCCGTCGTGATCGAGTCGATCACGATCTCCGAGTCGTAGGAGCCCACCCTCGCCGGTGACCGGCGCTGACCGGCACCTCGACCGTCGAGGTGCGGCGCTCGGACTCGATCTCGGCCAAGGCTGCCTCGCGACCCAACTCGCGGCGACGATTGGACGACATCCCGCCGAAGTATCCCACCGCGATCTGGTGATCGAACGCGTGTGACAGACATGCGTGTCGGGCAGCACATCCGGCGCACAGTTCCTTCGCCGAACGGCTGATGCTGGCACCTGCCGCCGTGAAGAACAGATCGAGATCCTTCTCGCCGAGCGTGGAGCACGCAGCCAGATCGAGCCAGGGCACCTCCGCCCAGCTGGCGATCATCTCGAGCAACGGCTCAACACCTTCCATGGTGCCCCTCCATCATTCATCAGGTTGTGACCCGGTACCGTCCGGGCGAGCGAACGTGGTGCAGGTAGGTCAGATACTTATCTATCGACCAGATGATGTCGAGAGTCATTCAGGTTCCGACCGGGCTGTGACCGACGAGCAGCCGTACCGTGACCGTGCCACGACCGTGCCACGACCGTGCGGTGACCACTCGATCGGCCGATCGCCGATCAGGACGCAATGGCGCGCAGGATGATCGGGTGCTGGAGCTTGGCCAACGCCCGGGCCTCGAGCTGCCGCACCGCCTCGCGCGACAGGCCGAGCACGGCGCCGATCGAGGTGAGGTGATCGGCTGGCAGACCGTCGAGACCGAGCCGACGTACCAGCACGAACCGTTCGCGGTCGTCGAGCGTGCGATCGAGGACTCGACGCAGCGAGCTCAACACGTCGGAGGCCGTTGCCACCTCTTCGGGACCCGGCCGCCGGCTCACCACCGCATCCGTCGGCGCACCACCATCGAGCGCACCGACGAGATCGGACGACTCGAGCACCGGCGGGTCGAGGACTCGGCGTACCTGCCCGAGGGTCGCACCGGCGATGCGAGCGACCTCGGCCCAGCTCGCACGCCCATCGCCACCGCTGCTCTGTACGGACCGGAGCGACCGGATGATCGCAGGGCGACGCTCGAAGTCGGTGAGGTTGAGCGTCGGGTGGTCGGCATCGCGGACCGCCCGGAGCACCTCACGCTGGATCGGCTTGAACGCCCAGTGGGCGAAGCTCCCCTGATCGGGGTCGAAGGTCGCGATCGCCCGCATCAGGCCGAGGAGCCCGGCCGCCTCGAAGTCGGCGGCGTCGTGCGGACCTGCCGCAGCGGTGAACCGGCGGCAGTACCCACGCACGAGGCCGAGATTGTGGTGGACGATCTCGGTGTCGACCTGCTCGACCGCGCGCCGGGCACGACGGAGTGCAGCACCATCTCGTGGCTCGCCCGACTCGAGCACCTCGACACGCGCCATCCAGTCGCTGCGCCGCCCGAACAACTCACGGTTGCGGTCGCCGAACTCGCATTCGGCACCCGTTGAACCACCCCCCTCGTGATCCTGCCGACTGTTCGTCGTGTCCGCCGCGACCACCATGCCACTCACCCTTCTTCGCCCAGGCGCCCGCCGATCGGGCGGTGGCCAGCGTGGCCGACCGGCGAGGCAGGCGGAAGCGCACGATGAGTCGACCGCAGCGATGCACGCGCCGTACCGGCACCGGTGGGAGGCGCGCGGCGAGCACGATGCACCTGCACCAGACCCGCGCCGTCAGCGAGGGACTGCCACAATGCCGGGCATGAACGCGTCGCAGCCTCGACCCCCGATCGAACCGTCGAACGCCACCGGGCCGCCGGTGCGGTACGGCATCATCGGCACCGGGATGATGGGCGGCGAGCACCTGCTCGATCTGGCTCACATCGCCGATGCCCAGGTGGTGGCGCTGTCCGATCCGGTCGCCAGTTCGCTCGAATGGGGCGTTGCATGCACGGGTCATGCAGTCGCCACCTACACCGACCATCGCGACCTGATCGCCCGCGACGATCTCGATGCCGTCGTGATCGCATCACCGAACCACACCCACGCATCACTCCTCGACGACATCCTCGCCACCGACCTCGCGGTCCTGGTCGAAAAGCCGATGTGCACCACCGTCGAGGATGCGCTGCGCGTGCGCCGCCTCGCCGACGGCCGGGATGCCCTCACCTGGGTGGGACTCGAGTACCGCTACATCCCCACGGTCTCGGTGCTGCTCGACCAACTCGCGACCGGCGTCTGCGGCACGACCCGGATGGTCTCGATCCGCGAGCACCGCTTTCCGTTCCTCGTCAAGGTCGGCAACTGGAACCGGTTCACCGCCAACACCGGCGGCACGCTCGTCGAGAAGTGCTGCCACTTCTTCGACCTGATGCGCCTCGCCGCCGGAGCCGACCCGGTGCGCGTGATGGCCTCCGGCGGCCAGGACGTCAACCACCTCGACGAGGTGTACGACGGCCGCGTTCCCGACATCCTCGACAACGCCTACGTCATCGTCGAGTTCGCCAACGGTGTACGAGGCGCCCTCGACCTGTCGATGTTCGCCGAGGGCGGGCGCTACGAGCAGGAGATCACGATCGTCGGCGATGCAGCCAAGCTCGAAGCCACCGTCCCCGGCGACCGGGTCTTCGTCGGACCGCGCGATCGGTCGGGCGTCCGAGAGGTCGATGCCCCCACACCGGCCGACGTTCCGTACCCCGAGTTCCACAGCGGTTCGTCCTACCTCGAGCACCTTCGGTTCATCGACTGTCTACGCGCCGGCCGAGCTGCCGAGGTGACCGTCGACGACGGACTCTGGTCGGTGGTCATGGGTGCTGCGGCTCACCGCTCGATCGACGAGCGCCGCATCGTCGAGATCTCGGAGTACGACCTCGGCTGAGCGGTGGCACCGGTCGGGGGCCGAGGGTCGTACCATCGGGCCGTCCTGCGACGATCTGAGGGACATCCGGCCCTGTTCGCCGGGCAGGTTCTGCGTGTTCCATGAGCACTGGAGGTTTCCCATGAACATCACGCGAACCCTGCTCTCGGTCGCAGCCCTGCTGTTGATGCCCGCCTGCGGCAACGGAGACGACACGTCGACGACGGTGCCCGCAGCCAGCACGTCGACCAACACACCGAGTTCCGTCGCTCCCACCACGGCGACCACCGGTGCCCCGGCAACGACGACCCCGACGACCCCGGCATCGACCACCGCACCGACGACCGCCACGACCACCCCTGCTGCAACCACCGTTGCCGTCTGGCCGGCAGCCGATGTCGTCCTCAGCACCCCCGAGGCTGCAGCGGAGGGTTTCGTTCGCGACGTGTTCGGCGTCGAGCCAGTCCTCGGCGAGTTCCTGCAGGGCGACTCGCGAAGCGGCGAGATCGAAGTCCTCCCTCCCCTCGAGGCGAGCGGCGGTGCACCACGGTCGGTGCTGTTCCTCCGACAGCTCGGCGCCGCCGACGGATGGTTCGTCATCGGGGCGGGCAGCGACGCCGATTCGATCACTGCTCCCGAGACCGGCACCGCCGTACCCGCCGGGCCGCTGACGGTGGAGGGCCAGGGCACCGGGTTCGAGGCGACGATCGTCGTGCGGGCCTTCCTGGCCGGAGACGCCTCGAACGAACTCGACCGCCAGGTGGTGATGGCCGGGAACTTCGGCGAGACGGCCCCGTACTCGACCACGCTCGATCTCTCGGGCGCCGACGCCGGTGACGTCGTCGTACTCCTCGTGAGCGGCGGTGTCGGCCTCGAGACCGACACCGGAGACTTCAGCGCCATCGCCGTGGTGATCGCGAGCTAGTGCCGTGATCAGCCACGGTGCGGAGTGTTCGTCCTCGCACCCACCGCGGCACGGCCGTCATGGCCAGTCGAGAGCCTGACCGCCATACAAACCTACCAAACCACCCAAAAAGGTGTCGTATTGGTAGGTTTCCGTGGTTCCCGCCACGGCTCCACAACCGCAGCGCATCCGAACTGAGAGACGGCAGCCAGGTCACCGACAACGTTGCCGCCCGGCTCTGGCCGGGTGGCAACGGGTCGGACGACCGCCCTGATCAGAGCGCCGACTTCTCGAGGATGTGGATGCCGCACGCAGAACCGAGACCGATCACGTGCGCCAGGCCGACCTTCGCCCCCTCGATCTGGCGGTCACCCGCCTCGCCACGCAGGTGATGGCAGATCTCCCAGATGTTGGCAATACCCGTCGCCGAGATGGGGTGGCCCTTCGACTGCAGGCCGCCCGACACGTTGACGGGCTTCGAGCCATCGCGCCACGGAGCACCCGACTCGAAGAAGTCGACGGCGCCTCCTTCGGGGCAGAGCATCAAGTTGTCGTAGTGCACGAGTTCGGCCGTGGCGAAACAGTCGTGGAGTTCGACCAGGTCGAGATCGTCCGGCCCGATACCGGCCGACTCGTACGCCTTCTTGGCAGCGATCCTGGTGAGTGTGTTCACGTCGGGCAGTACCTGGCACGCCTCTTGATACGGATCGGTGGTGAGGACCGAGGCCGAGATCTTGACGGCACGACGCTGCTGTTCGAGCGAGAGTGTGCGCAACTTCGACTCGCTGACGACCACGGCGGCCGCCGCACCGTCGCAGTTGGCCGAGCACATCGGGCGTGTGTTCGGGTAGGCGATCATCATGTCGTTCATGATCTCGTCGAGTGTGAACCGCTTCGAGTAGGCCGCCAGCGGATTGAGCGTCGAGTGGGCGTGGTTCTTCTCGCTGATCCGGGCGAACAGTTCGAACGAGGCGCCACCGTACTTGTGGCCGTACTCCATGCCGACCTGGGCGAACGTGCCGGGCATCGCGTCGGTACCGATCCGTCCGTCGGTGTTGGTCACGGCGCCGTAGCGACCCGACGGTTCCCACACCTTGCCGTCCTTCTTCGCCGTGCCGCCGCCACCGAGGAGACCGGCGCCGGCCAACTTCTCGACGCCGACGGCCAGACCCATGTCGCACTCGCCCGCCTTGATCGCCATCACGACCGTGCGCAGGGCGGTCGCACCGGTGGCGCAGGCGTTGGCAACGTTGTAGACGGGGATACCGGTCTGACCGATCTGCTTCTGCAGTCGCTGGCCGAACCCGGCACTCGCGTTCATCAGGTTGCCGGCAGCGAGGATGCCCATCTCGCCCATCGACACGCCCGCGTCGGCGAGTGCCCCCATGGCGGCTTCGGCGCCCAGGTCGACGACGTCTTTGTCGGCGTGCTTGCCGAACTTCGTCATGGTGATCCCGAGGATGTACACGTTGTCGGCCATGGGGTGCTCCTGTCGTGGTGGGTGCGTGGTGCGGTGGGTTCGGTGTGCGGACGGGGTTCAGGCGGGCTCGAAGCCGAAGCCGATCGCCTCGGTGCCGTTGTCGTCGGCACCGAGTGAGTAGGTGGCGAGACGGACGTTCATCCCCAACGTGACGTGCTGGGGGTCGGGCTCGGTGTTGATGATGTTGCCGCGCACACTCGTGCCGGCGCAGTCGACGATCGCCGAGACGAACGGCACCGGGACACCCGGGGCGGCGAAGGTGACGATGGTGAAGGCGCGGACGACGCCCTCGGTGGCGACAGCCACCTTCTCGAACGATGTGGCGAAGCACCCTGCGCAGGCATTGCGGCGGTCGAAGAAACGAGCGCCGCACGAGGTGCACTGATTGGCGACCAGGTGCGGATGGTCACCGAGCACGAGGTACTCGACCAGAGGGATCTGCGCTGAGGGGGCTGCGGTGTCGGTCACGTTCGGGACTGTAGCCAGCGCCGGGGCCGGGCCCCGACCCGGAGTCACCGTTGCAGAGCAAGCGCCGATCCGACATACTATTTGAGATGTGTTCTCAATATTGGGAATGCGGTGAGAACCAACAAGCTGGGAACGAAACGCATGATTCGACCAACGACAACACGATCACCGGCCCGTTCATCGGGGCGCCGACTCGTCCCCCTGCTCATCGCCGCGGCGGTCGCGCTCACCTCGTGCAGCACCGGAGAGCGCTCGTCCGAGGTCGCCCTCGTCGACGGCCGACCTCTGGTCGTGGTGACGTACTCCATCCTCGGCGACCTCGTCGAGCAGCTCGTCGGGGACGCAGCGGCCGTCGAGGTGACCATCCCCAACGGACTCGACCCGCACGACCATGCGGTCTCCGCCCGAGAAGTCGAACGAATGCGACAGGCCGCTCTCATCGTCGCCAACGGGCTCGACCTCGAAGAGGGCCTCGTCGACGCGATCCACGAAGCCGAGGACGACGGCATCCCCGTGTTCGAAGTCGCCGACCACGTCACCGTGCGCGAGCTCGCCGACGGTGGCGACGGTGGCGACGACGAACACACCGATGGCAGTGAGGCCGCCGACGAGCACGGCCACGCCGACGGCGACCCACACCTGTGGACCGACCCGCTCACGATGGCCGAGATGGCACCGGCGCTCGCCGAAGCGCTCGAGCGCGAACTCGGTGTCGATCTGAGCGAGTCGCTCGAACAGTTGATCGACGAACTCGACCGACTCGACGCCGAGGTCCGCAGCACCATGTCGGTCATCCCCGACGGTGCATGTCGACTCGTCACCGGCCACGAGTCACTCGGATACTTCGCCGACCGATACGACTGCACCGTCATCGGCGCCGTCATCGCCAGCCTCTCGTCCACCGCAGAAGCGTCGAGCGGCGAGATGGCCGATCTGATCGAGCTGGCCGAGACCGAGGACGTGCGCGCCATCTTCACCGAGATCGGCACCCCGTCGGGGGTCGCCCGACAGGTGGCCGACGAAGTCGGCGTACCCCTCGTCGAGCTACCGTCGCACAAGCTGCCCGACACCGGCGGGTACCGTGCATACATCCTCGATCTGGCCACACGGATCGCCGGCGCCCTCGGCAGGACCTGACTCTGTACGACACCCTCATCGCCCCGTTCGCCGACAACGTCTTCTTGTCCCGCGCCCTCGCGGCCGGGGTGCTCGTCGCCGTGTGCTGTGCGATCGTCGGTACGTTCGTGGTGCTGCGCGGACTGGCGTTCGTCGCCGATGCACTGGCCCACGGCGTCCTTCCGGGAATCGCCGTGGCACTGCTGGTCGGCCTACCCGTCACGCTCGGAGCAGCCGCCGGAACCGTCGTGATGATGTCGGGGGTGTCGGTCATCACCCGCCGCTCGCGCCTGTCGGGCGACACGGCGATCGGGCTGTTCTTCGCCGGGATGCTCGCGCTCGGCGTCATGATCACGTCGCGGTCGCGCAGCTTCACGGGCGACCTCACCCGGATCCTGTTCGGCGACGTGCTCGGGGTCGACCAGACCGAGCTCGTCTGGCAACTCGTCGCCGTTGCGGTCGTCGGCTTCATCGCCTGGCTCTGCCGACGGCCGTTCCTGCTGCTCTGCATCGAACCAGACCTCGCCGCCACGTCCGGATTCAGCGTGCGCCGGTACCAGGCCTTGATGCTCGGCATCGTGGCCGTCGCCATCATCAGTTCGTTCCAGTCGGTCGGCACACTGCTCGTGTTCGGGATGCTCGTCGCCCCCGCGTCGGCGGCAGCGCTCATCACCCGTCGCATCGGCGCCATGATGGGGGTTGCCGCAGTGATCGGCTCGCTGTCGAGTTACCTCGGCCTGCTGCTCAGTTACCACGCCGACCTGGCCGCCGGCTCGAGCATCGTCGTGGTGGCCGTCGCCATCTTCGCAGGCACGTTCACGGTGGTCGAGCTGCGCCGCGGGCTCGAGCAGCGACGCACGTCGCTCGGATCGCGAGCACCCTCGTGAGCAACCACACCGTCACGACGGCATCCGGCGACGTGGCCGTCGAGGCCTGCGGCCTCGACGTCGGCTACCCCGGCCGCACCGTGGTCGAGGGGATCGACGTCACCCTCGAGGCCGGTGGCATGCTGTGCCTCATCGGCACCAACGGATCGGGAAAGTCGACGCTGCTCCGCACGCTCGCCGGCCTGATCGAACCTGTCGGTGGCCGGGTGAGCGTGCTCGGCCAGGACCCTGGCCGGCAACCGGCGCGGGTCGGCTATCTGGCGCAGCGACCGCCCTCCACCTTCACGCTCCCCATCCGCGCCGCGGATGTGGTCGCGATGGGGCGCTTCGCATCACTCGGGCTGATTCGGCGCACCCGGCCTCGCGACCGCGACCTCTGCAACGACGCCATCGAGCGCATGGGCGTGACGCCCTTCGCCGGTCGACCCCTGCTCGAGCTCTCCGGTGGTCAGCAGCAGCGAACCCACCTGGCCCAGGCGCTCGCCCGACGCGCCGACCTGCTCCTCCTCGACGAGCCGACGGCCGGCCTCGACCCGAACGGCCGCGAGACTTTTGCCCAGGCCATTCGCGCCGAACGCGCTCGCGGCTGCGCCGTGGTGATGGCCACCCACGACCTCGACGACGCCGACGACGCCGACCTCGTCATCTTGCTCGCCGGTCGCATCGTCGCGATCGGCACACCCGCCGAGGTCCTCACCGACGACCATCTCCGCGCGAGCTTCGGCTTCACCGGGCCGCACTGACGCAGCGTCCCGCTCAGGCGGGTGGGCCGGGAAAGAGCGGGTCGCGCCGCACCGGGTGCAACGCGAGGAGTCGGCGAGCACGGGCGAGGTCGGCCGTTCTGGGCAACTCGATCCGCTGGCAGACCGGGCACCACGCCGTGATCCTGCCCCAGGGGCTCGATCGCTCGTCACGACGTTCGAGCGGCACTGCGCAGACCGGGCACGACTGGCGGCCGTACACGAAGTGATCGGCCGTCGCGAGCCGACGACCCGTGGTGTTGCGCGGACCCTGGCGACCGTGCAGGCGGATCATCGGTGTTCCCACCCGCAGCAGGACGTCGAGCAGGTCGATCGCACCGACCGGCTGCAACGGTGACACACCGACGATGAACGGCAGTTCGACGGCGTACACGTTGCCGAACCCGGCGACGTTGCGCTGATCGAGGAGCGCCGCCGCGAGCGGCACATCGGGCTCGCGCTGCAGACGAGCTGCCACCACCAGCGGGTCGGGGGCGACGACACCGCAGAGATCGGGACCCAGATGTCCGACGACCTGCCCCTCGGCAGCCGTCGGCACCACCCCGAGCAGCGGCACGTCGACCCCGGTCAAGCGGCCATCGTCGAACCACAACTCGATCCGTCGACGCCACTCGGGCTCTCGCGAGGCCGGACCGACCGCGAAGCGGCCGTCCATCAACAGGTGCGCGTGCACGGTGCGCCCGTCGTCGAAGCGGATCAGCAGGTGCTTGCCCACGGCGTCGGCCGAGACGAGCGTCGACCCGGCGAGATCCACACCGACCAGTCGAGGGTCACGGGTGACGCATCGCCGACACTCCTGCCCGGCGAACCGGGCCGTGATGCGATCGGCGAGCCGTCGAATGGTGTCACCCTCGGGCATGGCCACAGTGTGCCCGGCAGTCGACGAGGGCGCACGTCCGGTTCAGCCGACGGTGGCCACCACCCGGGTCAGCGCCATCAGCGTTCGCGGCCGCCCGGCGTACCAACGGTGCATCTCGGACCACTCGAACCCGGCGGCCGAGAGCAGCGCGGGCACGTCACGTGTGGTGTGGCATCCCCCGGCCAGCCGGTACTGAACCGGCTCGACCCGTCGTTGCCAGCGACGCACGGCATCGTCGTCGGCGAGACCGTGCTCGAGCACGTGGAAGGTTCCGCCCGGCCGCAGCACCCGGCGCACTTCGGCAAGGGCCGCCTCCACACGAGGGATCGTGCACAGCGTGAACGTCGAGACGACGGCATCGACCGAGGCATCAGCCAGCGGGAGGTGCTCACCGTCGAGACCCACCACCTCGACCGGGAACGGGGCCGCACCGATACGACCCGCCGCCAGTTCGACCGCGTGCGCTGCTGGTTCCACGGCCAGCACGCGATCGACCGTCGCGGGGTAGTACGGCAGGTTCGTGCCCGAGCCGAACCCGATCTCGGCCACCGTGCCGCGCGTCGTGGCCAGCGTCGCTCTGCGATGAGCGCCCAGCGCCTTCGACGAGCAAGCGACGTCGATCACCCTGGGGAGCACCCGGTCGTGGTACCAGCTCATGACATGACGAGCCGCGCGTACTCGCCGGCGATGCGCGCCGCGGTTCGGGCGTTGTTGCGCACGAGCGCCAGGTTCGCGTCGAGGCTCCGGCCGGCTGTCTGCTCGACCACGCGCCCGAGCAGGAACGGGGTCACGTCCTGACCGACGATCCCGCGCTGGCTCAGCTCGGCGAGGGCCGCGTCGATGACGGTGCCGATCTCTGCCGCAGGGATCTCGTCGGCCTCCGGGATCGGATTGGCGATGCTGACGCCAGCCGTCAGCCCGAGCACGTCCCACGCTGCATGCATGAACGCCGCGATCTGTGACGGCCCGTCGAGACGCCGTGGCGCCGGAAAGCCACTGCCGCGCGAGTAGAACGACGGGAACTCGTCGCTGCCGTTGACCACCACCGGCACACCCAGGGTCTCGAGACGTTCGAGCGTCAGCCCGATGTCGAGGATCGACTTGACCCCGGCCGACACGACGGCCACGGGCGTGACGGCGAGTTCGGTCAGGTCGGCCGAGACGTCGAACGATGTGGCCGCGCCCCGATGCACCCCACCGATCCCACCCGTGGCGAACGTGCGGATACCGGCCAGGGCTGCAATCCGCATCGTCGCGGCAACGGTCGTGGCTCCGTGACGGCCGGTCGCGAGCAACCAGGGCAGATCGCGTGTGGTCGCCTTGTGGACCTCGTGATGCGTGGCCAGCAGTTCGAGCGCGCTCGAATCCAACCCGACCCGGCACACGCCGTCGAGCACGGCGATGGTCGCCGGGACAGCTCCCTCCGAGCGAACGATCGACTCGACCTCGAGCGCCATCTCGACGTTGGTCGGATACGGCATCCCGTGACTGATGATGGTCGACTCGAGCGCCACGACCGGTCGGCCACCTTCGATGGCCTCCCCGACTTCGTCGAGCAGTTGGAGTGACGTCATGAGATCGACCCCTCCCGAGCCGCCTCGGCAACCTTCATGTCGGCGACCGCGGCAGCGATCGCGTCGACGGCCCGTTGCTTGAGCGCAGGAAGGTCGTCGAGCGTCATGCCCTCCGTCTCGATCGGGGTGAGCACTCTCACCTCTGCATCGGTCACGCCGAAGCGCCAGTCACCCTTCACGAGCCCGGTGTAGGCGCCGTGCACGGCGAGGGGCAGCACCGGGACCTGGTTCTCGATGGCCAGGCGGAACGCGCCGTCCTTGAACGGCTGCAGGTTGCCGTCGCGGCTGCGCGTGCCCTCTGGGAAGATCATCACGCTGGTCTTCCTCGCCAGGCGGTCGGTGCACTCGGCCATCGCTGCGATGACGCTGTCCTTCTGGCCGCGCACCAGCCGGATGTCGCCGGCCATCTGCATCATCCAGCCCACCAGCGGGAACTTGAAGAACGTGGCCTTCGACAGCCATTTCATCTCCCACGGCAGGTGCGAGATGAGGAGGATGTCGACGAAGCTCTCGTGGTTGGCCACCACCACGTACGGCCGCCGCGGGTCGGTGATGTTGGTGCCCGAGGTCCGGAACCTCCAGAGCGGATTGCTCATCTGGATCGCCACGCAGACCTTGCGGAACAGGTACCCGGCCGCGTAGTGCCCCCGGTCGAACGGCAGCGTCACCAACCAGACCAGGAACACGAGGGGTGTCCAGATGACCACCAGCACACCGAGCGCGAACCATGCCCACACCGACACGACGGTGCGCGCAGCGGTGGTGTCGAACAGGCGACGACGGATGCCGCGGCGACCGGTGGAAGGGGTGGACGACATAGGGGTCCCATGGTGGCACGCCGCGCACCTAACCTGGCATTCATGTCTGCCGACGACCCCTCGTCCACGCCACTCGAGGCAGCGGCCATGCCGCCCGACCTCCGCGCGCTCTTCGACGCGGCGGTCACCGTGATGGACCGCGCCTACGCCCCGTACTCGAACTTCCCGGTGGGCGCCGCGATCCGCAGTTCGAGCGGCACGGTGTACGCGGGCTGCAACGTCGAGAACGCCGCCTACCCGCAGGGGTGGTGCGCCGAAGCGAGCGCCATCGCCGCCATGGTGTCGGCCGGCGAGACGCAGATCGCCGAGGTGCTCGTCGTCACCCGCGCCCCCGGGCTGGCCACGTGTTGCGGCGGGTGCCGCCAGAAGCTGCGCGAGTTCGCCCCGCTCGCCACCCGTATCCACGTGTGCGGCCCCGAGGGCGTCCGAGCCGTGGTGACCCTCGAGCAGATCCTGCCGATGTCGTTCGGCCCCGAGCAGTTGGAGGGCTTCCGATGAGCGGACGGCTGCCATACCTGACCGCCAAGCTCCAGGGGTTCGGCACCACCATCTTCGCCGAGATGTCGGCGCTGGCCGTCAGTACCGGGAGCGTCAACCTGGGCCAGGGATTCCCCGACACCGACGGCCCACGCGAGGTGCTCGACGCCGCGATCGACGCCATCAACGGGGGCCTCAACCAGTACCCGCCCGGACCGGGAATGCCGGTACTGCGCCAGGCGATCGCAAACCACCAGCAACGCTTCTACGGTCTCGACCTCGACCCCGACAGCGAGGTGTTGGTCACGGCTGGCGCCACGGAAGCCTTGGCCGGCGCACTGCTCGGACTGCTCGACACCGGCGACGAGGTCGTCGTGTTCGAGCCGATGTACGACAGCTACCAGGCATGCATCGCGATGGCCGGTGCCGTGGCGAAGCCCGTCACCCTGCGGCCACCCCACTACGGCTTCGACCCCGACGAACTCCGCGCCGCCATCACACCCAAGACCAAGCTGCTCCTGCTCAACACGCCGCACAATCCCACCGGCAAGGTGTTCGATGCCCTCGAGATGCAGATGGTCGCCGACCTCGCGATCGAGCACGACCTCATCGTGGTGACCGACGAGGTCTACGAGCACCTCGTGTTCGACGACGCCCGACACATCGCGATGGCCACCCTGCCGGGCATGCGTGAGCGCACCCTCAGCGTTTCGAGCGCCGGCAAGACCTTCAACACCACCGGCTGGAAGATCGGTTGGCTGTGTGGGCCGCCAGCGCTGGTAGCGGCCGCAAAGACGGCCAAGCAGTTCCTCACCTTCGTGAACGGCGGTCCGTTCCAGCCGGCGATCGCGGTCGGTCTCGGCCTCGGCGACGAGTACTTCGACTGGTTCGCAGCAGACCTCCAGGCCAAACGCGACCGGCTGCTGCCCGGCCTCGTCGACGCAGGCTTCGACGTCTACCCGACCCACGGCACGTACTTCGTCACGGTCGATGTCCGGCCGCTGCGCGCCGACGGCGACGGCATGGCGTTCTGCCGCGAACTCCCCCACCGCTGCGGTGTGGTGGCGATCCCCAACGAGGTCTTCTACATGAACCGCCACGAGGGCAGGCATCTGGTCCGGTTCGCGTTCTGCAAACGACCCGAGGTGCTCGACGAGGCCGTGACCCGCCTGAAAGGACTGTGTGCTTCATGACGACGTTCCGGATCGCCGCCGTCCAGCACGACATCGCGTGGTGCGACCGCACGGCCAACTTCGCCCACCTGGCTCCGCTGATCGCCGGCGCTGCCGCCTCGGGCGCCCGTCTGGTGCTGCTGTCCGAGACCTTCTCGACCGGCTTCGCCACCGACCGCGACGACCTCGGCGAACCCGAGGGTGGGCCGTCGTCGCAGTTCCTCGCCGAGCAGGCACGCACGCACGGTGTGTGGGTGGGCGGCTCGTGCCCCGAGATCCACCCGGACGCCACGGCCGACGACCAGCGTCCCCACAACAGCTTCGTGCTGGCCGGACCCGATGGCCAGATGCACCGCTACCGCAAGATCCACCCGTTCACCTACGCAGGCGAAGACCGTCACTTCCGTGCCGGCGACCGGTTCACCCAGGTCACCATCGACGGGCTTCGCTTCACCCTCTTCGTCTGCTACGACCTTCGATTCGCCGACGAGTTCTGGCAGCTCGCATCCACCACCGACGTCTACCTGGTGCCGGCCAACTGGCCCGAGAGCCGGCGCACACACTGGATGAGCCTGTTGCAGGCGCGAGCCATCGAGAACCAGGCATACGTGATCGGCTGCAACCGGGTCGGCACCGGCGGCACGCTCGCCTACTCGGGCGACAGCCGGATCATCGATCCGTTGGGCGAGGTGCTCGCCTCGGCTGCGCACACCGAGAGCATCCTGTTGGCCGACATCTCGGCCGAGCACGTGGCTGCCGTGCGCGACCGCTTCCGTTTCCTGCAGGACCGTCGCTGACCGACCCGGTGCCGGTGGGTGCCGGGGTCAGAGGGGTAGTTCGAGCAGCGACACGGTCTTCTTCCCACCGTCGGTGTCCTGCTGGCCCACCTCGCGGAACCCCACCGTGTGGTGGAACTCGAGCGACACGTCGTTACGCGGCCGGACGTTGACCTCGCAGCACAGCACCGGCCACTGACCCTCGAGGCGATGCTGGAGTTCGGCATAGAACCCGCGGCCGATGCCGTAGCGACGAAACGCCGGGTCGACAGCGATGCGGTCGAGGTAGGCGAAACGGTCGTGGCGGCGCGAGAACCAGGTGTAGTTGAGGCTGGCGTAGTCGGCACCCGGGCCCATCACGATGCAGAAGCCCGCGAACGAGCCGTCGACCTCGGCGGCGAGCGACACGATGCTCATCGCGTGCAGCCGGTCGATCTCCGCCGCGTCCAGCTCGTTGAGGGCGGGTACGTTGGCGTTGTTGAGCGCGAGCGCCGCGCCGAGCTCGTCCGATCTGACATCACGAATGATCACGAGCGCAGAATGTACGCAGCTCGAAAGGGGTCCACATGTTCTGGAGCAAGAAGACGGTGATGGTCGACCCGGCCGATGCACTGCCCGGTCGTACCGATCAGACGATGCCCGTGCCCGAGACGCACTTCGTCAACGGTCACCCACTGGTCGGCCCGTGGCCCGACGGCTTCGAGACCGCCGTGTTCGGCCTCGGCTGCTTCTGGGGAGCCGAGCGTGTGTTCTGGCAGATCCCGGGGGTGTGGTCGACCGCCGTCGGCTACGCCGGGGGCTTCACGCCCAACCCGACCTATGAAGAGACCTGCTCGGCACTCACCGGCCACACCGAGGTCGTGCTGGTCGTGTTCGACCCTGCCCAGGTGAGCTACGAGCAACTCCTCAAGGTGTTCTGGGAGCAGCACGACCCCACGCAAGGGATGCGTCAGGGCAACGACGTCGGCACGCAGTACCGGAGCGCGATCTACACGACCACGGACGGTCACCTCGAGCTCGCCTCGGCGAGCCGCGACCGATATCAGGAACGCCTGGCGGCCGCCGGCTACGGGTCGATCTCCACCGAGATCGCTGCGGCGGGCCCGTTCTACTACGCCGAGCCCTACCACCAGCAGTACCTCGCCAAGAACCCGAACGGTTACTGCGGCATCGGCGGAACCGGCGTCAGCTGCCCGGTCGGCCTCAGCACCTGAGCGCCTGACGGCCGCGGGGTACCACGGGCCCGATCGGTTCGGGCCGGGTCGTTCGTCACGATGTCGAAGGACCTTGGAACTTCGTTCCACGTTCGAGCGACCCATCATCGACCAGGCGCACACCGAGCCGCCCGGGTGATGACGAGGAGACGACGACATGACCACCCTCAGCGATGCTGCCGACGGCAGCGACACCGCCGAGCGCGACTGCGACCCCGCCACCGAGTCGGCCCCCGGATCGGACTCCGGTTCGTCGAACCGGCAGTGGCGGTCGATCTGGCGAATGCACTTCTACGCCGGCATGTTCGCCATGCCGTTCATCCTCGTGATGGCGGTCACCGGCCTGGTGATCCTCTACACGCAGCCGATCCAGGACCTCACCCAGTCCGATCTTCGCTCGGTCGAGGCACCGAGCGCATCGGCGACCGCCGTGTCGCTCGACGATCAAGCCGCCGCAGTCGAGATCGCCTACCCGGACGGCACCGTGCTCGACGTCACTCCCCCGGCTGACGAAGCCCGGACGACCCGTTTCTTCGTCGAGGACGGCAGCGCCGACGGGCTCTGGGTGTTCGTCGACCCGTACACGGCCGAGGTGCTCGGCGACGCCGAGCCGTCGGGCGGCATCGTCGCCTTCTCCAACCGTCTGCACGGGCATCTCAACAACGACTCGATCACCGTGCCGCTCCCCGCCGTCGCCGCCCTGTGGGACGGTGGCCCGGTGATGCGCGACTACGTGCTCGGCGACCTCGTCCTCGAGATCCTCGGGGTCTGGACGCTCGTGCTCGTCATGTCCGGCCTGTATCTCTGGTTCCCACGACGCTCGCGAGTGCAGAGCGCCGTTCGACGGAACTGGTTCATCCGTCGCGGCGTCTCGGGCCGCGCCCGATGGAGAGATCTCCATGGCACCGGAGGCGTCCTCATGTTCGCCGTCATGGCGCTCACCATCGTGTCCGGTCTGGCCTGGTCGACCTACTGGTCCGAGCAGTTCAGCTCGCTGGCGGACACCCTCACCCCGGGCGAGTACGTCGACGCACCGGCCAGCAGCCTGGGTGTCCGCGGTGACCTCGACCGGCTCGGCAACCAGATCCCGTGGAACACCGGCGACTTCCCGATCCCGGCGAGCTACGCCCCGCCGGCCGATGCAACGATGCCCGCGCCGCTCTCCCTCGACGACGTCGCAGCGATCGCAGCCACCGAAGGGATGAAGCCCGGCTACACGATCTCGTTCCCGTCGAACAGCGCCGACGAGGCCGGCAACCCGGTCTACGGTGCGTTCACGCTCTACAACTCGTGGCCCCGCAAGACCGGCGAGGCACGCGACGTCTTCCTCGACCAGTTCTCGGGGGAGACGCTCGCCGAGCAGTCCGTCTACGGCGTGGGTACCATCGCTCGAGGCATGGACTATCTCGTCAGCACGCACATGGGCACGCAGCTCGGGATCGTGTCGCGCATCTTCATGACCCTGCTGTGCGTGCTCTCGATCTGGTCGATCATCAGCGGCTTCGTGATGTTCTGGAAGCGTCGCCGTCCTGGTTCGCTCGGCCTGCCGCGTCGTCCGGTCGATGTTCGGCTCTCGAAGCAGCTCGCGCTGTGCGCGTGCCTGCTCGCCGTCGTGTTCCCGCAGTGGGCGGTCACGGCACTCGTGATCCTGGGCATCGACCGTTTCGTCATCCGCCGGGTGGGGCCACTCCGATCGTTCTTCGGCCAGCCGGCACGGTCGTCATGAGCGTGCGCGTCGGTCGCGCCGCCACCGTCGCTGCCATGGGCGCCCTGCTCGCCGTCAGCGCGTGCGGCTCGGACAGCGCGGTGTTCGCAGCACGCTCGGCGTGGTCCCGTCCGACCCCTGGCGGGGCCGACAGTGGCGTGATCTATCTCGACCTGTCGACCGACATCGCCGACACCCTCGTGTCTGCCAGCGTCGACGAGTCGATCGCGTCGGACGTCGAGATGCACGCAACGACCGTCACCGACGGCGGCGGATCGCACTCGCACGGGGGTGGCGATGCAGAGGTGTTCTCGATGGGCAGCGTCGAACAGTTCGAACTCGGCGTCGGTGAGCCGCTCGTGTTCGAGCCCGGCGGCAACCACCTCATGCTGATCGACCTCACCGAACCGCTCGAACTCGGCGACCGGTTCGAACTGGTGCTCGGGTTCTCGTCGGGCCGCGAGCTCGTCGTCGATGTGACCGTCGCCGACAACCCGCCGGCTTGAACGTCAGCCCCAGCCGTTGGCACGGATGTCGTCGCCGTCGGCGTCGATGGGGCGTCCCGACCACTTGACGGCGCCCGGTGTGGCACTCAGTTTGGCGACGATGCCCTGCATCGGCGTGCCGTCCACCTCGACGATCGCGTCGCGTGCCGCATAGTGCGGGTCGCTCGCGATGTCGGCCATGTCCATCACCGGCCCGATCGCGGCCTCGGCCGACGTGAACGCCTCGATCACCTCGGCCTGCGTGCGCACTGCGCACCAGTCGCGCATGATCGTCTCGAGCTCGTCCCGGTGGGCCATACGCCCGGCGAACGACGCAAAGCGCTCGTCGTCGCCGACGCCGAGCAGGGCCATCACCCGACGAGCGACGCTGTCGGCACTGGTCGACACACCGACCCACGCACCATCGCTACAGCGGTACGTGCCTCGCGGAACGGTGTACGGGAGCCCGGCGCCGAGCCGCTGCTGCATCTCGCCCGTCAACCCGTACAGCGAGGCGAGCGGACCCATGATCTGGAACACGCTCTCGAGCAATGACACGTCGACCACCTGACCGACCCCGCTGTGCAGTGCGACCATCGTTGCAAATGCACCGACCAGACCGGTGACCTCGTCGGTGAGCGCAATCGCAGGGAGGAGCGGTTGTCCGCCGGGCTCACCGCTGATCGAGGCGAGACCCGACATCGATTCGGCGATGGTGGCGAACCCGGCCCGGCCCGAGTACGGACCGTCCTGCCCGAACCCGGTCACCCTCGTCACCACCAACTGCGGGTTGCGTTCGTGCAAGACGTCGGGGCCGAGATCGAGCCGTTCGAGCGTGCCCGGCCGGAAGTTCTCGACCAGCACGTGCGCCTCGTCGACCAACCCGAGCAGCACGGCCCGGTCGGCGGCGTCCTTCAGGTCGAGGGCGATCGTGCGCTTGTTGCGGTTGACGAGCTTCCACCACATACCCACGCCGTCACGCGGGTCACGCCAGGCCATGTTGCGCAGCGTGTCCCCCGTGTCGGGGCGTTCGACCTTGATGACGTCGGCTCCGAAATCGGCGAGGTACCGAGCACAGTTGGGACCGGCGAGCACGGTCGACAGATCGATCACGCGCAGACCGGCGAGCGCCGACGGAGTGGGGTTCACGGTGTCCATCATGCGATCCGCCCGCACCCGGGCACAACCTCGGCCGCCGCCACGCCGGCGAAGCGACCGAGCCAACCCACCGGACCGCTCAACGCAGACCGATGACGAAGCAACGGTCGGCCAAACTCCCGAGCGCGTAGCTCTCGTAGTCGATGCCGAAGTCGCTGTAGAGACGTCGACAGCGCTCGCTCCACGCGAGCGCCTCGGGTGACGACATGCGGTGCACGACCTGCATGATCCCTCCCTCGTACACCCGGTACTCGGCCCAGGTGCCGGGAAAGTCCTTCACGCACCCGACCTCGATCGACGGAACCCCGTTGGGCAACAGCCGACGTCGGTGCCGGTGGGTGTGTCCGGCCGTGTAGGCGACCACCTGCGACCGGCGCATCATCACCTCGGTGAGGCCGTCGCTCGGGTCGGGGTGGAGACCGAAGTAGTCGTCGCTGCGGTTGCCGCCGGTCCACTGTTGATGGTGACCCATCACGACCACCGGACGATCCGAGCGGGCAGCACGCTCGTCGAGCCACTCCAACTGATGAGGATCGAGCCAACCCGTGGTCTTGGTCGGGATCGCCGTGTCCATCAGGGCGACCGCCACACCGGGGAGCTCGACCCACTGATCACCGGCGTACGCGTCCTGAGCGTGGTACGAGTCGTGGTTGCCGCGGACCACGTGGAGCCGGGCACCGAAGGTGTCGCGATAGCAGGCCTCGAACGCCGCCCACTCGTCGGGTCGACCGTCGACCGAGAGATCGCCCTTCACGAACACCGCAGCGAGGTCGGCGGCCGACATCTCGTCGGCCGCAGCACGGTTCATCGTCTCGGGGTACGGCGGCTCGCCGGGCGCAGCACGCTGGATCGGGCCCTGCGGGTCGTCGTCGATCCGTCCGCACTCGGTCTCACCGAAGTGCACGTCGTTGACGGTGCCGAACCGGCAGAGCAGCTCGCCACCGGGACGAGGCAGGGTACGGACCGACCAACCCTCGACGGTGTGCACGGTCTCGGGTTCGAGGCCCTCGATGCGGTAGACCGCATGGCCGTCGTGAGCAACGATCAGGTCGTCCGCCACCGTGGTGATGTCCACGCGGTCGATGGTAGCCCGGCCCGAGCGGCGGCGGCGGCGACGGCCGGCGTCGCGTGCGTCAGGTCTTGACGACGACGGAACTCACGATCTTGTCGTGCCACGTCTGCTTGTCGCGGTCCCACAGCATCCACAGGTACCCGAGGATGCAGTTGCCCGACACGATCACCTCGACGAGCGTCCGCCCGATCGCCTTGCCCACACCGAGCGGCTGGCCGGACTCTTTGCCGACCACCTTGATGCCGACGATCTTGCGGCCCCAGGTCTGCCCCGTGCGACCCAACGCCCGGATGTAGACGACGGCGATGATGATGTAGCCGATCACGCCGATCAGGATCCCGGCAGCGAGCAGGCCGCCGTTCAGTTCACCAGGACCGCACTCGAGACTCGTCATGCCATCGGCATCGGTGTAGGTCTGACAGTCGTCGAACGCCATGACACCGAGGATCACCGCCGGGATGACGAACACGAGGGCGACCAACCCGTACAACAGGCCGTCGAGGAGATAGCCGCCGAGGCGCGCACCGAACCCGGCATAGGCCACCGCACCCGACCCGCCCGGCTGGTACCCGTACGGGGGCGGCGGGGCCGAACCCGGTCCGCCGCTCGGATACATGGGCGGGGTCCCCGGCACGGACGGTGGTGGCGGTGGCGGCGGCATGCTCATGCACCGGACCGTAGCCGATGCCGCAGCGACCGACGGACGACCGACGGACGATCAGCGGAACGGGCGGTCGCGACGCGACGGCAGCGGTCGGGCCCACCAGCGGCCGCTGAACCGCCAGGCCGGAGCGCGGCGCGGCGAGTCGTCGACCACGACCACCGGCCGCGGCCACAGCGCTTCGGTGGCGGCCATGATCGCCACGGCCTCCTCCTCGGTCGGCATCGGCGAGATCGCCGGGGCAGGGACGGGCGAGTCGCTCACAGCGGCATGTTGCCGTGCTTGCGCCGCGGCAACTCCTCGCGCTTGGTGCGCAGCAGTCGCAGACCTGCCACCACCTTCTGCCGGGTCTCGGCCGGGTCGATGACGTCATCGACATAGCCGCGCTCTGCAGCGTTGTACGGGTTCGCGTACTTCTCGGTGTACTCGGCGACCAGTTCGAGGCGGCGACCAGCCGGATCGGCGGCCTGCTGCAACTCGCGCCGGTAGACGATCTCGACCGCGCCCTGCGGACCCATCACGGCGAGCTCGGCGGACGGCCACGCGTAGGCGAGATCGGCCCCGATCGACTTCGAGTTCATGACGACGTACGCACCGCCGTACGCCTTCCGGGTGATCACCTGGATCCGCGGCACCGTGGCTTCGCAGAACGCGTACAGCAGCTTCGCGCCGTGACGGATGATGCCGTTGTACTCCTGATCGACGCCGGGGAGGAACCCCGGGACATCGACGAAGGTGACCAGCGGGATGTTGAACGCATCACAGGTGCGCACGAAGCGTGCGGCCTTCTCGCTCGACTCGATGTCGAGCACGCCGGCCAGGATCATCGGCTGGTTGCCGACGATGCCGACGGGCTGACCATCGATGCGGCTGAAACCGCACACGATGCTCTTGGCCCAGTGCGGGAAGTACTCGAAGAACTCGCCGTCGTCGACGACCGAGGCGATCACCTTCTTCATGTCGTACGGCTGGTTCGGCGACGCCGGCATGATCGTGCGCAACTCGGGGCACAGGCGATCGGGGTCGTCGCCGGTGTCGACCCCCGGCGGCTCCTCGAGGTTGTTGGAGGGCAGGAAGCTCAGCAGGAACCGGACGTCGTCGAGGCACGCCTTCTCGTCCGTGCTCACGAAGGTCGCCACGCCGCTCTTCGACGCGTGACTCATCGCGCCACCGAGCTCTTCGAGCGTGACCTCCTCGCCCGTCACCGTCTTCACCACGTCGGGGCCGGTGATGAACATGTGGCTGCTCTCGCGGACCATGAAGATGAAGTCGGTCATGGCCGGGCTGTACACGGCACCACCGGCGCACGGACCGAGGATGACCGAGATCTGGGGCACCACACCGCTCGACAGCACGTTGCGGTAGAAGATGCCGCCATAGCTGGCGAGGCTGACCACACCCTCTTGGATACGAGCCCCCGCCCCGTCGTTCAGACCGACGACCGGCGCACCCACCTTGAGCGCCAGATCCATGAGCTTGTGGATCTTCTCGGCGAACACCTCGCCGAGCGCACCACCGAACACGGTGAAGTCCTGGCTGAACACGAACACCTTCCGGCCGTCGACCGTGCCCCAGCCGGTGATCACACCATCGGTGTAGGGACGCTCTTCGAGCCCCGCCGCATGCGCACGGTGGCGGGCGAGCATGTCGAGCTCGTTGAAGCTGCCGGGATCGAGCAGGTACTCGATGCGCTCGCGCGCGAGCATCTTGCCCTTCTCGTGCTGACGGTCGATGGCACGCTGGGAACCCGCGTGCAGAGCCTGCTCGCGTCGCTGCCGCAGGTCGTCGAGCTTGGCGGCCATGATGTCGGTGGTGTCACTCACGGTGCGCAACGCTAATGGCATTGCACGGGTGTTGCATCGGCGATGCTTCGTGTGGGAAGCCGTTGGCGGGTCAGCACTTCGTGACGCTGAGCATGGAGCTCTACGCCTCGACTCTTTCGAGATGAGCACTGACGAGATGATGAAGATCGGCCAGCGGCAGCGAAAGAAGCTCCGCCAGCGGAAGTGGAGGCGCCCAATTGCGCGCCACCTCATCGATGGTTTCCATCAGAAGGAGCGTATCGAGAGAGTCGAAGCCGAGCGCAGCAGGGCTCTCCGGACCACTATTGTCGGCGTCAAGTTGCCGACCAGTGCGAGCCGAGAGATCTTCCAGGAATGTATCTAGGCTCCATCCAGTCGAAGCTTGTTTGTAGGGGCTGACGTCCTCCTGCGCATCCCACGTCGATCGTGACAGCGAATAGATCGTGACATCCGAATAGTGGCCATCCTGGTGCACATACGCCTTCAAGATCCCCTCTCTCTCGAGCAGTCTCTCAGCGCTACTCGGGAAGAGTATGGATGAGCTCTCAAAGTAGAGCTTGATATAGGGGCGGGCACGAAAGGCGTGACGAATGAGCTGAGCAACGCCTTCGATTACCAGTCCCGACCCAACAGACTCATCCCCACACACCACGCCAACCTTCGCGTGGTGTCCGCAGTCGTCGTATAGGACAACCAAACCGACGAGCGCCCCCGTGCTGCGTTCGACCACTTTGTACTGCGAAACCACTCCCACCCAGAGAGAAGCGGCGAAATCGGACGGCGAAGGAGTCGTACCGCGATACCGCCAGTAGATGCCGGCCTCGCTGGCGCAGCACAACCTGTAGAGATTCGGTATGTCTTCTGGCAACACAAGTTCTAAGGAAGTCCGTGACAGTTGCATCACGCCTAGCTCGAAAACTCGAAACTACCGTCGACGGCGTTGAGAACGCCTGACCAGATCGGTTGTTGCGTGTCGACATCCAAACAATCAATCCGAACGGCAATTGCGCGGGCATCGATATCCGACGAAATCGACACGGCTCCCAAGCATTCGGGGACGTCAAGTATCCCCTCTGAACGCTTCTCACCACTTCTTGCGTCGAGCACGACGATGTACACGGCGCCCAGCTTCTCAGATAGGCCGTCAGCACCACGCCGGCCGCCAGTTATCAAGTAAGACGCTTCACCATCTACAAGAGTAAGTCGATTGGTCGCTAGAAAGACCGAGGCGGGGAAGGGTGCGTCAGCCTGTGCCTCGAAACCACGTTCGACGGCCGGATACCCTGACGGAAAGGTGCCCGCTGGGTTGAGTGGTATCGGATGAAAGTCCGTCGAGATGGCAGCGGCAGATGGCACGGACTTGGTCGCTTCGTCTGAAGGCGTACTGGTCACATGGTCGGATGGCGACGGGGCGTCCGCCGCGACCATCTCGTGCCCGCAACCTGTGAGCAAGAGAAGCGCAACGCCGAGGGTCAGCGCTGTCGACCTAGACCCAGCGAACATCGGTATCTCCTTCGATCATCATCGTTATTGCGGAATCGGCATTCAAGAGGTTTTGCAGCGCATCGTATGCCGCGTTCTGACTCAGTGGAATCGGGTTGCACCCCACCTGAGAACAGGCACCGACCTGCGACATCGTATTGAGAAAATACATCTTGTACCCCTTGTTCGCTTTCGAGTACTGAGTCATGCGGTACCATTGCTGTGCCTGTGCATTGACGTATAGTTGTGGAACAGGCTGCATTGCAATGTCCGTCTGCTGTCCAGACACGAACCAGAGGTCATCAACCTTCCATGCCGCTCCGCCCGAGCTCGGGGCATTGCATGTGGTGGCGGCCGTGTAGACCCCCGTCGTCGGGCATCCATCCAGCGAGTTTTTCCCTACGAACTTGCCAACCCCGGCCGTCGCGATGAAGTTGGACACCCACGCCTTCGTGTTTGCGACCGACGCATTGAACGAAGGCTCTATGTCCGATCCGCCGTAGACGATGACTCGGCCTCCCCAGCCGTTCGCGTTCACTGCCGCTTGAAGAGAATTGACCATGTTGGCCCACGCCGTTCCATGGGTTCCGTTGGTATTGGCGTTCGAGTCATTCGTCGTGGTGGGCACCACGCGGAGGATGCTGTTCGTGTCCCCGGTGCTGTTTGCGCAGTACATGAATCCGTTGATGAACGACGTCGCCAAGTTCTGGATCTGAGCACTCGTGTAGTCCGGATATCCCCAGTTCGACGCGCCCCCGCTGGCTCTTGGAGATCCAAATCCGATGATCGATGTGAGCCGTTGTTGGCCCGAGGTTGCCGCTAGGTTGCCGACAGTGCAGCCTGCGTTCGTCGCTGTCGTCGTCGACGCCCCGCCGAGGTAGTAGCTCAAGCCCGTCGGTGATGGCGCAGCGGCCGCAGCTGTACTGGGCAGGGCTGCAACTGCTGTTGTATTCGCGAAGCCAGCTGCTACCGAAGCCGCCATTGCGACCTGTCGCCGTCGTGACAGGCCCGAGAACGTTCGCTTGCCGTCTTCGATGACCTTCACGGACGCTGCGATTCCGTTCGTTGCCAACGGGTTACCCGATCGCCTTCGACGTCTCTTCACTGTCAGTCCCTTCTACTGGTGAACTGAATCGCTGTGACTCTGAGTATTGCTCTCATGACGACGGGGTCAAGCGCTTTGTTGCTGACATAGCCTTACTGTTTGATGAAAGTCACCACTGCGTCGCGTCCTCCGACGGTGTGGGTCCCTTGCCTGAACCACGCCTGCACCGAACCCCACTCGACGCCGCACACCGCAGCAAGCTGAAAAGGCCCGTACCGGAGCATCCAGTCGATCGACCAGGTGTTCGAGGGGGTGCGAGCGCTGACGACGAGAGGGCGTCATGTCGTCCCGATCGTCGACCTCGAGAATTTGCTGGGCCCCTGCCTCGGTTGCGGCAGCCGGAACCCCACCGACACCCAACCTTGTCGTTGCCGATGTCGTAGATCCCGTACGGGAACGCCTTGGCGTACTCACCGAGTGCGCGGTCCGCGTAGTCGTGCACGTTGACCCGTTCAGGATCCTTGGCCGGCCGCCAGTCCTTGCCCCCATTGGCGTACCGGCCGATCAGTTCCTTCTTCTTGGTGTCCACACTGATCACCGGCTCACCCGCGGTGAGCCGGTCGGCCACAACACCGTCGAGGTACTCGAACTGGGCGTTGCGGTCCGGATGCGAACTGCCTTCGATCCGCTTGGACGGCGCCTGCAACGAGTAGCCCATCTGGTGCAACAACCGGCGAACCAGCTCCGCAGAAACCTTGAACCCTTTCGCCGTCAACTGTCGGGCCAGCTCATAGGTCGACGTCAACGTCCACCGCAACGTCGACTCGGGATGCCCACGGGTCTCGGGCCACACCAGCTCGTCGAGAGCTTCGAGCAGACCGGGCTGCTAGTCGACCGCCGGCTTGTCACCAGCCCCCCGAGCACGCAACGGCTCCGACGGCTCGATCCCCGCCGCCACCTCTCGCTCACCCTTGGTCACCGTGTCACGACCCAAGCCCGACGCCTCAGCCACCGCGGTCTTGCCGCCACGACCGATCGCAGCAGCCGTCGCCCCCGCAACAACCCGCCGCTGCTGTTGGCGATCAAGCCGCGATCGACTGACAACCATCGCGAACGACTGTCGACATCGGGAGCGAAATCGGATCCGTGTGACGCTCGAATCCTGGCTGGCCCGGCGCGGGTGGATGGCCATCTGCACCGCCCGGTCGTCGGGGCAGCGGACTCGCCGAGGCTGTCAAGACACTGGCGCGGGCACATCAGTCGATGGTGTGGACCCGAACCCGATGACAGGACGTCACCTGTCGACCGCGAAGATCGCGTCTGCGTTGCGGCACGCTGGCCAGCAGCGTTACATCGATGCACGCGCCGTCAAGATCCGTGACACCGTGCGAGCCGAGCACCTGCAAGCACCGACCGTGATCGCTGACGCGATGGGCGCTGCTGTCGCTGCGCTCGTCGGGGTGCTCCTCGAGATCAACCGGCAGATCGCCACCCTCGAGACCGAGCTGGCCGCCCGTCTTGATCAGCGAGTTCAGGGGTGACCCGAACCGCTACCAGGACGCCAAGTCTCGCAAGAACTACGTCGGAACATCACCCATCACCCGCGCTTCTGGACGCGGCCACGTCGTGCTCGCCCGCCACGGCTGCCTACGACACCAAGTCCTCTACGACGAACACACCGCCTGGGCCCACCGCCCAGCCGAAGCTGCTTGACAGCTCACACCCGCGGGATGTCCACCCAGCCGCGGCCCGACAGGCCTCGTGGCAGACGTAGGGTCGTGCCGTGAGGCTTCCCCTGCTCCCGCCCCTCGCCCCGATGCTCGCCAAGCTGACGGCCGACATCCCGACCCAGGAACCCGACGATCGGGGCGAGCCGACCTGGTCGTACGAGCCGAAGTGGGACGGCTTCCGCTGCATCGTGTTCCGCGACGGCGACGACATCGAGCTCAGCAGCCGCAACGAACGGCCGTTCACCCGGTACTTCCCCGAACTGCTCGAACCACTCCTCGCCGCGCTCCCCGAGCGATGCGTGATCGACGGTGAGATCGTCATCGCGCACGCACACGACCAGGGACTCGACTTCGACGCGCTGCTGCAACGCATCCATCCGGCAGCGTCACGGGTGCGCCGGCTCGCAGCCGAAACACCGGCCTCGTTCGTGGCCTTCGACCTGCTGGCCATCGACGACACGGTCGTCATGGACCTGCCGCTGCGGCACCGGCGAGCAGCCCTCGCGAGCGTGCTCGAGGGCGAGCACCGATCGGTGCACCTCTGCCCGGCCACGACCGATGAGGCCGTCGCCCGCCGCTGGTTCGTCGAGTTCGAGGGTGCCGGCCTCGACGGGGTGATCGCCAAACGGTTGGCCGATCCGTACACGCCCGACAAGCGCACGCTCGTCAAGGTCAAGCACTCGCGCACGGCCGACTGCGTCGTGGCCGGATACCGCATGCACAAAGACGGCAACGGGGTCGGCTCGCTCCTGCTCGGCCTGTACGACGACGAGGGCGTGCTCCACCACGTCGGCGTCGCCTCGGGGTTCAGTGTGAAGCGCCGCGCCGAACTCCTCGACGAGCTCGCGCCACTGCTCGACGGGGCGCTGGGGGGCCACCCCTGGCGGGACTGGGCCGAGGCCGAGGCACACGAATCGGCGCGCCTGCCCGGTGCCCAGAGCCGCTGGAACGCGGGCAAGGACCTGTCATGGACCCCACTGCGCATCGAGCGCGTCGCGGAGGTGACCTTCGGGCAACTGCAGAACGGTCGATTCCGTCACGGGGTCGGCCTCGTCCGGTGGCGTGACGACCGGACCACCGACAGTTGCCGCTATCACCAACTCGACGTCGCCGCGCCGGTCGCCTTCGGTGATCTCGTACGTCCGGCGGGCGGCTCGTGACGATCACAGCCTGACGGTCACATCCCGACGGTCACATCCCGACGGTCAGTCGGTGATGGTGAAGGTCTTCTGGCCGGTCACCGGGCCCGAGGCCGTGGTCACCTCGACCTCGAGGGTCCACAGCCCGGCGACGCTGAGCGGGACCCCCTCGGACTCGGGCAGGACCGCAGCCCCGGTCCCCGACAGCGCAGCGGGCACCGTGAGTTCGACCCCCGATGCATCGGTCCCGGCGGGCGGGAGGAACCGGACGATGAAGTTGCTCAGACCGGTCTCGGGTTGGAGCACGTCGATGCGGACGCCGTTGGCACCCACACCACCGGTGAGACTGATCGACAGGTCGAGTCCGTCGGCGACGAACCGACCGTCGGTGTAGGCGTAGTCGACGACCGGATCGGTCGACATCAGGTTGGCCGGTGTGAGCGACAGCAGCCATGCACTGAGCATGAGCACCACGACACCGCCGGCCGCCTCGATCGACGTGGCGCGCCGCAGACGCGCAGCGGTCGACACCGTCATGGTGGTCGTCGTCCGCAACCGTGAGGCCGAGAACTGGCGGGTCGCCAACGCGACGAACACCATGGCTCCGACGGCGAGCGCCTTCAGCAGCATCACGCGGCCGTGGCCGGTGTCGAACAGCGCTCCTCGATCGAGGCGATAGGTCTGCACCGCACCGGTCAGGATCGTCACCACGAGCGCCGGCATGGCGAGGCGCTGAAAGCCGCGCACGGCACCGACGAGGTCTTCGTCGCCGGGACCCGAGAGCACGACCCTCGAGACCAACACGATGCCGCCGAGCCACACCGACATCGCCAGTGCGTGTCCGATGCCTGCGACCGCCCCGACGAGCGCCAGGTCACCGCCGGTGCGCTCGAGGCCCAACGTGAGCACGGCGAGACCGGGGATCGCCATCGCCGGTAGCTGCGTCGCCTCGTCCATCGCCCGCTCGGGCCGTACGATCACCCAGCCCATCGCAGCGCAGAGCGCCACCCGGGCGAGCGCTGCGAGTCCGCTGGCGGAGTCACGAAGGTCGAGCCACGAGATCGGATTGAGCGACGAACCGATCGAGGTTCCATTCACCTCGGCCGTCAGGCACACCGCGATGAGCACGGCGCCCGACAGCCCGACGAGCCATGCCGTGCGCAACAGCCGGATCGTCATGAGATAGTCGGTGCCCTCCGGCCAGGCCACGATGATCAGGACGAGTGAGCCGAACACGACGGCGATCCCGAGCGTGGCGAGCACGCGAGCCAAGCCCAAGGGACCGCCGACGTTGGGGCCCTCGTCGACGGCCTCACCGGCGGTACCCGTCACCGGCGCACTCGTCACCTCGGTGGTGGCCGCCGTCGTCTCGGTCACCGCTGGCGTCTCGGTGGTCGGAGCCACCGCCGTGTCGGCCGTGACGGTGAAGCTGATCTGCGCGGTGCCGTTGGGGGCGCTGTCGAGCGCACTGACGGTGATGACCGCGTTGCAGGTGCCCTTCGGCATGGCGACGGGCACCGACGTGGTGAGGGTCACGCCATCGGCGCCGACGGTCGGGTCCCCCACGCTGAACGGGTTGCCGTTGCAGGTGACCGCGACGGTGTTGATGGGACCGAGCGGCTCGACGAAGGTGAAGACGAGCGCATCCGGTGACGAGGCGAGACTCGCGCCGTCGGCGGGGTTCGACGAGGCCAGCGTGTTGTCGGCGTGGGCCACCTGCGCCGGGGCAGCGAGCGCCAGGACGGCAACGCACAGTGCCACGAGCGCCGCCAGACGGCGAGCGCGCTGAATGAAAAAATGCTGGTCGGAACCCATCACGCAGTCGCAACGCTAGCGCTCCGAGCACAGCAGTAGGCTCCACTCGATGGCTACGCAAGCGCTCTACCGCCGCTACCGCCCTCGCCGCTTCAGCGAGATTCGCGGCCAGGAGCACATCGTCCGAGCGCTCCGCAACGCCGTCATGAACGAACGTGCCGGGCAGGCCTACCTGTTCTCGGGCCCGCGAGGCACCGGCAAGACCACGTCGGCACGCGTCCTCGCCAAGGTCCTCAACTGCGAGCGACCGGTCGAGGGCGAACCGTGCTGCGAATGCGACTCGTGCCTCGCCGTCGAACGCGGGACCAGCTACGACGTGCACGAACTCGACGCGGCCAGCAACAACGGCGTCGACGCAATCCGCGACCTCATCGAGAAGGCGTCACTCGGCACCCCCGGGCGCCACAAGGTGTACATCCTCGACGAGGTCCACATGCTCTCGAAGCCGGCCGAGGCGGCCCTGCTCAAGACGCTCGAAGAGCCGCCGCCGCACGTCGTGTTCGTGCTGGCCACCACCGACCCGCAGAAGGTGAGCGAGACCATCCGGAGCCGCACCCAGCACTTGCGGTTCCACCTGCTGCCGATGGACGAGCTCGAACAGCATGTCCGCTGGGTCGCGTCCGACGCCGGACTCGAGCTCAGTGAAGCGGCCATCCAGTCGGCACTCGAGCAGGGTGCGGGGTCGGCGCGCGACACGCTCAGCGCGCTCGAGTTGGCGGCCTCGACGGGCGACGTCGACAGTGATGCCGTGCCCTACGACGAGTTCGTCGAAGCGCTCATCGAACACGACCCCGGCCGCGCGCTCACCGCTGTCGCGCACTCCGTCCAGCAGGGCCGCGACCCACGGACGCTGTCCGAAGACATCGTGCGTCACCTACGCGACTGCTTCCTGTCGTTGATGGCACCCGAGCTGGTCGCGCTTCCCGAGCTGAAGGCCTCCGTGGTCGCCGAGCAGGCGCGTCGGCTCGGCGCAGCCCGCGTGGTGCGAGCGATCGAACGGCTCGGTCAGATGCTCGTCGAGATGCGGCACGCTCCCGACGCACGTCTCCTGCTCGACGTCGCCCTGGTGCAACTCACCCACGAGGCAGCGGCGTCAGACCTCGGCAGCATCCTCGATCGTCTCGACCGGCTCGAGAAAGCCGCCCAGGACGGCGGCGGGCACCCGGCCGTGGCCGCAGCGCCGCCACCTCCCATGGATCCATCCACCGGACGAGTGCAACTCGGTGGACGAGCCCGTCGCGACGCCACCGCACCGGGCGGCATGGCGCGCCCGGCCGACACGCGCGTCACTGCGGGTGCGCCGGCCGACGACTCGAACGAGTCGGCTCGAACCGCGCCGCCGGCCGCTCGACCCGAGCCCGTCCCGGCAGCGGCCCCGGCTCCGGCTCCGGCTCCGGCCGCAGAGCGCACCCCGGCCCAGGCGCCGGCGGAGCATGCGGCACCGGCCGTTGCAGCGCCGGACGCGGCCGCCCGCGCCGCGGCGATGTGGTCGCCCGACATCATCTCCACGCTCAAGCCACTCGTTCGGGCCATCTATTCGGTTCCACGGCTGCTCGGCGTCCGAGACGGCGCACTCACTCTCGCCGCCCCGAACGACACCCACCGCTCGAAGTGCGAGCAGCACCGCGGCGACGTCGAGGCGGCGATCGCTCGGGTCGTCGGCGCTCCGGTGCGGGTGACGCTCGTGCTCGAGCAGGGCGGCGGCAGCGGCAGCGATCACGATGGTGGTGGCGCTCAGGCGCTCGGCGTCACCGAGCGGCCGGACGTGACGTTCGTGACCCCCGACGACGAGATCGACCCGCGCGATCTCGTCGATGCACCGCTCGAGGCCGTCGACTCGCCGATCGAGCGGATCGCCCGTCACTTCCCGGGCTCAGAAGTGATCGACGAGCCGCGCTGATGGCCACGTACACCACTCCGGTCCAGGTGCTCATCGACGAACTCGGGCGCCTTCCCGGCATCGGCCCGAAATCGGCGCAGCGGATCGCCTTCCACCTGTTGAAGGCCCCGGCCGACGATGTCATCCGCTTGGCGAGCGCCTTGACCGAGGCGAAGGCCAAGGTTCGGTTCTGCGCACGATGCTGGAACGTCGCCGACGCCGAGTTCTGCCCGATCTGCAGCGACGACCGTCGAGACCCGACGGTCGTGTGCGTGGTCGAAGAGGCGCGTGACATCGTCGCCATCGAGCGAACCGGCGAGTTCCGCGGGCGCTATCACGTCCTGCTCGGCGCGATGAACCCGCTCGAGGGAGTCGGCCCCGAGCAGCTGAAGGTGAAAGAGCTCTTCGCGCGCATCACGCCCGAGGCGATCACCGAGGTGATCCTGTGCACCAACCCCAACACCGAGGGAGAGGTGACCGCGCTGTACCTGGCGCGCATGCTCGCCCCGTTCGAGGTGCGCGTCACGCGTATCGCGAGCGGACTGCCCGTCGGAGGCGACCTCGAGTACGCCGACGAGCTCACGCTCGGTCGAGCGCTCGAGGGCCGTCGCGACGTCACCGGCTGACCGCACGACCCGTCGCCACAGCACTCGGTGACGCCGGCCGGCGTGTGCCCGGACGCGATCGAGGCACCCCCTCTCGACCTGGGTGCGGGCGTATGTCCAGCTCCAGAAGGGGTGCCTCGGTGGCGTCCAACGACCGGCGGTACCGAGTGGCTCGGCGAGCCGGTCGCTGTGTGTCGGTTACGTTACAAGTGTGACGATCTCATGTCAACCAAGCTGAGACATCCGGGCAGGATCAGACCGTGCGGACGAGCAATGCGTCGCCCTGACCACCGCCACCGCACAGCGCTGCGGCACCCAGACCGCCACCGCGACGGCGCAGTTCGTGCAGCAGGGTGAGCGCCAGTCGGTTACCGCTCATCCCGATCGGATGCCCGAGGGCGATGGCTCCACCGTTGACGTTGACAATCTCGTCGCTGATCCCGAGATCGGCCATCGACGCGACACCCACGGCGGCGAACGCCTCGTTGATCTCGAACAGGTCGACGTCCGCCACCGACTTGCCGACCCGCTCGAGCGCACGCAGGATCGCCCGGCTCGGCTGCTGCAGCAGCGACGCGCTGTCGGGGCCTGCCACCATGCCGTAGCCGACCACCTGCCCGAGCGGGGTGATACCGCGCGCCGCGAGCGCACGCTCGCTCATCATGACCACGGCACTCCCACCGTCACTGATCTGGGACGCATTCGCCGCAGTGATGGTGCCTTCCTTGTCGAACGCCGGCTTCAACCCGGCGAGCGACTCCATCGTGGTGCCGGGCCGAACACCCTCGTCGGTCTCGACCAGAACAGGATCACCCTTGCGCTGCGGAATGCTGACGGGAACGATCTCGTCGGCGAGCCGCCCGTCCTTGATGGCGTTGGCGGCGCGCTCGTTCGACTTCATCGCCAGCTCGTCCTGCTGCTCGCGGGTGATGCCGCCCCCGGCATAGCGCTCGGTGCCGAGGCCCATCAGACAGGCATCGAACGCACACCACAGGCCGTCTTTGATGATGGCGTCGGCGAGTTCGGTGTTGCCGTAGCGGAACCCGCCGCGAGCGCCAGGTGCCAGGTACGGGGCGTTCGTCATGCTCTCCATGCCTCCCGCGACCACGATGTCGGCCTCGCCCGCCGCGATCATCTGATCGGCGAGATAGATCGTGTTGAGGCCGCTCAGGCACACCTTGTTGATGTTGACCGACGGAACGCTCATCGGGATCCCGGCCTTGACCGCAGCCTGTCGCGACGGCACCTGGCCCTGACCGGCCATGAGCACCTGTCCCATCAACACGTGCTCGACCTCGTCGGGCGAGACACCCGCACGCTCGAGCGCAGCCTTGATGGCGAACCCACCCAGGTCGGCCGCACTGAACGATGCGAGCGCGCCGCTCATCTTGCCGATCGGGGTGCGGGCACCTGCGACGATGTACGAACCTGCCATGACTGTTCCTCCTCGAAAGACGTTGGGACGACTTTAGGCATCCGTCGGCGCGATCGCCGCCAGCGCCGGCCACAACTCGGGCACCTCGTACCCGAACGCCCAGACCGCGATGCCGCCCGTTCCGGCCGTGATGGCGGCGCGGGCACGGGCGACCACCGCCTCGACGTCCTGGTAGTACACCGTCCGCCGAACCGTGCACGACACGATGCGCAGACGGCGCGCCGGACGGAGCACACCGGGATCGGCCGGGACGAGCGAGTCGGCGACGACCGGTGGTGGCACGTACGGATCGGGGGCGACGACGCCCGACCCGACCCCGGTGACGGTCACGTCGTAGCTGAAGGTCATCTCGCCGGACGAATGGCGCTGCGGTACGGCGCCGGTCGAGTCGACGAGCGCCGCGGCGGTCTTCATGTTCAACTGCACCGTCTTCAGATCGGTACCGGCAGGGCACTCTCCGCTGACGACCCTCGCCCAACTGCGACCGTGCGTCGGTACGCCGATCTGGACCTTGTGCAGGTTCGCAGCACCGACGAGCGACCGTGTGGTGGTGATCACGTCGGCGAGCCAGGAGGCCGGGGCGATCGGCCCGGCGCTCGAGACGTTGTAGTCGTAGACCATCAGGCGAAGGTGGTCGATGTCGTCGATGATCCGGGCCTGGGCGTACACCGGGTAGTCCCACGACACCGACCACTCGGGCGGGATCGTCACGGTGAGCAGGCGCGGTGGGACCATCGCCCGCAGCCGAGCGGAGAGTTCCTTCACGAACGCGACCCACGCCTCGGTCGTCGACGCCCAGGTGCTGCGTGGGTCGGCGAATGCGAACCCCTCGTAGTCGAGGTCGACGCCGTCGTACGGGAAACCACCGACACCCGTCTCGACGAGCCGCTGGATCGCATCGACGTGCGCCGTCCTCGAGGTGGGATCGGCCAGGATGCCGGCCATGACACCCGACGCCGTCCCATCGGTGATCGACGCGATGACGGCGATCCCTCCGCTCCGCAGTGCCGATGCCACCGACCCCAGGTTGCCGGTGCCGTACGGCATCCGAATGGTGCCCGCGCTCGTGGCCTCGTAGTTGAACGGCGACGCCTGCGACATCAGCGGCGCAGCGGACGGGATCGATGCAGCACCGACGCCGTTCCACACGGGCACCCAACCCGTCACGTAGCGACTGGGCGTGGCACCGCCAGCGCGCTCGACCGGCCCGCCGGGCCAGATCGCCGTGGCCATCACGACACACATGGCCAGCAGTACACGGAGTGTGCGCATCTCCCGGCCCAGGCTACTTCCCGGGTCCCGTGTCGTCCGGTCGCTTTCACCCTCGGGGCTACCCGTCGGTAACATCCCGTCATGCAGCAGTTCCTCGAGGCCATCCAGTCGGGCGCATCCGGTGACGAGATCGCCGCTCTCCCCATTCCCACCACCTATCGGGCAGCACACGTGCTGGCTTCCGAGCAAGAGATGTGGGCGGGCACCCCCTCGAACGAGAAGGATCCGCGCGTCAGCATCCACATCGGCGAGGTGGCGACCCCGGAACTCGCGCCCGACGAGGTGTACGTGGCCGTCATGGCCAGCAGCATCAACTTCAACACGGTGTGGTCGAGCATCTTCGAGCCGGTCAGCACCTTCGGCCCCATGAAGCGGCTCGCTCGCGAAAGCGAGTGGGCCAAGCGCCACGACCAGCCCTACCAGGTCCTCGGCAGCGACGCCGCCGGAGTCGTACTGCGCGTCGGGTCTGCGGTGCGCAACTGGAAGCCGGGCGACCGCGTCACCGTGCACTGCAACCACGTCGACGACCAGGACCCCACCGCGCACGACGACTCGATGCTCGCCGCCAACCAGCGGATCTGGGGCTACGAGACGAACTTCGGTGGGCTCGCCGACCTGACGGTGGTGAAGGCCAACCAGCTGATGCCCAAGCCGGCCCACCTCACGTGGGAAGAGGCGGCGGTGAACGCCCTGTGCAACTCGACCAGCTACCGGATGCTCGTGTCGAAGAACGGCGCAGCGATGAAGCAGGGCGACGTGGTCCTCATCTGGGGTGCCACCGGCGGGATCGGCGCCTATGCCACCCAGTACGTGCTCAACGGTGGCGGCATCCCGGTCTGCGTGGTGTCGAACGCCGAGAAGGCAGAGATCCTCCGCTCGATGGGTGTCGAGCACATCATCGACCGGGCCGCGGCCGGCTACCGCTTCTGGAAGGACGACCACACCCATGACGAGGCCGAATGGCGTCGGTTGGGCAAGGACATCCGCGACCTGTGCGGCGAGGACCCCGACATCGTGTTCGAGCACCCCGGCCGCTCGACCTTCGCCGCCTCGATGTACGTGGTGAAGCGTGGCGGCACCGTGGTGACCTGTGCAGCGACCAGCGGGTTCATGATGGAGTTCGACAACCGGCATTTCTGGATGCGCCTGAAGCGTCTCGTCGGCTCGCACTTCGCCAACTACAAAGAAGCCTCGGAAGCGAACCGGCTCATCAGCAAGGGGATGATCCATCCCGTGATGAGCCAGGTGTTCACCCTCGATCAGACCGGCGAGGCGGCGTACCAGGTGCACCACAACATGCACGAGGGCAAGATCGGCGTGCTGTGCCTGGCCCCCGAGGAGGGCCTGGGCGTCACCGACCAGGCGCTGCGAGACCGCCTCGGCGACGCGATCCACCGCTTCCGACGGTAGCCCGTCGCACCACCCGGTGGGCCGAGCGACGACGTCGGCGCCTGCCGGGTGGCGCGCTGCGTCCTCGGGCGGCCAGCATGTGGCCATGCTGCTCACCGAGATCGATCATGTCGCCATCGCCGTCACCGACCTGGAGGCCGCCATCGACTACTACCACCGCGCCTTCGGCGCCGAGGTGGAACACCGCGAGGTGGTCGACAGCGACGGCGTCGAAGAGGCGTTGTTGAAAGTTGCCGAGAGTTATGTGCAACTCCTCACCCCCACCCGGCCTGACAGCCCTGTCGCCAAGGCGATCGAGAAGCGGGGCGAAGGCCTGCACCACATCGGCTACCGGGTGAACGACTGCGCCGAGGCGCTCGCTGCCATGATCGCAGCCGGTGCCAAGCCGATCGACCAGGCCCCCCGCCCCGGTAGTCGTGGCACCACCGTGGCGTTCATCCATCCCAAGGGAAGCTTCGGCACGCTCATCGAACTCGTGCAGGAGTGATCACTCGGTGATCACTCGGCCTCGAGGACGAGGCCCTTCAGGTACTCGGCCTCGGGAAAGGCGAGCGGCACGGGATGGTCGCTCGGCTGCGCCAGCCGATCGATGATGCGGACCGTTCGGCCGGCATCGAGCGCCGCACCGGCGACCACCTTCTGGAACAGATCGCTCGTCATGGCCCCGCTGCAGCTGAACGTCAGCAGCACCCCGCCGGGCGCGAGGAGCTTGACCGCCAAGAGGTTGAGGTCCTTGTAGGCGCGAGTCGCCTTGTCGATCTGCCGGTCGTTCGCGGCGAGCTTCGGAGGGTCGAGCACGATCAGGTCGTACTGGCGAGCCCGGTCGCGAAGACCGCGCAACGCCGTGAACGCATCGGCCTCCATCAGGTCACCGACGTCGACCGCGTTCAGTTCGCCGTTGCGCACCGCCACCGACAGCGCAGGCCCGGACGAGTCGATGCTCTGCACGCTCGCTGCTCCGCTCGCCGCAGCGATCACCGAGAACGCACCCGTGTACGAAAAGACGTTGAGCACTCGACGACCGGTCGCCAGGTGCGCCAGCGCAGCACGAGCGTTGCGCTGGTCGAGGTAGAAGCCCGTCTTGTGACCGCCGCCGATGTCGATCGCGAATCGCCACGGTCCCTCGTGGATGACCATCTCGGTCGAGGGCAACGCACCGCGCACCACGCCGACTCGCGCCTCGAGACCCTCGCGTGCACGCACATCGGCGTCGCTGCGCTCGTACACGCACTCGACACCGGGCAGCGAGATCAGCGCATCGGCGACGACCTCACGCCACGCATCGCCGCCTGCCGTGGTCGACTGCACGACGATCGTGTCGCCGTACCGGTCGGCAACGATCCCCGGCACCCCGTCTGCCTCGCTGAACACCAGGCGCGCCGCGTCGGTACCCGACGCGAGCAGCGCCTCGCGACGGCGGGCAGCGGCAAGGACCCTGCGAGCCACCTCGGCGTCATCGAGTTCGAACGCCGGGTCGAAGCTCCACATCCGTACCCGGATCTGCGACACCGGGCTGTAGCTGCCGACGCCGAGCACGGTGCCGTCCGTGGCGGCGACGCGGACGGTGTCACCCGGCCCCGGGTCGCCCGCAACGCTGGCGACTCCGCCACTGAACACCCAGGGATGACGGCGTACGAGCGAACGCTCTCGGCCGCTTCGCACGGTGACGACCGGGGTCCGATGGGTGGTGGCAGACACGGTCGTTCACCGTAGCGGTCGATCCGGACCGGCGACCACAGCTTCACGAACCGGCCCGAACCACCCGTGCGACGCAGACGAACCGGGCAGGGTTGCTCATGCGCCGGCACGCGACACAGGCATACCTTCCCCGCGATGGCATGGTGGATGGACTGGTGGATGGACTGGGGGATGGCGATGCTCATCTGCTTCGCCGGCGGTGCAGCGGGCTGGGCGCTCGCCGATCAGGTCGATCGACGGTGCGCCAGCACTCGCCCCCGACAACGACCGGCGCTCGCCGGCGCCACGGCGCTGCTCTGCCTGACGATGGCCGTCGAGTTCGAGTCCATCGTCACGGCCGCGGCGTTCTGCGTGCTGTGCGCCGGTCTGGTCGTGCTGAGCGCGATCGACCTGCACACCCATCGACTCCCCCGTGAGGTCTCGTACTCGACCCTGGCGCTCGGAGCGCC
>JBDKIV010000316.1:0-3906 GCA_039796935.1 Actinomycetota bacterium | reverse complement strand
CGATCACGTTGAGCACCACGTACGTGGTCCCTGCTCGGATCTGGGTGTCGGTCCCCTCGAGCGTCAGCAGCACGTAACTGGCCATGAGCAACAACTCGAACGCAACGAAGAGGTTGAACAGGTCGCCGGCGAGGAAGGCCTGGGCGATGCCTGCGCAGAGGACGAGGTAGACGGGATGGTACGCAGGCGACCGCTCGTCGGATGCGCGCTGTCCGATGGCGAACGCGAGCACGACACAGACGACCGACACGGCAACCACGAGCAGCATCGCCGCCAGCCGGTCGGCCACCAGCGTGATCGCCACCTGTGCCGGCCATCCGCCCAGCCTGGACACGACGATGGTGTCGTCGCCCACCACACGGACGAGCACGGCGACGCTGGCGCCCAGCGACAGCGACAGCGCGACGAAGCTGATGATCCGTTGCACCGCCAGCCGACGCCAGAGCATCGACATCGCGGCACCGAGGAGTGGTGCGACCAGCGGTAGGGCGAGGGCGGCGTTCACGACTCGACGTCCTCGGGATGTCGGACGTCGAGCCGATGCCGACGCTCGTCGGCTCGCGCCACTCGCCGGTCCTCGACATCGTCCTCGACGGCATCGTTGCCGTCGATGGTCCAACCACGCCAGGCGAGCGCCAGCAGAAAGGCCGTGAGCGCGAAGCCGATCACGATCGCGGTCAGGACCAGCGCCTGCGGGACCGGGTCGGTCACCTCGCCGACAGCCCCCGCCCCCACCAACGGAACGTCGCCCTGCCGGGCACCCGTGGCGAGGATGAGGACGTTGACGCCGTTGCCGAGCAGTCCGACGCCCAGGACGATGCGAGTGAGCGTGCGCTGCAAGAGCAGGTACGTGCCCGTCGAGAAGAGTACGGCGATGACGACGACGAGGCTGAGGCTCATCCCGACTCCTCCATCGTCTCGTCGGGACCGGGTGGATCCGAACCGAGGGCCAGCAGGACCGTGAGCACCACACCGATCACCAACACGTAGACCCCGAGGTCGAACAGCGACGACGACACCACCTTGACCTCGCCCACGAACGGGACGTCGACGTACCAGATGGCCGACTCGAGCAGAGCGTCGCCGACGAGTACGGGCGCGAGCGCCGTGAGCAGCGAGAGTGCCAGACCGATGCCGATCAACTGCGTCGGGGTCACCTTCGCCCGAGCGCCGAGCGGTGCGCCGGCGAGGAACCGGAGGACGAACGCCGCTCCGGCGACGAGACCGCCGGCGAACCCGCCACCGGGTGCGTTGTGCCCGCGGAAGGTGACGTACACCGACACCATCAACACCACCGGGAACAGCCATCGCTCCGCTTCGGAGAGGATCATCGACCGACGCCCGATCATGACCTTCCCCCTGTGACCCCACCGGTTCTCCGGCGACGACGCGCCATCCGCACCAGGTTGGCGACGCCGAGCGCTGCGACGGCCAAAACCGTGATCTCACCCATCGTGTCGACGCCACGGAAGTCGACCAGGATCACGTTGACGACGTTCTTCCCACCCGCCTCGGGCAACGAGAGCTCGTTGTACACGTCACCCGCCGACGGCGCGGTTCGGGCGGCGCTGACCATGACGGCGAACAGCGCGACCGTCACGCCGACGGCCACCGAGAGAACCAGGCGACCCCACCTCGGAGCCCACGCAGCAGGACGATCGAAGCGTCGCGGCATCTGGCGGAGCACGAGTAGGAACACCACGATCGTCAGCGTCTCGACCAAGATCTGGGTCAGTGCAAGGTCGGGTGCGCCGAACATGGCGAAGATCACCGCGCACGAGAAGCCGACACCACCCAAGAGCAACGCCGCCACGAATCGATGCGTCACGGCAGCGACACCGACCGCGAACACCACGGCCAGCAGCGCCACACCTGCCTGCAGCGCAGAATCGGCGAGCACGGTCTCGGACAGACCGCTCCCTGCGCCGTGCGACCCGAAGCCGCCGGCGAGCGCTGCGACGAGTGCCACCACCACGACGAGCATCACGACGGCCAGATACACGAGCAGCGAACCGCTCTGGCTGACCGCCGTCACCCGTTTCGACACCGCGATGAGACCGTCGAGCAAGAACTGGAACACCCGCTCGCCCGAGACGCGACCGATGCGTTTCGACTCGCCGAACGGGAGTCGCCATCCGATCGCACCACCGACGGCGAGGACGACGACCGAGATGACCAACGCCGTGTTGATGCCGGGCCAGAGCTTCAGATACCCCGACGATGCCGAGTCGAGTGCCCTCGCCGGCGCCTCGAGCCATCCCCCGACCACCCCTGCGACCAGACCGGCGACGAGTGAGGCCGCTGCAGTGACGGCAACCGGCACGAACAGCGTCGCCCCGGGTCTGTGACCGACCGACGTGTCGGGCACGCCTACCTTCGTGCCGAACATGCCGCGCACCAATCGGACGCTGTAGGCGGCCGACAGCACGGCTCCCACAACGACGGCGACCAGTGCCACCACACCGACCGAACCGACCGCGTCGTCGGCGTCGAGCAGGGCCACCAGCGCCTTTTCCTTGGTGGCGAACCCGAACAGCGGGATCAGGCCGGCCATCGATGCAGCGAGCAGTGTCGTCGCTGCGGCGAGCGCGGGGAGTTGGCGGCCGACGCCGCTGAGGCGGGAGATGTCGCGGGTGCCGGTGGCGTGGTCCACCGCGCCGACCGAGAGGAAGAGGCCGGCCTTGAAAACGGCGTGCGCCACGAGGTGCGCCACCCCGGCGTAGGTGGCACCGGGCACGCCGAGACCGACCAGGATCGTGAGGAATCCGAGTTGCGACACCGTGCTGTGTGCCAACAGCAACTTGGCGTCGCTCTGGCGCAGGGCACGAGCGCCGCCGAGCAGCATCGTGGTGCCACCGGCCAACACGACGATCCACCTCCACGTGCTGGTGTCGCCCACGATGGGTGCCATCCTCGCCATCAGCACGATGCCGGCCTTCACCATCGTCGCCGAATGCAGGTACGCGCTGACGGGCGTCGGGGCGGCCATCGCCCCCGGTAACCAGAAGTGGAAGGGGAACTGAGCCGACTTGGTGAGCCCACCCACCAGCACCAGCACCGCCGCCGTCGTGACGCCCGCACCGACCGGGGCGTGGGCGGCGAGTTCGGCGAAGGCACTGGTTCCCTCGAAGACCTGGAACAACGCAACACCGGCCAAGAGGCACAGACCGCCGGCGCTGGTGACGAGCAGCGCACGCAACGCACTGGCCCGGGCCGACGACGACAGGTCGTTCAGCCCGATCAACAGGAACGAGCACACCGAGGTCAACTCCCAGAAGACGAACATCGAGAAGAGATCGGCACTGAGGACGAGCCCGGTCATCGCGCCGGCGAACGCCACGAACAGGCCGACGAACCGCGCCATGGTGCGGTCTGCCTCGAAGTACCCGATCGAGTACCAGAGCACGAGCGCTCCGAGCACGGCGACGAGCAGCACCATCACCACGGCGAAGGCGTCGAGCCGCAGCGAGATGGCGAGGCCGAGTTCGTCGACCCAGACCCAGCGCTGCTCCCACGGTGGGTCACTCGACGCTCCGCGCGCGGCGACGACCGCAGCCGTGGCCACCAGGACGGCGACACCGGCAACGGCACCGGCTCGCGGTCGTGCCGCACCGACGGTCAGCGCCGCCGTGGCGACGATCGAGAGAGCGAGCAGGAGGAGGAACATGACGAAGACTGTGCCGACCAGACTTCCCGGCTCACCAGACGGCGGAGTGTAGGCCAGGTGACGCCGTTGCTCCACTTGGCCACCCGGTTCGCCAGCGGCATGCAGGTCACCGCGATTCGGATCCCTGCGATACTGGCGTCGATGTCGTCCCATCGGTCGAGGCGCGCGATCACGGCGGTGCTTGGCCAGCCGGTCGTGCGACGCGTGGCATTGACCCACGCGATCGACGATGCCGCCGA
>JBDKIV010000315.1:0-3660 GCA_039796935.1 Actinomycetota bacterium | reverse complement strand
CTCAACAGCGATCTCGCGCGACGCGTCAGGATGACCCGCTGTTCCGAGCCCGACCTCGTCCTCAACGTGCTGCTCCGGGCGAGAGGCTCGCTGCTCCTGGCCGGCATGCCGCTCATCGTCGACACCTCCCCGCTCGACAAGAACGGGTACGCAACCGACGACCCGCGCATGGTCGCACTGGTCAAGGCCCGGTCGTGAGCGCGCTCGCCGACCGCATCGCCCGGTCGCTACCGGGGTCGAGCTTCGAACTCGAGGCGCTCGTCCGCCTGGTGGGCATCGAAGAGACCGATGCCGTCCCCACGGCGGCCGTGACGTGCCGCAGCCGGGCCCGGCTCTTGATGAACCCGACGTTCGTCGCCGAGCACTGCCGCAGCGACGAACATCTCTTCCTGCTGGTGATGCACGAGATGTGGCACGTCCTGCTCGGGCACACGACGCTCTACGGGCGGCCGACGCGCATCCACAACATCGCGTTCGACGCACTCATCAACGCCGGCCTCGCGCGCCAGCACCCGCAGCCCGAATACCGCGGCTTCTTCGAGCAGTTCTACAGCGCCGACGAGCTGCCCGAGTTGCTCATGCGACCTCCGCGCGGCTGGCCCGAGAACCCCGTCTACCCGGAAGGAGTACGGGGACTCCGGCCGCTGATGGAGCGCCTCTATCCGCCGCTGAAGCGCACCTGCCTCGAGCCGCTCTACGACGAACTCGTCGCGTTCTTGCAGCAGCTGGAGCCGGCCGAGCTCGAGGGACGGATGATGCTTCTGGGCGACCACGACGGCGACGGTGACGGCAGCGACCAGACGAACGACCCGATGAACGACCCGCTGTTCGGTGACGTCGTGCGCCGGATCGTGGCGAAGTGGCCGCCTCCTCCCATCCCGATGGGCGGGCGCGACGCAGGGCGCGATGGACACGACGAGTGGGTCGAACCGAGATCGACACTGGCCGACGTCCGCCGGGCGTTCGTCGACGTGGTCCGCCTGGCGCTGCGTCCCGACCCGCGCGGCATCCGGCAGTCACGACACGAGCACACCACGGTCACCGTCGGCCCCGGACCGCTTCCCAATGCCGCCGACCGACTCCACCCGGCGCGCCGCCTCCTCATCGGCGACCACGCCCTCGCCAACCAGCGGATCGCGATGATCCGGCGCCGACCCGACCGCCCCGTGCGAGCGCTCGTCTACCTCGACGTCTCGGGCTCGATGGCGGCCTACCTGCCGCACCTCGTCGACCTCCTCGTCGAACCGGTCCGCCAGGGGCTGCTGACCGTCCGTCAGTTCTCGAGCATCGTGGCACCGCTCACCCTGCACGACCTCCGCCGCGGACGCCTCGTCACCAGCGACGGCACCGACATCGACTGCGTGTTCGACGACCTCGCCGAACGCACCGAGCGGCGGGCGGTGATCGTCACCGACGGCGACGTCGGCAGGCCCGGCCCGGCCCGCACCTCGGCGCTGCTCGAACGGCACGTCCAATTGCACACCGTGCTGCCCGACGACGGCTGGGACCGCGACCTCGCCCCGCACTCCACCATCCACCGCCTCCCCCGACTGGAGCTCTGACATGTTCACCATCGCCGCCGAAGACGTCCTGCCCGGCCACCCCGATCGCCTCTGCGACGCCGTGGCCGAGATGCTCGTGAACGTCGGCCTCGCCTTCGACGAGGACGCACTCGTCGGGGTCGAGGTGGCACTGCACCGGCGTTTCCTCGCCATCACCGGCCGTATCGCCGCCGGCCTGATCGACGACGACGAGCTGTCCGACCCGGGGCCGCTCCGCCTCGGCGTGGAGAGCATCTTCGAATCGGCCGGCTACACGGGCCGCTGGGCGCACCCCGTCGAGGTCGTCACCGACCTCGACATCGGCCCGCTGGCCGACGACGAGCGATCGATCCGCCCGTTCTCGGACGACCAGGGCATCGCCGTCGGGTTTGCCGACCCGGCACGGCCCGGCAGCATCCCGATCGAGGCGATGACGGCCCGCCGCCTCCGCGAGGCGCTGTCGGCGGCACGGTGGATGCACGCCGATCACCTGGGCCCGGACGGCAAGGTGCTCGTCACCATCGAACCCGGCGCCCGGCCAAGGCTCGAGGCCGTCAACATCGCCATCCAGCACGCTCCAGACATCGGCTTCGCCGACCTCCACCGGATGGTGGTCCCCCATCTGGAGGGCGCGCTCGCCTCGCTCGAGCCGCACCTCGACGTGCCGTCCCTCGACGGCGCCACCCTGCGGTTGAACGGCATCGGCGACTTCACCTGCGGCGGCCCACACGGCGACAACGGCCTGTCGGGCAAGAAGCTCGTCGTCGACCACTACGGCCCGCAGGTGCCGATCGGCGGCGGGGCCATCTGCGGCAAGGACCCGCACAAGCCCGACCGTGTCGGACCGCTCCGGGCGAGGCAGCTGGCGGTACGGCTGGGCCAGGCCACCGACCAGGCGGCGACGGTGCACCTCGGCTGGCTCCCCGGCCTCGAGGAACCCGATCGGCTGGCCGCACGGTTGGCCGACGGGACACAGCTCGACCGTCGGCAGATCGAACGACTGATCAGCGTGCCCGACCTCTCGCTGGCCGGCTCTGCGACCGCGCTCGAGCTGTGCTCGACCGACTGGTTGTCGACGATGCGCTCGGGCTACTTCGGCCTCGAACGAGCCTGGGAGCGGTGACCGATGGATCGCGAACACAGCTGCACGGTGCACGACCCAGCGTCCGTTCCATCACCATGAGCATCGACGACCACACCGCCGTGATCGCACCCACCAGCGCCGAGTTCCTCGTGGCCGCGGCCGAACGGGTCGCCACCGCCTATCCCGACCTCTACCGGCACCAGACGTCAGGCGTGGCGTTCCTGCTGTCGCGCCAGCGAGCGATCCTCGCCGACGACATGGGCCTCGGCAAGACGCGCACCTCCATCGTCGCCGCCCGCGAGCAGTCGGCCGACGGGCCGTTCCTGGTGATCTGCCCCGCCAGCGTCAAGCTCAACTGGCGGCGCGAGATCCTCTCGGTCGAACCCGATGCCGACGTGCAGGTGCTCGACACCGACGACGTTCGCGCCGATGCCAGATGGGTGGTCGTCAACTACGACCGTCTGGCACGCCACCAGGCAGCATTGGCCGAACGTGCATTCCGGGTGGTGATCGTCGACGAGGCCCACGCCATCAAGAACGATTCGGCCCGCTCGAAGCGGACCCTCGAACTGCTCGGCGTGCACAAGCACGCCACGCTCGACGGACCGAGCGCCGTGTACCTGCTGACCGGCACACCGATGACCAACCGCCCACGCGACCTGTTCAACCTGTTGAAGGCGGTTCGCCACCCGATGGCCACGAGCTTCTACAGCTACGCCAAGCGCTACTGCGCAGCGACCCACAACGGCTACGGCCTCGACACCAACGGCGCGTCCAACCTCGAGGAGCTCTCGCAGGTGGTGGCCGGCGTGATGCTCCGGCGCATGAAATCGGACGCGCTCGATCTGCCCGAGAAGGTTCGCACCTGGCTGCCCGTCGAGGTGCCGACCACGCGTGCCAACGCTGCCGAACGGCGAGCACTCGACTACCTGGCCGAGCACCCGGCGCGGAGCGGAACGACCTGGGTCACGTTCCTCGGCCTGCTCAACAAGGCGCGGCACGCGCTGGCCATCACCAAAGCCCGCGCCACGGCCG
>JBDKIV010000314.1:0-14909 GCA_039796935.1 Actinomycetota bacterium | reverse complement strand
AATCCGGCCGAGGACGTGATCCGCACGGTGGGCACCGAGAGCAACGTCAAGGAGATCTACGACGCGTGCAACGAACTCGCCCTCGACCCGACCAACTTCGTCCTCAACCAGTTCTGCGAGTTCGGTAACCACCTCGGTCACTACGAGGTCACCGGCCGAGCGCTCGCCCACGTGTTCGAGCACGCCCGGGACCGTTCGGGCCGCGACCTCCGACTGGCAGCGTTCACCAGTGCCACCGGTTCGGCCGGCACCATTGCGGCGGGCGACCGGTTGAAGGACGACTACGGAACTCGGATCGTCGCTGTCGAGGCGCTCGAATGCCCGACCATGCTCGAGAACGGCTTCGGCGAACACAACATCCAGGGAATCGGCGACAAGCACATCCCGCTCATCCACAACGTCACCAACACCGACGTCGTCGTGGCCATCAGCGATCACGCGACGGACGAACTCGACGTGTTGTTCAACACGCCGGCCGGGCGGGCGTACCTCGTCGAGCGCAAGGGACTGGCGCCCGAGTTGGTCGCCGCGCTCGAACACTTCGGGTTCTCGGCGATCTGCAATGTCCTGGCTGCCATCAAGACGGCGAAACTGCTCGGACTCGGTGCCGACGATGCCATCGTGACGATCGCAACCGATGGGGCCGGCCTCTACCCGAGCGAGCGGGCGAAGACCCTGGCTGGTCGCTTCGGGGGAGAACTCACGACCGTCGGAGCTGCCGAGATCTGGGGTGAGCACCTCGCCAACGTCACCACCGACCACATGATCGACTGCACCGAGCGCGATCGGAACCGCATCTTCAATCTGGGCTACTACACCTGGGTCGAGCAGCAAGGCACCCCGTTCGAGCTGTTCGAGGCCCGACGTTCGCAGTCGTTCTGGCGTGGACTGCGCCGCTACCTGCCGGTGTGGGACGAGATGATCGTCGACTTCAACGCCAGGGTCGCCGCATCGTGATCATCGCCGGTTGGCGCTGCGCCGCGTGCGGTACGAGCCAGCCCATCACCACGGTGCTCCCGTGGCGTTGCCCGAACGGCGACGACCGCCATCACGTGCTCCGGGCGGTCGGCGCCGAGCACGCCCCGATCGGCACCGGCGACGCGAACCCCTTCGTCGCCTACGACGAGGGATTGGCTTGGGCCGCGTTCGCGGCAGCACGCGGGATGGACATCGCGGAACGCACCCGACTGGTGCGTCACCTCGACGAACAGGTCGCCTCGGTCGCCGGAACCGGATTCCGGGTGACGCCGTGCCGACGTGACGACACGCTCAGCGCTGCGCTCGGTTTCGACGTGCGAGCTGGCGGTGGGGTGTGGGTGAAGGACGAGACCGGTGGCGTCGCGGGCAGCCAGAAAGCGCGCCACCTGTTCTCGATCCTGCTGCATCTCGCAGCGACCGAGGTACTCGGGATCGCGCCGTGGACCGGCCCGTCCGACCGTCCGCCGCTCGCGATCTCCTCGTGCGGCAACGCCGCGATCGCTGCGGCGACTCTCGCTGCGGCAACGAACTGGCGCCTCCGGGTGTTCGTGCCGCCGTGGGCCAGCGACGCCGTGCTGGCGACCTTGCACGGCCTGGGTGCCGAGGTCCAGGTGTGCCCACGACGTGACGACGACCCGCCGGGCGATCCGTGCATCCATCGGTTTCGCGAAGCCGTCGCTGCAGGGGCCGTTCCGTTCGGCGTCCAAGGCCCCGAGAACGCGTTGTGCCTCGACGGCGGTCGCACGCTCGGCTGGGAACTGCTGGCGAGCGCACGGACCGACGGCATCCGGTTCGACCGGGTCTTCGTCCAAGTGGGCGGTGGCGCATTCGCGGCGTGCATGGGTGACGCACTCCGTTCGGAGGTGCACCCGCCACGACTCCACGCGGTACAGGCCGAGGGATGTGCACCACTCGCCGGAGCCTGGGAGCGTGCACGGCATCTCGTCGGTGGCGCTGCCGATGCCGGACGGCACTGGGCGACGTGCATGCGGGTGTGGGGCAGCGATGGTGAACCCACACCGGCGTCGGCTGCCGATGGCATCCTCGACGACGAGACCTACGACTGGGTGACCATCGTCGAAGCGCTCGCCGCGACCGGAGGCTCGGTCGTCGTTGCTCCGGAGCGATCCATCGAGGACGCCCACCGGCTGATGCTCGACACGACCGGTATCGACGCTACGGCAACCGGTACGGCGGGTCTCGCCGGCCTCATCGCCCTGCGAGACCAGATCGACGACGCCGAGCGCGTGGCGGTGATCGCGAGCGGAGTCACCCGCCGTCAGGGCTCGGTCGACATCGCATCGGCGAGCAAGCCGGTGTCCACGTCGTAGACGAACCCGCTGATGTGCTCCTTGTGCATGATGAACGGGCTCAGATGGAGTCGTCGAATGCTCTGGCGGACGTTGGCGAACGGGTCGGTGAACGACTCGAGTGCCCACCACGGGCGAAGCCCCGTCTCGGCCTCGATCTCATGTTTGAACTGATCCTCGTTGACCCGCTGCAGCCCGCAGTTGGTGTGGTGGACGAGCACGATCTCGCGGGTTCCGAGGAACCGCTGTGACATCACCAGCGACCGGATGACGTCATCGGTGACCACTCCGCCCGCATTGCGGATGATGTGGGCGTCGCCATAACCGAGCCCGAGGATCTGGAAGACGTTCATCCGACTGTCCATGCACGCCACGATGGCCAGTTGGCGTTTCGGTCGAAGGGCGAGCCCCGAATCGTGGAACTCGGCCGCGTAGCGTTCATTGTTGGTGCGGAGTTCATCGATGCTCGGGCTGAACGCCGAGTTCGGGTCGAGCGCTGGGTTGTCGGGTTGATGCATCGTTGATGTCGTCCGGTCGGCGAGTCGGCGGGTCGGCCGAGCCGACGGTAGCGTGTCGGCATGCCCGACGCCCTGCCCACTGCCCTCGATTCCGGATTCGACCCCCGGTCCGATGTGTTCAACCGGCTGCTCAAGAACCGCGTGGTCATGCTCGGCACCGATGTCAACGACGAGATCGCCAACTCGCTCTGCGCTCAGTTGCTGTACCTCGAGGGCGAGGACCCCAACGCCGACATCTGGCTCTACATCAACAGTCCCGGTGGGTCGGTGTACGCCGGCATGGCGATCTACGACACGATGCAGTTCGTCAGTTGCGACGTCGCCACGGTGTGCATGGGCATGGCCGCAAGCATGGGCCAGTTCCTGCTGACGGCCGGCGCTGCGGGCAAGCGGTTCACATTGCCCAACGCTCGCGTGATGATGCACCAGCCGCTCGCCGGTCTTCGTGGGCAAGCGGCCGACATCGCCATCCAGGCCGAGCAGCTCGTCTACACGAAGCGTCGCATGGCCGAGCTGACCGCTCACCACACCGGCCAGACCGTCGCGAAGATCCAGGCCGATGCCGAGCGTGATCGCTGGTTCACCGCCGAAGAAGCCAAGGAATACGGTCTGGTCGACAAGGTCATCGTCAAGCGGGGCGAGATCCGCTGACGCTCACCCGCCCGCTCCGACGGGCGGAACGGATGCGTCGGGGACGGTCGTCATCGTCACCGGATTGGTGGTCGGTGGGGGCGTGCCGATGGCAGTGCCGCACACGTCGAGCGTGTACTGCTGGATCCGGGTGGCGGCCGGTTGGCCGGCAAGCGCGGCGTCCTTCGCGGCCGTCATCGACGCAGGGTCCGCAGGCACGACGGTCGCCGCGGTCTCGAGTCCGCTGATCAGGACCTGCCACTCCGGTTCGATCGCGATCGGCGCAGCATCGGCGACCGAGCGGTACACCTCGAGTGTCGCCTCGATGTCCTCGGGGCTGGAGATGCCTGGTGTGTTGATGGAGTCGAGATGCTGCTGGACCTCGCCGCAGTACGTCGCCGTCGATGGAGCGTCGTCGCCGCAGGCCGATGCCACAACGGTCACGACGAACGCAGCGAAACACGAGAGTGCTGGTCGACGAGCCACGATCGCAAGTGTGACATGTCGCATCCCTCCGCTAGCGTCGTCCCTGCGTCGTGGGGCCGCATCCGTCCCTCTCTCTGCCGTCGGGCTGCTTGCCCGATCCGAGTCGGGAGGTCACGATGCTCGCAGCGATCCACTCCGCCACACTGCTCGGTGTCACCGGGCAGCCGGTCACCGTCGAGGTGCATGTCGGCGTCGGTATTCCCTCGTTCCAAATGGTCGGCTTGCCCGACGAGGCGTGTCGAGAGTCCCGTGATCGGGTTCGAGCGGCTCTGCTCTCGAGCGGGCTGACGTACCCCAACGCTCGCATCACCGTCAACCTCGCCCCGTCCGGGATACGCAAGGGGGGCTCCGGACTCGATCTCGCGCTGGCGGTCGGGGTGCTCGTGGCCAGCGAGCAGATCGATCCGGCCCGGGTCGAGACACTCTCGTTCGTCGGCGAACTGGGTCTCGACGGCTCGGTCAGGCCACTCCCCGGCGTGGCGCCGATGGTGGCGTGCCGGATCGGTCGGACACCGGTGGTGCCGGCGGCGTCGTGGCACGAGGCGGCGGCGGTCGCGGGCGATGAGGTCCGCGCGGTCGAGTCCCTCTCGGCGCTCCACCATGCGCTCACCGGCGGACGGTGGCCCGACCCACCTGCCGCACGCCCGGCCGGTGACGAGCCTGCGCCGCCCGACCTCGGCGACGTCCGTGGGCAGCGAGCGGCACGGCTCGGGCTCGAGCTCGCTGCTGCAGGGGCTCACCATCTCTTCCTCGTCGGGCCACCAGGTTCGGGCAAGACGATGATCGCTCAGCGTCTCGTCGGCTTGCTCCCACCGCTCGACCGGGCGACCGCACTCGAGGCGACCATGATCCACTCGGCCACCGGCACCCGCCTGCCTCCGGGAGGAGTGGTCCGGCGCGCCCCGTTCTGTGCGCCGCACCACTCGGCGACGATGGTCTCGTTGGTCGGTGGAGGCTCGTCGACCCTGCGGCCGGGCCTGGCGAGCCTTGCCCACGGGGGAGTGCTCTTCCTCGATGAGCTCGGCGAATTCTCTGCCGTCGTGCTCGACGCCCTCCGTCAACCGCTCGAGGAGGGGGTGATCCGAGTGGCTCGGGCCCATGCCAGCGCCACGCTCCCGGCCAGATTCCTGCTGGTCGGAGCGACCAATCCGTGCCCGTGCGGGGGTGGCCCACCCGGGTCGTGCGAGTGCGACGAAACCGCTCGCGCTCGCTACCTGCGGCGGCTGTCCGGGCCGCTTCTCGACCGGTTCGATCTGCGGATCGGTGTCGAGCGGACCGCCGTGGATGATCTGATGGCCGGCGGCGGGGGAGAGCCGACGGCCGTCGTGGCACAGCGGGTGGCGGCAGCCCGGGCGCTCGCTCATGCCCGGGCAGGCATGCTCAACTCGGCAATCCGTCCCGGTCGCCTGGACGAGTTGGCGCCGGCGACGCCGGCAGCACTGCAGCTCCTGCGCGGCGAGCTCGAGGCGGGCCGCCTCACCGGTCGCGGTCTGCACCGAGTCCGCAGAGTCGCGCGCACGATCGCTGATCTGCACGGAGGCGACGAGTTGGTCGGCGACCAGCACATGGCGCTCGCGCTGCAGCTCCGAACCCCGGTAGGGCGCCAGATCGGGGGACGCGCGGCATGAGCAACGACCTTCCCCCCGAGGCGGCAGCCGCTGCGCTGGCGGGTCTGCCGTTGATGACCGTGCATCGGCTGCTTGCGCTGCTTCGCCAGCATCGCCCCCACGAGGCCTTCGCCGTCGCCGGCGGAGCAGCAGCTCCGGCCCCGGGATCACTCATCGAGCGGGTGCTCGGTGACACGACCGTCCGTCGGGCATGGCGAGAGTCTGCGACGACAGCGCATCTCGAGGCGACCTGGGAGCGTTGCCGGCGGGCCGGGATCGATGTGGTGTCGATCGGCGACTCTCGCTATCCCGAGGTCTTCGCCTCCGATCCGCTGCCACCTCCCGTGGTGTTCTTCCTCGGCGATCTCGATCTGCTGCGGGGTCGGCGGGTGGGCATCGTCGGCACCCGCAATGCAACGAGCGTCGGCCGGCAGGTCGCCCTCCGATTCGGTCAGGGTCTGGCCTCGGCGGGGGTGAACATCGTGTCGGGTCTCGCCCGCGGGATCGACGGCCAGGCGCATCGCGGCGTGCTCCAGTCGGCTGCCGCCGGGGGAGCGGGCCGCCCGATCGCCGTGGTCGCGTCCGGTCTCGACGTCTGCTACCCACGCGAGCACGGCGGATTGTGGCGTGATGTCGCCGAGCAGGGGTTGCTGGTCAGCGAGTGGCCGCCCGGGAGCGAACCGCTCGCCTATCGATTCGTGCAACGGAACCGGCTGGTGGCGGCAGCCTGCGAGGTGCTCGTGGTGGTCGAGTCTCGCGAGCGCGGTGGTTCGCTCGTCACGGCTTCGCTCGCTGCCGAGCGAGGTGTGCCGGTGATGGCGGTGCCTGGCAGCGCGGCGAATCGGGCAGCTTCCGGTGTCAACGAACTCCTTCGTGACGGCTCGTCGCCTGCGCTCGACGTGGACGACGTGCTCGTCGCACTGTCACTCGATCACGCTCGGGTCGGACCGCTGTTCGCCGAGCAGCGGCAGCGGCCGCGCGCCTCCGACCGAACGGTGTACGACCTGTGTCGCCTGAGGCCATGCACGATCGGCGACGTGGCCGATGCGACGGATCGCCCGTTGATCGAGGTGGCGATGGCGCTGGCTCGGCTCGAGCAGGCCGGCTGGGTCGGCCAGACCGACGGTTGGTACGAGGTGCTGGGGGCGCCGCTCACATGACGACCAGTGACATGACGACTAGTGACATGACGACCAGCGACATGACGACGAGCCGTGACCGGTGGTGGGGTCGTTGCGGCGAATACGCTTGCCCGAGTGACCACCGTCTCCGATCGAGCGTTCGGGACGAACCCGTCGCCCGACTGGCGCCTCGACGGGTTCGCCACCTCGCTCACCGCATCGTCGGCCAACACCCTGGCGGCATACGTCGCCGACGCGCGCGACTTCGCCGAGTGGGCGGGACGGGGTTCCGTGACGTCGCCGGAGCGAGTCGACCGGCTCCTCCTGCGCCGCTACGTCGCTCATCTCACGACCCGGCGCTACGCCAAGCGAACCATTGCGCGCAAGGTGGCAGCACTCCGCAAGTACTTCCGATGGCTGTTGCGTTCGGGCGTGATCGACGTCGATCCGAGTGCGTCCCTGAAGGCCCCGTCGGGCGAGAGCCGGCTGCCGCGGGTGCTGTCGGGCGCCGAGATGGACCAACTGCTCGACGGTCCGACATCCGACGACGAGCCAGCGTGGCGTCGTTGTCGCGACGACGCGGTGCTCGAGTTGCTGTACGGCAGCGGTCTACGGGTGAGCGAGCTGTGCGGACTGTCGATCAGCGACGTCCGGGGCTCGACGGTGACGGTGTGGGGCAAGGGCGGCAAGCAGCGTTCGGTGCCGGTCAGCGAACCGGCGGTCGCCGCCGTCGCTCGCTGGCTGGCGATCCGGCAAGACGTGATCGAGGCCGGTTCGACGATGTTCGGCAACGAGCGGGGCAACCCGCTGACCCCGCGAGACGTGCGGCGGATCATCGATCGACGATCGGGCACCCCGACGCACCCCCACGCGCTGCGGCACTCGTTCGCGACGCATCTGCTCGACGGCGGGGCAGACTTGAGGGTGGTGCAGGAACTTCTGGGGCACGCCGACGTCGCGACGACGCAGCGGTACACACACGTGAGCAACGAGCGCCTGCGTTCGGTCTACGCACAGTCGCATCCGCGCGCATGAGCCTCGTCATCGACATCTCCCAGTGGTGGGACAGGTGGTTCGACCAGCGCGACCCGGTGGCCCGAGAGCGCATCATCGAGCACTATGCACCGCTGGTGAAGTTCGTCGCCGGCCGTGTCGGTGCAGGACTTCCGTCGAGCGTCGACTCGGGCGACCTGGTCAGCGCCGGTGTGTTCGGATTGATCGATGCCGTGGAGCGTTTCGATCGAGCACGCGGGGTGAAGTTCGAGACGTTCGCCGTACCGAGGATTCGGGGTGCGGTGTACGACGGACTGCGCTCGCTCGACTGGGTTCCGCGATCGGTGCGCAGCAGGGCTCGAGACGTCGAGCGGGCGTTCTCCGAGTTGGAAGGCCGATTCGGCCGAGCGCCGAACGACGACGAACTGGCCCAGCACCTGAAGATCAGCGGTGCAGAGCTCGAGAAGTGGCTGGCGGCGATCGCCTCGACGACGGTGGGTCCACTCGACCGCGCCATGGCGGCCGGCGCCGAGCCACGGTCGCTGGCGGGTGACTCGCCCGAGTCTCCGGCTGCCGTGGTCGAGGAGGCGGAGGTCCGTCGTTCCGTCCGCGCCGAGGTTCGGCGCCTGCCCGATCGCGAGAAGCTCGTCATGTCGCTGTACTACGACGAAGGACTCACACTGTCCGAGATCGGTTCGGTGCTCGGGGTGACCGAGAGCAGGGTCTCTCAGATCCACACCAAGGCCGTGCTCCACCTCCGGTCGCGCCTTACCGCGTCGGGCATCGCCTGAGTCCCGCAGCGCCGCAGCGTGGCGTCGTTCATCCTGGCGATCGCGGCCGTGACGGCCGCCTGTTGGGTGCCGCCCGTCGACGCCCCCGTCACCGACGTCTTCCGTCTCCCGTCGTGCAGGTGGTGCGCCGGCAATCGGGGTCTCGAGTACGGAACCACCCCTGGTGGAGCAGTCCGGGCGGTCGAGTCCGGCGTGGTCAGCTTCGCCGGTTCGGTGGCCGGTGTCCGCTATGTGGTGGTCACCCATGCCGACGGCCTGCGCGCCACGTACGGACGGATGGCGACGGTCTCGGTACGTTCCGGGTCGTCGGTTGCGACCGGCGAGCGACTCGGGTCGACCGGCGCCGGGTTCTACTTCGGTCTCCGTGATGCCGAGACGCCGATCGATCCGGCACCCCGCCTCGGTCGATGGGTGCGCAGGGCACGACTCGTGCCGATCGACGGATCACCTCGGCGGTCGATGGCTCCACGGCTCGTCTGTCGGAACCCGGACCTCGGGCGCTAGCCTCTGACGACGGTCTGCCCGACGGGCAGGCCTCATCCGAATCGCACCGCCCTTCCTGCGGTCGCCGCCCCCGGGCGGTGCCAGGGTCGGTGCGCAGCCAACCGCAGCGAAGGAGCGAACATGGCCGTCGTCACCATGCGACAGATGCTGGAAGCCGGTGTCCACTTCGGGCACCAGACCCGCCGTTGGAACCCGAAGATGAAGCGCTTCATCTTCGGTGAGCGCAACGGCATCTACATCATCGACCTCGACCAGACACTGGTGCGTGCCGAAGCGGCATACCGCTTCGTCCGGGACCTGTCGGCCAAGGGCGGCACGGTGATGTTCATCGGTACCAAGAAGCAGGCGCAAGATCCGGTGCGCAGCTACGCCGACAAGGTCGGCATGCCCTACGTGAACGAGCGTTGGCTCGGCGGCATGCTCACCAACTTCGAGACCATCGCGAAGCGCGTCGCCAAGATGCAGGAATACGAGCGCATGCGCGCCTCGGGCGAGTTCGAGGCCATGCCGAAGAAGGAAGCGTTGCTGCTCACCCGCGAGCTCGAGAAGTTGCAGAAGAACCTCGGCGGTATCCGCGGACTCAACAAGCGGCCCGACGCCGTGTTCGTGCTCGACACGAAGAAAGAGCACATCGCCGTCACCGAAGCCAACAAGCTCGGCATCCCGGTGATCGCGGTCGTCGACACCAACGTCGACCCCGACGTGGTCCAGTTCCCCATTCCCGGCAACGACGACGCCATCCGCGCCAATGCGCTCATGGCTCGTCTGATCGCCGAGGCCATCGAAGAGGGCCGCTTCATCGCCCACAAGCGCAACCCGCAGGCGGCGCCCGCCCCCAAGCGTTCGGTCGAGGACGAGGCCGCCTTCGCTGCTGCACAGGCCGACGCCCGCCGTCAGGCGGCAGCAGCCCAGGCCGAGCGCGAAGCTCGCTTGGCTGCCAGCAAGACCGCGCCCACCGCTGACGAGACCACCCCGGAGAGCTGAGAGATGTCGTCATTCACCGCCAAGGACGTACAGGCGCTGCGCCAGGCAACCGGCGCCGGCATGATGGACGCCAAGAAGGCCCTCGAGGCCAACGACGGCGACATGGAGCAGGCAAAGCAGTGGCTGCGCGAGAAGGGTCTGGCCGCCAGCGCCAAACGCGACGACCGTGAGAACACCCAGGGCGTCGTCGCTCTGGTGGTCGACGGCAACGTGGGCGCCATCGTCAAGCTGAAGAGCGAGACCGACTTCGTGGCCTCGAGCGATCAGTTCAAGGCCGAGGCCGAGACGCTGGCTCGCCTCGTCGCGGAAAAGGGTGAGGCCGCCGTCGCCGAGCGTTCGCAGCAGCTCGACGATCTCAAGATCGTCCTCAAGGAGAAGATCGAGCTGGGCGAGGTCGTTCGCATCGAGGCCGCTCCCGGCAACGTGATCGATCACTACATCCACCTGCAGGGTGGACGTGGCGTCAACGGTGTGCTCGTCGAGATGTCGGGTGCCTCGAGCGAACTGGCTCATGACGTGGCCGTGCACATCGCGTTCGCCCGTCCGAAGTACCTCAGCCGTGCCGACATTCCGGCCGATGTCCTCGACCACGAACGCCAGACGCTCGAGACGATCAGCCGGAACGAGGGCAAGCCCGAGGCCGCCTTGCCGAAGATCATCGAGGGGCGCATCCAAGGGTTCTTCAAAGATGTCGCTCTGCTCGACCAGCCGTACGCCAAGGACGACAAGCAGTCGGTCGCCCAGGTGATCGGTTCGGCGTCGATCGTCCGGTTCGCCCAGGTCGAGATCGGCTGATCATCGTGACCTCGCCCCGGTGGAAGCGAATCGTCTTCAAGCCGTCGGGCGAAGCACTCGCCGGCGCGTCGGGCTCTGGGCTCGACGCGCCGACGCTCGATCTCACCGCGAAGGAGATCATCGCGGTCCGTGACATGGGTGTCGATGTCACCGTGGTGGTCGGTGGCGGCAACTTCTGGCGTGGGCGCACCGGTGCGATGTCCGGTATGGATGCCACCCAGAGCGACCACATCGGCATGCTCGGCACGGTCATGAACGCGCTCGCGCTGCAGGATTCGCTCGAGCGCAACGGTCAGGACACGCGTGTCATGAGCGCCATCGAGATGCCTCGGATCGCCGAGCCCTACATCAGGCGCAGGGCGATGCGTCATCTCGAGAAGGGTCGGGTGGTCATCTTCGCGGCTGGCACCGGGAACCCGTTCTTCACCACCGACACGGCAGCCGCGCTGCGAGCGGCCGAGATCGACGCCAATGCACTGCTGAAGGGCACGCACTCCGGCGTCGACGGCGTGTACAGCGCCGATCCGCGCCGTGATGCTGCTGCGACCAAGTTCGATCAGATCGACTACCTCGATGTGATGACCAAGGACCTGAAGGTCATGGATGCGACGGCGATCGCCTTCTGCCGTGACAACGACATCCCGATCGTGGTGTTCGACATGTCGTCGCCGCAGGCGTTGCAGCGGATCCTCGGCGGTGAAGAAGTCGGCACGATCATCCACGGCTCTGCGCCGGCCATGCGCCGTCGTCGCCACGACGACCCGCCTGCCGAGTGACCCGTCCCCGAGGATGGCCACCGAGAGCGTTCGGCCTCGGTACGCTGTTCGGGTGACCGAAGAGACCCTCCTCGACGCCATCGACAAGATGGAGAAAGCAGTCGAGCACGTACAGGGTCAATTCACGACCGTGCGCACCGGGCGGGCCACGCCTGCGCTGGTCGAGAAGCTGACCGTCGACTACTACGGCAGCACGGTGCCGTTGCAGCAGTTGGCCGGGTTCCAGGTGCCCGAGGCGCGCCAGCTCGTGGTGAAGCCCCACGACAGGTCGACCTTGGCGGCGATCGAGCGGGCCATCCGTGACAGCGATCTCGGGATCAATCCTTCGAGTGACGGCGTCGTGATCCGGCTCAACTTCCCGGCGCTCACCGAACAGCGCCGCAAGGAGTACGTGAAGGTCGTGCACCGCATGGCCGAAGAGGGCAGGATCGCGGTCCGTAACATCCGCCGTGACGCCCGCAAGCAGATGGACGCCGCCGAGAAGGCCGGCGAGATCTCGGCCGACCAACTCGAGCGTGCAGAGAAAGAACTCGAGAAGATCACCCACGAACATGTCGACCTCATCGACAAGGCATTGGGGCGTAAAGAACAGGAACTTCTCGAGGTCTGACGGCCTCGAGGGCGTGAAGGGGGCACCCACGAATGAGTGACGAAGCGGGCCGCCGCAGCCGGCGGGACGACGACGACTTCGGGCCACCGCTGTTCGGTGACGACGCGACCGGTGAGCTCGAGCGATCCGGGCCGTTGTCGTTCGGTCCGTCCGACACGGGTCCGCTGCCGCACTGGACATCGCCGCCCACCGGCGAGCTGCCGTCGACGCTGAGCATCCCGCACACGCCGTCCGAACCCACCGACGACCTCGACGTCTGGTCGTCGTTCACCGACGATGCCCCGGTGTGGAGCGACGACCCGGCCCCGACGGGCGAGGTCGACGTGCCGGCGATCTCCGAGCGTGGCGAGGTCTTCGACGACGACCTCGTCGACCCGTCGTCACCGACGGCGCGTCGCGGTCCGAGTCGGATCACGATCGGCACCGATCCGACGGACGATCGGATGGGTCGGCCGATGCCGAAGTCGCGCGGTCGTTCCGGTCGAATCGATCCGAGTCGTGGTGCGCAGCGTCCCGCACGACCCGCCGCGGCTCCCGCCGCGCGCTCGGGCCGGGACATGCCCGCTGCCGTCGCAGCAGGTCTGATCATTGCTGCTGCGTTCATCGCTGCGCTGCTCTGGAAGCCGTGGGCGGTGTTGGTCATCGTCGTGGCAGTCGTGGTGCTCGCTGCCGTGGAGTTCTACGACAAGGTGAGCGAGAAGGGCTACCGTCCGGCGACGATCGCAGGGATCGCTGCCAGCGCTGCGCTTCCGTTGGCGGCCTATTGGGTCGGAGAGCAGGCGCTCCCGCTCGTGCTCGTGTTCGCCTTCGCCGCAGCGTGTCTCACGTTCGTCACGTCGTCCGGCATCGAGTCGAGTCCGTTGCCGAACGCTGCGATCACGATGCTCGGGGTGGTGTGGGTCGGGGTCCTCGGGTCGTTCGCGGCGCTGATCGTGTCGTGGTCGAACGGTGCCGACACGGTGAACGTCGGGACCGACACCTTGTTCCTGTTGGCCCTTGGCGTGGTGGCCAACGACGTCGGCGCTCTATTCATCGGCTCGGCTGCCGGTCGTACCCCGCTGCGCCAGTGGATCAGTCCCAACAAGACCGTCGAGGGCTTCCTCGGTGGCACGATCATGACCATCCTGGCCATGGTGGTGGTCGGCGTCGCCGATGCGAGCGACACCTGGAACAGCACGGGTGACTTGATCATCCTCGGCGTGGTCGTGGCGTTGGCGACGCCGCTCGGCGATCTCACCGAGAGCATGTTCAAGCGAAATCTCGACATCAAGGACTTCGGCAGCATCATCAAGGGCCATGGCGGCGTACTCGATCGCTTCGACGGGTTCTTGTTCGTCCTTCCTGCGGTGTACTACCTGACGCTGGTGCTCGAGCCCTGGGTCAGCTGATCGCTCCGTCTCCGTCTCCGTCGTCTCCATCTCCATCGCCGTCTCCGACATGGCACGCCGGCGTTCGGCTGGCAGAATGGTGACCATGTCGTCCGTCAGGGTGGCCATCGCCGGGTCGAGTGGCAGTATCGGCCGACAGACGCTCGATGTCGTTCGTGCCGAGGCAGATTCGTACGAGGTCGTCGGGTTGGGTGTCGGCTCGTCCATCGAGGTGCTCATCGAACAGGCGCTCGAGTTCCGTCCCAAGGTCGTCGCGGTCGCCGATCCCTCCAAGCGTGCGGCCGTCGCCGCGGCCCTCCCGTTCGCCGAGGTGGTCGCAGATCTGGCAGCGCTCGCCGACGACGCCGATGTCGTCGTCAATGCGGTGGTCGGGTTCGCCGGTCTGGCCGTCACCGTCCAGACCCTGCGGAACGGCAAGCGATTGGCGCTCGCCAACAAAGAGAGCCTCATCGCCGCGGGCCCCGTCGTGCAGCCGTTGCGGGCGACGCCCGGGGCCGAGTTGGTGCCGGTGGACAGCGAGCACTGTGCCGTTCATCAGTGTCTCCGGTCGTCCGTCGGCCCGGACCGAGAGGTGGCGCGGGTCGTCCTCACCGCCAGCGGCGGTCCGTTCCGGGGCCGCGACGCAGCGTCGCTCGCCTCGGTCGGTGTCGACGAGGCGCTCGCGCATCCCACGTGGAAGATGGGCCCGAAGATCACGATCGATTCGTCGACGCTGATGAACAAGGGACTCGAGGTGATCGAGGCGCACGAACTGTTCGGCACCCCCTTCGATCAGATCGAGGTCGTCGTGCACCCGCAGAGCGTGGTGCACTCGATGGTCGAGTTCACCGACGGTTGCACGATGGCGCAGTTGAGCATGCCCGACATGCGGTTACCCATCGGTTACGCGCTGGCCTACCCGGCCAGGATCGGCACGCCCTTCGGGCGGATCGACTGGGGGTCGCTGCGCCGACTCGACTTCGAACCCCCCGACACCGCCACGTTCCGTTGTCTTCCTCTCGCCTACGCAGCAGGACGTATCGGCAGCACTGCGCCGGCCTGGTTGAGCGCCGCGAACGAGGTCGCCGTCGACGCGTTCCTCGCCGGCCGCCTGCGCTGGTCGCAGATCGCCGATGTGTGCGAGGCGGCGCTCGATGCATTCGAAACGTCCGCAGACTCGACGGTCGAGGACATCATCGCCGCGGACGCCCGCTCCCGGACGGTCACCAGCCAGATCATCGATGCGTTCACGGATCGCCACCCCTGAGGATGACATGACGAGCACCTTCCCACCTCCGTCCCCGCAGCAACTGCCACCGCCGCGACCGCCGCACGAGACCCCGTCGGCGTCGAACGGTCATGTGCGCGGCAACGAGCAGCATGCGTCAGTGTCGACGTACGTCAAGTTCCGCAACGAGGTGCTCGCAGGCGGTGCGGCC
>JBDKIV010000313.1:0-4256 GCA_039796935.1 Actinomycetota bacterium | reverse complement strand
GTCCGGCGGTGAGAGGGGGTCCCCACGATGAACTCGGCTGCCCAGTCGATCCAGCCCTCCACCAACCTCGGCACGAGGGATCGGTAGGGCTCGCAACCGGCTGCAGCAAGCCCGCTCGCTTCGAAGAAGAGCGCGAAGACCGGATCGGCGTGAGAAGTGGCGACGATCGGCCAGGCCCTGCGGAGCATCTCGATGTGATCGGGGACCGAGGTGGCGAACACCGGGGCGAGCGTCGTCTGCAGGTGGCCACCCACCTCGAGGAGGACCGCGGTGACCAGGTCGTCCTTGGTCGGGAAGTAGTAGACGATGGTCCGGTCGCTGATCGCGAGTCGCTTCGCGAGACGCCCGAACGTGAGTTGGTTGAGGCCGTCGGCGAACACGGCGTCGAGCGCTCCGTCGAGGATCTGCGCCCGCGTGTGTCGGTACCCCATGGCGCTCGCGAGCGTAGTGGCCCGTTCGGCGTCGGCGAAGCGCCCGGGGCGGCAGGTCAGGTGGGTGTGAACACCACCAGCGGCTCGCCACGAGCATCGACGGCCCCCCAGTCGGAGGGCGCCGTACAACTCCCCGACACTGCTGCCCCGTCGCCGAAGGCCCGACGAAGACATGCCCGGAATGCCAACTGGCCGTAGTGGTTGGGATGGACGCCCTCGGTGATGTCGTACGGCGAACCCGGCAGGCTCGAGCTGATGTGGATCTGTGCGATGCGTTCGGCGTAGCGCCGCTGGGTGTTCTCGTCGGGGGTCTCCTCGACATGCTTGGTGCCCTGTTCGCACAGACGTCGCCCGTCGAACAGCCGTGACAGGTCGAGTTCGGCGATCGGTCGGCCGGTCGCTGCCCGGGCGTCCGCCACCGCCTCGGCGACGGTCGAGTTGAAGCGGGCCATCACCGTCTGCAGCCAGTCGACATCGGCGTCGTAGAAGGGGCAGCCGCCCTCGACCTGACGCCCGTAGCCGAACTGGCTGTGACGCAGCCTCGCCGCCGGAGGCAGCGGGGTCGGATAGTTCTGTACCACCAGGTGCCACGTGGCGTCGGTGTAGCCGATGTCGCGCATGGTCGACACGACCCGAACCAGAGCGGCAGCGATGTCGTCGCGCACGCGGGTGACAGCAGCGTCGTCGACGTAACCACGAACGGTCCGGTCCTCGCTGCACAGCGATGGGAATGCCGACGAACTCGTCAAGAACGCGCTGGCACAGGCCTCGATGATGGGACCGAAACGAAAATTGTTCGCGCCGATCGACACCACGACGAGCCTCACGCTCGCGTCGGCGGCGGTGGCGCGCAACAGCGCGAGCTGGCCATCGTCGTCGAGCCCGGGCTTGTACAGCCCCATGCGGTCACGTTGCAGCGTCGTGGTCTCGGCCCCCGAGCAGGCCAGGTTGACGCTCTGCCATGGCGAGCCGAGATGGATCTCGGCCGAGCGCGAGCGGAAGCAGAAGTCGATGGTGGGCTGACCGAGGTTGTCGTAGGCATCGTCGCCCGTGTCGGAACGGGCGAACGAGGCCAGGTCGCGAGGCGCGTTCGAGAAGCCGTTCGAGTTGCCCGCCCATCGCCCGGCCGTGCCCGAGATGTACGAGTCGCCAAGGCTCACGATGGTCTGCGGCGTCGGGGACGTGACCCCTGTCGTCGGCGTCGTGGTGCCGATGGCAGCAGCATTGCGGTCGACCCGGTCGGGCTCGGCTGCTGTGGTGCTGCAGGAGACGGTCGCAGCGATGATGGCCGCAGCGGCGACCGAACGCGCTACCTGAGCAGCGTCTCGACGTCGACGGCGCATTGCGGGACCTCCACTTCGGTCGGGCTGGCGGGTCGTCGGCCGACGGGACCTCGCGCACGGTTCGATCACATCGTCGCAGACTCGTCGGTGCCGATCGGCAACGGCAACCCGAGCGCCGCTGCCGCTGCCGATCGGGCGGGTCAGCCGTGCGAGACTCGATACGTGAGTCGGCGCCTGGTGATCGACACCGACATCGGCACCGATGTCGACGACCTGTGGACGTTGGCGATGCTGCCGGGCATCGCGGGCTTCGACGTCGAAGCGGTCACCCTGGTGTACGGCGACACCGATGTTCGTGCACGGCTCGCATCGGTAGCGCTCGCCGCAATGGGTCTCGCCGTCGCCGTGGTCCGCGGTTGCGAGCAGCCGCTCAGCGGCAAAGCCGTGATGTGGGCCGGCCACGAAGGGGTCGGCGTACCCGGGGTGGCCGAGGCGACCTACGCGACCGGTGATGCGGTGGACGTCCTCATCGAGTTGGCATCGGCCGACCCCGGCTCGCTCGAGGTGTTGGCCATCGGCCCGCTCACCAACGTCGCCGAAGCCGTTCTCCGCGACCCTGCCTTCGCCCGCAACATCCGTCGGCTCGTGGTGATGGGCGGCGAGTTCCAGGCAGGTTGGCCCGAGCACAATTTCGCCTCGGACGCCGTGGCGACCGAGATCGTGCTCGGCTCGGGTGCCGCGATCACGATCGTGCCGCTCGACCAGACGCTGCGAGTGGCCATCGATGACGTCGATGTCGAGCGAATCGGTGCCGTGCACCCGATCGGCATGCTGATGGCAGAGCAGGCCAGACGGTTCTGGCAGTGGCTCTCCGGTCTGCGCGAGGGCATGCCGAACGACCGGAGTTGGGCCCACGACCCGCTGGCCCTCCTGGCACTCGTCGAGCCGGAGTGGTTCACCGTCACACCCATGGCGGTAGCGGTGGAGAGCGACGGCAGGGTGCGTGGCACGCCGGACGAGCGGTCGCCCATCGAGGTGGTCACCGAACTCGACCCGGTCGGTGCGCACGGCGCAATCATGCGCATCCTCGGCTGTGCGGAGGCCTCGTGACATTCCACCAGGGAGCGAGGCGTCGAGTGGGGCAGTGCGTCGTGGCCGTGACGGCCGTGTGCTCGCTCGCCGCCTGCGGGTCTGGCACGGACAGTGCGTCCGCTCGGGCAGCAGCGTTCGACGCACCCCTGTTGGCCGGTGGCCGGTTCGACTCGGCGACCGCATCCGGCGAGACCCTCGTGCTGTGGTTCTGGGCTCCTACTTGAATGGTGTGCCAGGCAGAGGCCCCCTCGGTCGAGGAGGCGCACCAGCGCTGGTCGGGCCGTGCGACGTTCATCGGTGTGGCCACCGGTGGACGCTCGGCCGACTTCGCGCAGTTCGTCGCCGAGCATGGACTGACGTTCCCGCAGATCGACGACGCCAACGGCGAGGTCTTCGACCGTTTCGGGATCACCGTGCAGCACGCGGTGGTGGTGATCGCGCCGGACGGCTCGACCCGTGTGATGCCGGGCGCCGTCGACAGACCGGCGCTCGAGCGGATCCTCGCCGACGTGGCGACCTGAGCATCCGGCTGCCCGATTCGCCGCCAGGCACGACGGTCGGTCACTCCCAGAGCACGTAGAGCGCGACCAATGGCGTGGCGCCGGCCGCCGCGCTGTGCAGGTCTCCGGGGTGGTTGTACAGCGTGGTGCCCGGGGCGACGTGGCGAAGCTCGTCGTGCCCGCCGAAGCGCCACTGACCCTCGCCGGCGATCGTGAGATAGAGCTCGTTCGGAGGGTGAGCGTGCACGGGGTACTGGTGGTGCGGCGCGACGTACATGATTCCGACGGTCAGTCCACTCAGGCCGACGACACGGTCGAGCGGTGCGAGGGCGATGGTGGTGCCACGATCGTCGGTGCGGAAGGTCGGCTCCCAGATCAGCAGCGGTGCGATGCCGACGAAGTGCCGTGCGAGATGGCTCGGCTCGATGGCGCCGATGGTGTCCAGCACGGGGAGCCAGCACGGGGTGCAGGGCGTCGGGACACATCGCTCGAGTGCTGCAGCGAACCGTGCGGCACCCTCGCGAGCGGGCCATGTCGTTGCCGACTCGACCAGCTGGTCCGAGCAGGCCGTCAGGAACGCGTGGATCGCGCCGCGGTCGGTCGCCGCGACACGGTCGGTGGCCGAGACTCGTCCGGTGTCGAGCGGGTGCGGTGTGTTGTCGGTGGGGTTCTCGGGCATGGGTGCGACCAGAGCCGGTACGACCCGCTCAGATACAGAGCCTGATCGTCTCGCCAGCGACGACGGTCTTCATGCAGAACTTCGATCCGTTGTCGTAGACCTCGAGGCTACCGACCTTGGTCCACACGACGGCGAGTCCGACGTATCCGGTGGCGCTCAGGTTGAACTTGAGTGGAACGCTCACCGTCAGCGGTGGCGAACTGATGTCCAGCCCGATGCTGATGCTGCCGCTGATCGAACCCTTGAGGCCGAGGTCGGCGTTGCCGATCTG
>JBDKIV010000312.1:0-9350 GCA_039796935.1 Actinomycetota bacterium | reverse complement strand
GGTACCGAGGCGTACATGGCGTTCGAGCACCGGACCGAGCGCCCCGCCCGGCGCGGCCGCCTCGACGACTCGGGCGGCGACACCGAGGGCGGCAAGAAGCTCTACTACCACCTGACGCTGTTGGCCGAGACCGATCAGGGGTACCGCAACCTCATCCAGCTCGCCAGCCTGGCGTTCCTCGAGGGGTACTACTACAAGCCCAAGATCGACTGGGAGTTGCTCGAGAAGTACCACCACGGTCTGATGGCGACCACCGGTTGCCTCGGCGGTCACGTGCTGCAGTCGTTGCTGCAGGGTGACGAGCGAGGGGCGCTCGACAAGGCCGGGCGTCTCCAGGAGATCTTCGGCAAGGACCATCTGTTCGTCGAGATCCAGGACCACGGCCTGGCGGCACAGCGCGACACCAACCCCAAGCTGATCGAGATCGCCAAGCGCATCGGAGCCCCGCTCCTGGCCACCAACGACTCCCACTACACCCACCGAGCCGACCACGAGGCGCACGACGCCCTGCTCTGTGTGCAGACCAGCGCGCTGCTCTCCGATCCCAAGCGCTTCAAGTTCGAAGGGACCGAGCACTACCTCAAGTCGGCCGCCGAGATGCGACACCTGTTCCGAGAGGTGCCGCAGGCCTGCGACAACACGCTCTGGATCGCCGAGCGAGCTGACGTGACGATCGAATTCGGCAAGCCGCAGTTGCCGAACTTCCCGATACCCGAAGGTTTCGCCGACGACGGCCAGTACCTCGATCACCTCACCTGGGAGGGCGCTCGCCAGCGCTGGGGTGACACGCTGCCGAGTTCGGTCGTCGAGCGGCTCGCATACGAGTTGCAGACCATCAAGAACATGGGCTTCGCCAGCTACTTCCTGATCGTGTGGGATCTCATCAAGCACGCCAAGGACACCGGAATCCGTGTGGGTCCCGGTCGCGGGTCTGCCGCCGGGTGTGCAGTCGCCTACTGCCTGCGGATCACCGATCTCGACCCGATCAAGTACGACCTGCTGTTCGAGCGCTTCCTCAATCCGAGTCGCATCTCGATGCCCGACATCGACATGGACTTCGACTCCCGCTACCGCGACGAGATGATCCGCTATGCGGCCGAGCGGTACGGACGCGATCACGTCGCCCAGATCATCACCTTCGGGACGATCAAGGCTCGCAACGCGGTGCGCGACGCGGCCCGCGTGCTCGGCTACCCGTACGGTGTCGGCGACAAGGTCGCCAAGGCGATGCCACCGCTCGTGATGGGTCGTGACACACCCCTGAGGTACTGCTTCGAGGAGCACCCGAAGTACCTCGACGGCTACAAGGCTGCGTCCGAGCTTCGGGCGATGTACGAGACCGACCCCGACGTGAAGCGGGTCGTCGATGTGGCGAAGGGTCTCGAAGGCCTGAAGCGGAGCGACGGCATCCATGCCGCTGCAGTGGTGATCACCAAGGAGGCGCTCACCGAGTACCTCCCCGTGCAGCGCAAGCCCGAGGCGGGCCAGTCGCCCGATCAGGCGCCGGTGGTGACGCAGTTCGAGATGCACGGTGTCGAAGAGCTCGGTCTGCTGAAGATGGACTTCCTCGGCTTGCGCAACCTCGACGTCATCACCGACACGGTCGACATGGTGCGCGCCACCGTCGACCCCGAGTTCGACATCGACTCGGTCCCGCTCGACGATCCAGCGGTCTTCGCGCTGCTCGGTCGCGGCGACACGATGGGGGTCTTCCAGCTCGAGTCTCCGCCGATGCGAGCGCTGCTGCGCTCGATGGCCCCGACCTCGTTCGAAGACGTCTCCGCCGTGCTCGCGCTCTATCGGCCAGGGCCGATGAGCGTCAACATGCACTACGACTATGCCGACCGCAAGAACGGCAGGCAGCCCGTCGACTACTTCCATCCCGACGCAGCCGAGGTGCTCGGTGACACCTACGGCCTGATGATCTATCAGGAGAGCGTCATGCGTGTCGCTCAGAAGTTCGCCGGCTACTCGCTCGCCGAGGCGGACAACCTCCGCAAGGCGTGCGGCAAGAAGATCCGCGAGCTCATGGCCAAAGAGCGTGAGGGATTCGAGGTCGGTTGCGAACGAACCGGGTACGGACGCGATCTCGGCCGTCAACTGTTCGATGTCATCGAGAAGTTCGCCGACTACGCCTTCAACAAGAGCCACACGTTCGGCTACGGCCTGGTCACGTACCAGACGGCCTACCTCAAGGTGCACCATCCGGTCGAGTACCTGGCCTGCTTGCTGACGAGCGTCAAGAGCAATCTCGACAAGGCAGCGGTCTACCTGGCCGACGCCCGGGCGATGGGGGTCAAGGTGCTCACCCCCGACATCAACCGTTCGATCCTCGACTTCGCGGCGCTCGCGCCGGCGGATGTGCCAGACGGTGTGGTCCTGCCGCTCGGAAGTCCCGGGGCGATCACGTTCGGCCTGTCCGCGATCCGCAACGTCGGCGAGGGTCTCGTCACCCAGTTGCTGGTCGAGCGTGATGCGAACGGGCCGTTCGAATCGTTCTACGACTTCGTCGAGCGGGTCCCCGAGCCGGTCCTCAACAAGCGAACCGTCGAGTCGCTCATCAAGGGCGGGGCGTTCGACGGGTTCGGGTTGCCGCGCAAGGGCCTGTTGATGGTCTTCGAACAGATCATCGACACCACCATCGTTCGGCGTCGAGAGCGCGATCAGGGAGTGATGAGCCTGTTCGGCGATCTCGGTGGCGACCAGGTGGGCGGGTTCTCCGAGCGCATCGACATCCCGTCGGTCGAGTTCGACAAGACCGAGCGGCTCAAGTTCGAAAAAGAGATGCTCGGTCTGTACGTGAGCGATCATCCGCTGCTCGGAGCCGAGGCCGCTCTGCGGCGCAAGGTCGACTGCACGATCGCCGAGGTGGCCGAGCGCGAGGACGGATCGATGGTGATCCTCGGCGGGGTCATCACCGGTCTGGCACGGAAGTTCACCAAGAAGGGTGACCAGATGGCCGTGTTCACGCTCGAGGACCTCGACAGTTCGATCGAGGTCACCGTGTTCCCGCGAGTGCTGATCGAACAGGGTCACAAGCTCGTCGACGATTCCATCGTCATGATCAAGGGCCGTGTCGATCGGCGTGACGAGTCGCGGTTGGGATTCATGGCCCAGGACGTGACGATCCTCGAGCATCTCGACACTTCGGGCACCCTCCCGCTGCACCTTCGGGTTCCGGCAGCGATGTTGAGCGAACTGAAGATCCAGCAACTCCGCCGAATCCTGAGCGACCACCCCGGGCAGTCGGCGGTGTTCCTCCACATCGGTCATGGAAAGGTGCTCCGGCTCGCCGACGATTTCTGCGTCGATCTCGACCGGGTGGTCCCCGAACTGCGGGTCGCGCTGGGCCACGACGCCGTGATGCTCTGACGCACATCGGGGGGTTCGGTCGCACCGGCTGTGGAGTTGGCCTCGCGAAGTGGCAGAATGGACCACTCACGTCCGCCTCGGTGCGGGGCGACCGTTTCGACAGGAGAGTTGGGCAATGGCAATCCAGGTGGAAACCAGGGACTGCGCAGCGCTCACCGACGCCGACCTCGATGACATGGCGTCGATGGGCGGCAGTTTCGACATCGGGACGCTGTCGAAGGCCAAGGAAGAGTGGGTGCTGTGCACCACCGCTCGCATCGAGGGCAAGCTCAACGGGTTCAGCTTCTCGACGCTCGAGCGGATCGGGGGGACGCCGTGCGTACTCCTCGGTCTGATGAGCGTGAAGCGCTCGGGCAAACGAGATCAGGTGCTCAAGGGCCTCATGGGTGAGGCGTACCACCGAGCGCTCATGGCGTTCCCCGACGAAGACGTCGTCGTCGGTACCCGCCTGGTCCGTCCCGACGGCTTCGAGGCGCTCCGGTCGCTCGACGAGGTCATTCCTCGACCTGGTCACCGCGCGGTCGGTGAAGAGCGGGCGTGGGGTCGCAGATTGGCGCGACGTTTCGGCGTCGATGCGAGTTACGACGAGCAGAGTTTCGTGGTCAGGTCGAACGGCCAGAGCGGCTTCCTCGATCACGAGTCGTCCAAGCCCGACAAGATCGTCGCCGATGTTGCCGCCATGTTCGCCTCCGTCGTGGTCGACGGCGGTGGTTCGTTGATCGTTCACGGCTGGACGATGGCCGAAGATCTGGTGAAGCTCGGGGCCCGCACGCCCGCCTGACAGGGCGACGGCGGCTGTCGATGAACGATCACGTGCCCGGGTTCGGCGAGATCGTCCGCCGGCGGCGCATGTGTCGGTCGTTCCGGCCGGATCCGGTCGACGACTCGTTGATCGAAGCACTCGTCGACCTGGCGAGTCGTGCACCGAGCGCCGGAAAGACGCAGGGCTGGCATCTGCTCGTGCTGAGGGGTGACGAGACGGACCGTTTCTGGCGACACGCCTTCCCGGTCGAACGCCGAGCGGGCTTCCGGTGGCCGGGGCTGTTCGACGCCCCGGTGATCGCGTTGCCGTTCGCCGATCCTGTCGCCTACGTCGAGCGGTACGCCGAGCCCGACAAGACTCGTACGGGTCTGGGCGAGGGCATCGAGGCGTGGCCGACGCCGTACTGGACCATCGATGCGTCGATGGCTCTGATGACGTTGTTGCTGGGTGCCGACGACGCCGGTCTCGGCGCCTTGCTGTTCGCCGTGTTCAACGGCGAGCGCGAGGTCCGCCTCGAGTTGGGTGTCCCCGACCATCTGCAGCTGCTGGGTGCTGTCGCCCTCGGCTGGCCGAGCTCGGACGCGGAGCGGGGCGTCAGCGCATCACGACCTCGCCGAGCGCCCTCGACGATCATCCACCTCGGCGGCTGGTGAGCCGATGCGGTGGATGGCTCAGGCCTGCCCCGCGAGCTGTCGGCGCAGCAGCGCCGAGTCGGTCGCCGGCAACTGGCAGGTTGCGTCACGGCAGACATACGCGGCGGGTTGCGTGCGCTGTGCCCACAGCGGCGAGTCGTACGGCTCTCCCCATGCGGTCACGACATCCGGTCGCCACGTCTCGCGAAGCACCGCACGGAGGTCTGGACGATCGCCGACCACGACCACCTCGGTGATGCCGCGCTGACGGAGGTCGATCGCCGCCAGGGCGTTCGAGAAGGCTGTGGGCGACTGCGGGATCACGGTCGCCAGCAGCCGCAGGATCTGGTCGGCGTGGTTCGAGAAACGCTGCTCGCCGGTGAGTGCCGCCAACCGGTACAGGGCAGTCGCCGCCAGTGAGTTGGCAGACGGAGTCGCCGTGTCGGTCAGGTCCTTCTGTCGGACGACGAGCTGCTCGCCGTCGTCAGCGCTGGTGAACACGCCGCCACGCTCGGTGTCCCAGAAGTGGTCGAGCAAGGTGTTCGCCGTGTCGACGGCTTCGCGAATCCACCGTGCCCGACCCGAGGCTTCGGCCAACCTGGTGAATGCGTCGACGAGCGCAGCGTGATCGCCCGCGAGGGCAGCGTGCCGCGCGCGCGGGGTTCCATCCGCCTGCCACGACCGGTACCACCGGCCATCGGGGCGCCGGAGTTCACGCACGAGGAACTCCCCGTTGGCGATGGCGGCGTCGAGCCAGTCGCTGCGCTCGAATGCGGCGGCCGCCTCGGCCAAGGACGACAGCATCAGGGCGTTCCACTCGGTGAGCACCTTGTCGTCGAGGCCGGGTCGAGTTCGTTGCTCGCGATGTTCGAACAGCCGTCGACGTGCTGTCTCGACGTGTGTCGGTCGGATCAGGGCACCCCGGTGATGGATCCGTGTCGGGATGATGCGGCCCTCGAAGTTGCCGCCGACGGTGTCGGGCTCGGTGAACCCGTACCAGTCGAGGAGCGGGTCTGCGTCCTCGCCGAGCACCGATCGGACCTCGTCGACGGTCCAGGTGGAGAACAGCCCTTCGTGCCCGTGACCGTGCTCGTCCGGCGTGTCGGCGTCCTCGGCCGAGAAGAACCCGCCATCACGGTGGCGAAGATCGCGGAGCACGTACTCGACGGTCTCGTGGACGACCTGTTCCCACGCTGGGTCCTGCCAGACCTGCGCTGCGTGGGTGTAGACACGAACCAGCAGCGCCTGGTCGTACAGCATCTTCTCGAAGTGCGGTACGAGCCACCGCTCGTCGGTCGAGTAGCGGGCGAATCCGCCGCCGAGGTGGTCGTACATGCCGCCGGATGCCATGGCGCCGAGCGTGGTCTCGACGACCTGCCGGGCGTCGTCATGGCCCGTCCGGACGAAGGCGCGCAGCACGAGGTCGACGCTCATCGACGAGGGGAACTTCGGTGGTGCGCCGAAACCGCCCCACGTGTGATCGAACGAGGATGCGAGGTGGTCGAGACCCAATTGGACGAGATCGGTCCCCGGCACGAGGGCCGCCGGCGTCACGGTGGCACTCCGGTCGATCGCCTCGACGAGTGCCGTGACGTTCTGGTGCACGTCCTCGGGACGGTTCCTCCACACGTCGTCGATCGCTGCCATCAACTGCTGGAACTGGGGGCGAGCGAAGTACGTGCCGCCGTAGAACGGTTCAGCGTTCGGAGTGATGAACACCGTCATGGGCCATCCGCCACGTCCGGTCATCGCCTGCACGGCGTCCATGTACACGGCGTCGACGTCGGGTCGTTCTTCGCGGTCGACCTTGACGTTGACGAACAGCCGGTTCATCGTTTCCGCTGTCTCGGGGTCCTCGAAGCACTCGTGCGCCATGACGTGGCACCAGTGGCAGGCCGAGTAGCCGACGCTCAACAGGATCGGGACGTTGCGGGCCTTCGCGTCGGCGAACGCCTCCGGTCCCCACGGGTACCAGTCGACCGGGTTGTCGCGGTGCTGGCGCAGGTAGGGGCTGGTTTCGCCGGCGAGCCGGTTGGTGGGGGCCATGGGGCCCACCGTACCCAGTGCGGTTCCGGAGGGTCCCGTCGGCGCTGCTGCGCGGGCGACGGCCGGAACTCAGCGCGTCACTTGATGACGACGCGGCCCGGGGCGATGCTGTAGGTGATGGCGCGTGTGCGACGGTCGGCCGGCTTGCGGAACTCGACGACCACCCGATTCGAGGTGCCTCCGCCCACGCTGCGAACCGTATAGGTCCAGCCGGTGGCGGTGTCGGCGACCGCTTCGACGTATCGAGTCGCGAGGCCGGGTCCGTGCGAGGTCGTGACACAGCCGATGTTGCTCACCGGGTTGGTGATGAGGATCGAACCGTTGGGCCCGGTCTCGGTGGGCGGCCGTGTACAGGTGATGGCCGCAGCGGCGCTGCCCGGTGCAACGGCCAGTGAGCCGAGTGCCAGCACGCTGCCGACAGCGAGACGGCGAAGGCGGCGATGAGTGGTAGCAGCCACGATTGGATCCCCCCGGTGTATCCGGCCGACACCCGACCAGCGGCGGGACCGTAGCACACCTACCGTCGGGCCCGAGCGTGTTCGTCCGCACGCGCTCGCGCCGACGAACTCGGGCGATCAGGGCGCCGACACTCGGTACCCGGCGCCGCGCACGGTCTCGATCACGTGGTCGCCGAGCTTCTTGCGCAGGTACCGCACGTACACGTCGACGACGTTCGATGCCGGGTCGACCTCGGTTCCCCACACCCGTTCGAGGAGTTGCTCCCGGCTCATCACCTCACCGGCGTGACGCACGAGCGACTCGAGCAGGTCGTATTCGCGCGTCGTCAGGTCGACCGATCGCCCGTCGACCACGGCGCGACGGCGCCCGGTGTCGAGCGACACGCGCCCGGCGGTGAGCTGCGTGGGTGTCGCGGTGTTGTCGCGGAGTCGGGCGCGCACACGCGCCAGGAGCTCTTCGAACCGCACGGGCTTCCTCAGGTAGTCGTTCGCCCCCTCGTCGAGACCGGCGACGGTGTCGCGGATGCTGTCGCGTGCGGTGAGGATGATGACGGGCATCCGTTCGCCACGGGCGCGCATGGCACGAAGTACCTCGTGGCCATCGATGCCCGGCAGTCCGAGGTCGAGCACGAGCAGGTCGAAGCTCACGTCGCGGGCAAGTGCCAGTGCGTCCTGGCCGTCGTCGACCGAGAAGGTTCGGTACCCGGCGCCGCTGAGGCCCTTGGTGAGGAACGACACGATTCGTGGTTCGTCCTCGGCGATCAGGATCCTGGTCATGTGGCGACGTCCTCCATCGGATCTTTACGCGGGACGAACACCCGAAACGTCGACCCCTTGCCGACTGTACTGCGTACGTCGACCGAGCCTCCGTGTGCAGCTGCGATCGACGAGACGATGGCAAGGCCCAGCCCCAGGCCCTCGGGGCGACCAGCCTCGCTCGTCGCTGCTCTCGTGAACCGAGTGAAGAGGTGATCGCGGATCGACGGGTCGATCCCCGAACCGCGGTCCGACACCGAGAGAACGATCTGATCGGCACCTGCCGACGCGGCGAACACGATGGGGGAGCCTGGCGGTGAGTGATCGACGGCATTCGTCGCCAAGGCGAGCAGCGCCTGGGTGAGGCGGTCGGGGTCGGCGACGATGAGTACCTCGGCCGGTCGTGGGCTGGCACCGATGCTCCAGGCCCGCGGCCCGAGCGCCCGTGCGCGTGTCAGGACGCCGTCGAGGAGGTCGTGCACGTCGACGAGCGTCGGATGGAGAAAGTCGGGTCGTCCCGACTTCGCCAGCACGAGCAGTTCGTCGACCGAACGCGACATCCGGTCGAGTTCGTCGGTCACCAGAGCGATCGTCTGCTCGTGCTCGACCGGATCTGCATCGAGCAGCTCGAGGTGCCCGCGAACGATCGTGATCGGTGTACGCAGTTCGTGTGCGACGTCGTCGAGGAAGGCGCGCTGGCTGCGGAACGAATCCTCGAGGCGGTCGAGCATGCTGTTGAAGGTGCGGCCGAGTTCGGTCAACTCGTCGTCGCCGGTGAGTGGGATCCGAGCGCTCAGGTCGGAGTCCTCGATCCGCATCGCCGTGTCGGTCAGCCGTCGAACCGGCTGCAGGATCCGTCGGGCGAGCGACAGCGCCAACACGATCGACACCGTCACCAGCAGCGCTCCGACGAGGGCGAGCACGCCGACCACCGTCGAGATGTCGCTGCGCTCGTCGTCGGGGTAGGTGGCGACCACGAAGGTGCCGACATGGTCGGCGGACGAGTCGATGACGGGGACGGTGCGGTAGGCGACCGAACCGTCGGCGGTGCTCACCTCTCCGCTGATGGGTGAGCGACCACTCGTCCAGCGTTCGATCACCGATGTGTCGGTGATGGCTGCTGCGGGGGCGTCGAGTGACGCCCTGTACGCGGCGTTCCCGAGGTAGGTGTAGAACGCCTGGTTCTGCGCTGGGATGTGGTTCGAGAGGAACTCGTCGAACAGTGGGCCGACCTCGTCTCGGTATGGCCGCCCGGTGGCGACATTGATGTTGTTGGCATCGGTGCCGAACTCGTTCGACTGGTGCTCTTGCCAGCGGTCGATC
>JBDKIV010000311.1:0-21381 GCA_039796935.1 Actinomycetota bacterium | reverse complement strand
GGCAGATCCTCGACCATGTCGCCGACGACCGGTGCGACACGGCCGTTCGGGTCGTTCGAGACGAGTCGGGCGAGCATCCGTTCGCTGGAGTCGATCCCCGTGACCGAGCCGACGAGATCGGCGAGCGGACAGGCCAGCCGACCGGTGCCGACCCCGAGTTCGAGCACGTCACCGCCCGCGCCGGCGAGATCGGCCAAGAGGGCCACGGTCGCCGACACGTCGCTGATGTCGTGGTACCAGTCGTCGTAGACGTCCGCGAACGCATCGCCGTACGACGAGGATCCGAAACCGCGCATGACCCCATCATCGCCGCCGTTAGCGTTCCACACCATGTCGGGCGAGTTGACGTACCTCGATCACGCGGCGACCACTCCGATGCGTCCGGAGGCGGTGGCTGCGATGCTGCCGTTCCTCGACGGCGTGTACGCGAACCCGAACGGGTCGCACCGCTTCGCCCGACAGGCCCGTGCAGCGCTCGACGACGCTCGCGAGACGGTCGCATCGGTGCTCGGTTGTGACCCCGGCGAGGTGATCTTCACCGGAGGCGGCACCGAGTCGGACAACACCGCCGTGGCGGGCGTCGTGGCGAGACGGGGTGGGACGGCGGTCTGCTCGGCCGCCGAGCACCATGCGGTCCTGCATGCCGTCGAACAGGTCGACGGCCGTGTCGTGGGCGTCGACCGAACCGGAAGCGTGTCGCTCGACCACTTGGCAGAGGTGCTCGACGACCGGGTGTCGATCGTGTCGGTGATGACCGTCAACAACGAGGTCGGAACGCTCACCGATCTCGTCGAGGTCGCCTCGGTCGTTCGCCGGCACGCCCCGGGCGCGGTGCTGCACACCGACGCGGTTCAGGCGCCCTGCTGGGTCGACCTCCGCACCGTGACCCCGCTGGTCGAGCTCATGTCGCTGTCTGCCCACAAGTTCGGCGGGCCCAAGGGGATCGGTGTCCTCGTCGCCCGATCAGGCACCTCGTTCCAACCGTTGCTGGTCGGTGGCGGCCAGGAACGCGAGCGCCGCAGCGGCACGCAGAACGTGGCAGGAGCCGTTGCGATGGCCGAGGCGCTCCGTCTCGCCGACGCCGAACGGGATGCAGAGGTCGTCCGCCTCGCCGCGCTCCGCGACCGACTGGTCGATGCGCTGATCGCCTCGCTCCCCGACGTGCTCGAGACCGTGCCACGCGATCGCAAGGTGGCCGGATCGGCGCACCTGTGCATCGCCGGGATCGAGAACGAGGCGCTGCTGTTCTTGCTCGACGAAGGCGGGGTGTGCGCGAGTGCCGCATCGGCGTGTGCGGCGGGCGCGATGGAGCCGTCCCACGTGCTTGCAGCGATGGGGGTGTCGCGTGAGTGGTCCGGCGGTGCGCTCCGGATCACACTCGGCCGGACGACGACGGTCGCCGATGTCGATCGTGCGGTCGAGGTCGTCGCTGCATCGGTGCGCCGTATCAGGGGGCACCGGGGATGATGGTGCGCCGTATCAGGGGGCACCGGCGATGAGGGTGCTGTGCGCCATGAGTGGCGGGGTCGATTCGTCGGTGGCTGCCGTCGAACTGCTCGCAGCCGGCCACGAGGTCGTCGGGGTCACCATGCGACTGTGGGGCGGAGCGAGCGACACGGGTTGCTGCTCGATCGCCGATGTCGACGACGCCCGTCGCGTCGCGCAGCAGTTGGGCATCGACCATCTGGTGTTCAACTTCACCGACGACTTCGACCAGCACGTGGTGCGGCCCTACGTCGACGCGCACGTGGCAGGGGTCACGCCGAACCCGTGCATCGAGTGCAATCGACACCTCAAGTTCGACCGGCTCGCCGATCGCGCCGACCTCCTCGGGTTCGATGCCGTCGCGACCGGTCACCACGCTCGAGTCGTCACCGTCGACGGGCGCGCACACGTGGCGCGTGGCGCCGACCGGGCGAAGGACCAGAGCTACGTGGTGCACATGCTCTCGGCCGATCGGCTTGCTCGGACCCTGGTCCCGGTCGGACACCTCACGAAGGACGAGGTTCGCCGCAGGGCCGCCGAGGCCGGGCTGCGCACTGCCGGCAAGCCCGACAGTCAGGACGTCTGTTTCATCACGCACACGGGTGGCCGTGAACAGTTCCTTGGCGATCGGATCCCGTTCCGCCGTGGTGAGGTCGTCGACCAGGACGGCTCGACGATCGGTGAGGTCGAGGCGATCGAGCTGGTGACGATCGGTCAACGGCGCGGACTCGGACTTCCCGGGGGTGGGCCGAAGCGCTACGTCGTCGAGGTCGACCTGCCGGCGCAGCGCGTCGTGGTCGGCAGCGACGACGACCTGTTCGACACCGAGCTGCAGGTCGATGCCGTCGACTGGACCGGCGAGCCGGTCAGGGATGTGCTCGTGCAGTGCAGCGCTCACGGAGAGCCTCGACCAGCCATGGTGGCCGGCCGGGTGATCCGCTGGTCCGAACCGCAACGCCGGGTGGCGCCAGGTCAGAGCGTCGTCATGTACGACCCGACGGACTCGATCGTCCTCGGTGGGGGGATCGTCAGCCCACGGGAAGTCGGCGTGCGCGTGCGGCGTTGAGAGCCCGGCCCGGTCGGGTCGGGGCGACCAGGAACGAGCGGACGTGCAGCGCTGTCCCGTTCGGCTTCTGCCGGGTCGGCGCCAGCACGATCGTCGCCATGTCGTGCACTGCGATCTCGATCGCGTGACCGGCAGCGGGGCCGGTGAGATCCGCAGCCTCCGTACCCTCGAGGGCCAGGCCGAGTGCAGCGATCGCCGTTCGCTGGAACATCGCTGTCTCGGCCAGCACGAGGTGGTCGTGGATGACGATCCCGGCCGGGACCAGGACCAGCCACCGGCGTGACAACCGGTGGAACCGCCTGCCGAAGAACCAGGCCAGCCCGATCGCTGCGGCGGTGAGCGGTACGCCGGCCAGCCAGTTCCGGGCGGCCAGGACGAGTGGGCCGGCGAGCGCGAGCGCGCACAGGGCGACCCAGGAGACCACGGCGGGCACGAGGAAGGCCAGGGGTGGGCGCAGGACCAGACGGTCCTCGTCGCCGTACGCCGAAGCCTGCGCGAAGAACTCGCCGAACTCGCCGGTCCCGACGGCAACCGCGCTGGCGACGGCGAGGGACACGCAGACGGCGGCGTCGAGTGCATGCGCCCCGCCGAGCGCCGCGGCGACTGCCGCGACGACTGCTGCCGGGACGACTGAACGAACGACGGTGAGCGAGAGCGTCGAGGGCACCACCAGCGACAGGGCGACGACCGCCCATCCGGTCCAGCCGAGTGCCGTGCCGGTCAGTTGAACCGGACGGCTGTGATCCTCGAGGGCCTGACCGATCGCGCTGCCCCCGATCACCGCCAGGGCGAGCCAGAGTCCTCGCGCCGCCCAGACGACCCACTGGAGGCGTGAACGGTCGAACGGTGATTTGGAGGACGCGCTCACGGCCCGACAGGGTATCGACAGGGTTCCGGAGGAACCCGATCCTGTTCTGCCGTCTCCGAGGCTCGGTTCGTGCCGACGGTGGGCGCGGTGCAACGATCAACGGGGGAGGTGGAACATGGCGACAGGTCACGCTGGTCGCATCCTGTGCGACGGCACGACGATCGGAATCGGCAGTCTGCCGCACCGTGACGTCACCGCCGGTGTCGAGTTCGCGCTCCGCGTGACGGGTGTGCCCACCATCCCCTCGCTCCCGCGACGCTCGCCCGCCGAGGGTCTGACCGTCCAGGGTCTGCTCGGCATCGAGGGCGTGACGGTGGGCCAGTACGGGTCCGTCGGCTTCGACGTCACGGCCGTCGACCCGTCGGCACCGGTCGTCACCGACCTGCAGCACGACGCCTTCGGGACCTTCCGAGCCTTCCTGGCTGCAGCGCCAGGGCGCGTCTGCGCGGTCAAGTGGCAACTGGTCGGCCCCGTCACGCTCGGGATGGCGCTCATCCGCGGGGGAGTGCCGCTCGACACCGCCTTCGAGGTCGCGGTCCGGGCCGTTCGTTCGCATCTGGTCCACCTGCTCGATGCGGTCGACGCTGCGCTGCCCGGTGTCGACCAAGTGGTGTTCGTCGACGAGCCCGACCTGGCGGATCTGTCCGACGACGCCGACGACGCCTTCCCGATCGCTCCCGATACTGCGGCCGACCTGGTGTCCGGCGCACTCGCCGCAGTCGAGACCCGAGCGGTGTCGGGGCTCCACGTGTGCGGTGAGCCGGATTGGGCCACCCTCATCGCCACCGGTCCGCAGATCCTCAGCGTGCCGGTCCGTGCGTCGGTCGTCAATGCTGCGGGCCATCTCGCTCGGTATCTCGACATGGGCGGTGTGGTCGCCTGGGGTGCGGTCTCCACCGACGGCCCGATCTCGACGACGGTCGAGCGACCCTGGCGACAGCTGAGCGACCTCTGGTGCCAGTTGGTCGAGCGAGGGTGTGACCAGGTGAAGCTCCGGCGTCAGAGCCTCGTCAGTCCCGAGTGCGGCCTGGGCATGCACACGCCGGCCGTGGCAGAGCGGGTGTTCCGGGTGAACGACGAACTCGGGAGCCGAGTGCGCGATCAGGCCACCGCCTCGCGGTTCGTCCTCGGAGCCTGAGGTGGCTCGGGCTCGACGCGACGGGGCCGAGGCAGACGCCGGGCGACGGATCGAGGAACTCGTCCGCCAGATCCGCCACCACGACGAGCGCTACTACGCACTCGACGACCCCGAGATCAGCGACGCCGACTACGACGCTCTGGTCCGTGAGCTGCGGGCGCTCGAGGACGAGCATCCCGATCTCGTCGTGCCCGATTCGCCGACGCGTCGGGTCGGTTTCGGTTCGTCGGGTGCGACGTTCGCGCCGGTGGCGCACCGCGTCCCGATGACCTCGCTCGACAACGCGATGGACACCGACGAACTCCGGGCGTGGGGCGATCGGGTGGCACGTGGCCTCGGAGGTGACGCTGCCGACTATGTCTGCGAGCTGAAGATCGATGGGTTGGCGATCAGCATCCGGTACGAGGACGGCCGGTACGTGCAGGCGGCCACCCGCGGTGACGGGCGGACCGGCGAGGACGTCACGGCCAATGTGGCGACGATCGGATCGCTGCCGATGCGGCTGCCGGCCGGAGCGCCGACGGTGCTCGAGGTGCGGGGCGAGATCTTCATGCCGCTCGACAGCTTCGAGGCGCTCAACGAACGGACGGTGGCGTCCGGGCAGCAGCGCTTCGCCAACCCTCGAAACGCTGCCGCCGGAAGCCTTCGTCAGAAGGATCCACGCATCACGGCGTCGCGCGAGCTGAGCTTCTGGAGCTATCAGCTCGGTGAGCTCGCCGGCGGGCCGGAGTTCTCGTCGCATCACGACACGCTCGAGTTCCTCAGGTCGCTCGGCTTTCCGGTCAATCCCGAGATCAGGTTGGTCACCTCGCTCGACGAGGTCTACGCATTCTGTCGGTACTGGCAAGAGCACCGGCACGATCTCGGCTACGACATCGACGGCGCGGTCGCGAAGGTCGACTCGCTGGCGCAACGTGACGTGCTCGGGTTCACCTCGCGAGCGCCGCGTTGGGCGATCGCGTTCAAGTTCCCCCCGGAAGAGCGCACCACGCTCCTGCGTGACATTCAGGTGTCGATCGGACGCACCGGCCGTGCCACGCCGTTCGCAGTGCTCGAGCCCGTCTTCGTCGGGGGATCGACGGTCGGCATGGCCACCCTGCACAACGAGGACCAGGTGCGCGCGAAGGATGTCCGGCCCGGCGACACGGTGATCGTGCGCAAGGCCGGCGACGTCATTCCCGAGGTGGTGGGGCCGGTGCTGACGCTTCGCCCGGAGGGGGTCGAGCCGTGGGTCTTTCCGGCGCACTGCCCGTGCGACTTGCGCACCGAACTCGTCCGGCTCCCCGGCGAGGCGGACACTCGTTGCGTCGAGGCGTCGTGTCCGTTCCAGCGCGATCAGCGGATCATCTACTTCGCGTCGCGAGGGGCGATGGACATCGAGGGCCTGGGGGAGCGCACGGTGTTCCAGCTCAGCGATGCAGGACTGGTGAGCGACCCTGCCGATGTCTACTTCGTCACGGTCGAGCAGTTGCTCGAACTCGATGGATTCGCCCGCATGAGTGCCGAGAAGTTGGTGGCCTCGATCGCTTCGTCACGCGACCGGCCGTTGCCGCGGGTGCTGACCGCGCTCGGGGTCAAGGGTCTCGGCCCCTCGGCGTCCGAGAGCATCAGCCGAGCGTTCGGCACGCTCGATGCCGTCATGCAGGCATCCGAGGCCGACCTTGCGACCACGGAGGGTGTCGGCCCGACGATCGCTGCATCGATCGCTCGCTGGTTCGAGCATCCGGGCAATCGTGCGATGATCGAGAAGCTCCGCGCGGCAGGCGTCGACTTCGGGCGGGTCGAGGTCAGTCGTCTGCCGCAGGTGCTGGCCGGCAAGGCGGTGGTGGTCACCGGCACGCTCGACGGGTACTCGCGTGAGGAGGCCGAGCAGGCGATCAAGAGCCGCGGCGGAAAGAGCCCAGGGAGTGTGAGCGCCAAGACGTTCGCCGTGGTGGTCGGGGCCGAGCCTGGTGCCAGCAAGCTCACGAAGGCCACCGATCTGGGTGTCCCGATCCTCGACCTGGCCGGGTTCGAACGTCTCCTCGAGACGGGCGAACTGCCCGCGCCGACTCAGACGACGTAGAAGTTCCAGCTGAAGCTCTGGGCCTTCTCGCGTCCGTCGTCGATCTTCCAGTAGAGCACGGTTGCCGTGTGCTGGCCCGTGGCGAACGGTTCGACCAGCGCATCCTCGGCGGGGACGTAGGTGTAGGTGTTGTTTCCCGGCTCGTACAGCGTGCCGTCAGGAAGGTCGATCTGGTCACCGCCCGTCTCCTGGTCGCCGCCGAGGGCCGGAGGGACCTTGGCGACGTCGTCGAGCGAGACGTTCGGCAACTCGACGCCGTCGATCACCAGCACCGCCTCGTAACCGTCGACGAGGTCGACGAAGACGCGGGTCTGCTGCGGTACCTGGGTGGCTCCGGTGATCGGGTCGACCGACTCGATCGCGACGGGAAGACCGAGTTGCTCGCGGCCGGTCTCGGACGAGAGCAGCCCGAGCACCACCAGCACGATCCCGACAGCGATGCCGAAACTGGCGATCAACAGGGTCACATCGATCCGCTTCCGGGTGTCCGAACCACGCACGCTCCCAGTCTCGCCGTCAGCGGGGCCGATTCCACTCCGGTCCGTCCCGCTCCGACCCGCCCCGGCCCACCCCGGCCCGGTCGGTCCCACTTCGCCCAGCACGCGTCGGTTCGCGACCGCATGACAGCTAGGGTCGATTGTCCGATGAGCGATCCCGACGTCCCAGTACGGGGCGAGGCCGGCACGACTGCCGGTGCTCCTCCGTCGACCAACGAGCAGACACCGCCGACCGCCGCGCCGCGCCTGTTCGCCGATCGCTATCGACTGCTGGGCCGCCGCGGATCCGGAGTCGATGTCGCCCTGTTCGAGGCCGTCGACACGATCGACGACTGTGCCGTTGCGGTGCGCATCATCCACCCGGACGTGTCGGCCCGCCCCGGTTTCGACGAGCGTTTCCACTCGGCCATGGATGGTGCCATGACGGTCCGTCACCCCAATCTGGCGGAGATTCGTGATGCCGGTCGCTCCGAGTGGGACGGTCGTCGTGTCCACTACGTCGCCACCGAGAACCTGGTGGGGGGCAGTGTGCGCGACCTGCGTGATCGCGGTCGGCAGCTCAGCCCGTCGCAGGCGGTCATGGTTGGCCTCGATGCGTGCCGGGCGCTCGACGCGGTCCATCGTTCGGGTCTGATCCACGGTGACATCCGCCCGACATCGCTGGTGTTCGGGGCCGATGGACGGCTCCGTCTGGTCGACCTCGGCCTCGGTTCGCTCATGGCAGGGGATGCGTGGGCAGACCTGGCGACGATGGATGTCGAGCGGGCGCGCTATGCGGCACCCGAACAGGCAGCTGGTGGAGCTGCCGTCGCCAAGAGCGACGTGTACTCGCTGTGTCTGTGTCTGCTCGAGGCGGTCACCGGGTCGTTGCCGTTCGTCGGGGACTCGACGGTGGCGACGCTGGCGAATCGGATCGACAAGCTCATGCCGGTCTCGGCCGACCTCGGACCCCTGGCTGCGGTGCTCGAGCGTGCCGGGCGTCCAGAGGTCGACGACCGGTGCTCGGCTGCCGACTTCGGTCGTTCGCTGGTGCAGGTCGCCGAGAAACTGCCACGTCCCGCGCCGATCGCGCTGCTCGTCGGTGGATTGTTCGCCGAGGCGCCCGCTCCGTCCCAGGGTTTGGCCCAGGCAATCGACCAGCCGGTCGACCAGCCGGTCGACCAGCCGGTCGACCCGGCCGCCGACACGGCCCTCGACACTCTGACCGTCGACGACGTTGCGACGCCGAGGTCCGCCGCGGTGCAGTCAGCGCTGCCTGAGCAGCAGCCGGCGCAGCAGCCGGTGTCGTTCGCCGCCGGTCCGGTGCCGGCAGCACCCGTGGAGGCTTCACCGGCACCGGCACCGGCACCGGCAGCGGCAGAGGCAGGAGCGGTAGCGGCACCATCACCGTCGCGGGTCGGCGACGAGTCGCCGATTCCCGGCGAGCCGCGAGTGCGGCGGCGTCTGGCAGTGGTGCTGGCGGTGCTGCTGGCCGCCGTCGCCGTCGGCGGCGGACTCGCGTGGTGGCTCGGCGGCCGGACCAACGCCGATGATGTGCCGCTCCTGGCCGGTCTCGACGAAGGCGAAGCGCTCAACATGGTCAGTGAGTTCGGTTGGGTGGTCGCCGTCGTCGAAGAGCCGAGCGACACCGTCGCCGACGGCGCCGTGATCCGGAGCGAACCAGGTCCGGGCGCGAGTGTCGAGCGGGGCGGTGCATTCACGATCGTGGTCAGCAGCGGACCGGCGCCGCGTGCGCTGCCCGACATCACGGGCCTCACCGTCGAGCAGGCCACCGCCGAACTGACTGCACGAGCACTGGTGTTCCAGGTGACCGAACAGCCCTACGACGAGTCGGTCCCGGTGGGGGTGATCCTTCGCTGGTCCGTCAGCGACCAGCCGGCTCTCGTGGCCGGTGACACGGTGCTGCCCGGGACCGTCGTGTCCGCTGCAGTCTCCGCTGGACCGGCGCCGAGGACCGTCCCCGACCTCGTCGGGCTGCCCCTGGCCGATGCGGCGGCGCGCCTCGTCGAGGTCGGTCTCGTCCTCGCCCAGGTACCCGACGAGTTCAGCACCGATGTCCCCGTCGGTGCAGTCGCCCGCCACGATCCTCCCGCCGGCGGCCAACTCGAGCGGGGCGCGACCGTTGCGGTCGCGCTGTCGAAGGGGCCCGACCTGGTGGTCATTCCTCCACTCGCCGGTCTGACGCCTCCCCAGGCGGCCGAGGCGCTCACGTCGGTGGGTCTTGTCGTCGGTGTGGTCTCGGGCGATCCGGCGGGGGTCAACGTCCTGTCGAGCATCGGCGGCCGATCCATCGCCGCCGGTGAGTCGTTCCCCCGAGGCACTGCGATCGACCTCACCTTCGGCGTTGTTGCCGGTTAGCGTTCGCATCACTGCACCCGGTAGGGGTGCGTTCGACGAACAGGGGTGGGACATGGGTGCACTGGACGGTCGGGTCGCGATCATCACCGGGGCAGGTCGGGGTATCGGACGCGAGCACGCGCTGCTGTTCGCCGCGGAGGGAGCCAAGGTCGTCGTCAACGACCTCGGCGCAACCAACGATGGATCCGGCGCCGACATGTCGCCCGCTCAGCAGGTGGTGGAGGAGATCCGAGATCTCGGCGGCGAGGCGATCGTCAACGGCGACAACGTCGCCGACTGGGAGGGAGCGCAGCGGCTCGTCAACGCTGCGGTCAGTACGTTCGGTGATCTCGACATCCTCGTCAACAATGCCGGGATCCTGCGCGATCGTGTCCTGGTCAACATGACCGAGGACGAGTGGGATGCGGTCATCGCCGTCCATCTGAAGGGACACTTCGCGCCGACCCGGTGGGCTGGCGCCTACTGGCGCGAGCAGCACAAGGCGGGCGTCGTCAAGCCCCGCAACGTCGTCCACACGTCGTCGACGTCCGGCCTGTTCGCCAACCCTGGCCAGAGCAACTACGGGGCAGCGAAGACCGGGATCGCCACGTTCGGCCAGATCGTCGCCAAGGAACTGGCCCGCTACAACGTGAAGAGCAACACGATCGCCCCTGGCGCGCGTACGCGGCTCACGCTGGCCACACCGGGTCTCGAGGATCTCATGACACCGAAGCAGGGTGTCTTCGATGCATGGGACCCGGCCAACATCTCGCCGCTCGTCGCATACCTGGCGAGCGAGGAGTGCGTCTTCACCGGTGAGACCTTCCTCGTGCAGGGTGGGAATGTCACGATCATCGAGAGTTGGGCGCGTGGCCAGTCCGTCGACCGCGACTCGAAATGGACCGTCGACGAGTTGACCGCAGCGCTCGAGCCGCTCCGCCGTCCGCTCTGACCGCATGACGCCCTCCGGCCGCCACCCCTCGGGCGGGTCATCGGGCAGCGCAGCGCCGTCTCCGCGCGCGGACGGGAACGTGCAACCGCGCAGTGACGGTACGCCGACGTTCGACCCCGCCGGGGTCGATGAGGTCGGTGTCGTACCGTGGCCGATCCTGCTGCGCCGTCGTCTCGCTGATCGGATCGGTCTCGATCGGGGCTGGGCGGTGCTGTGGGTGGTGCTGTCCGGGCTGTTCACGGTCAGCTTCTCGATCACCCTGTTGGTGGTGTCGCTGCAGCAGATCGCCGTCGAACTCGATTCGTCGGTGGCGACGCTCAACTGGGTGATCACCGGTCCGATGCTCGCCTTCGGTGTGGTCGGACCCGCCTTCGGCAAGGCCGGTGACCTGTGGGGTCACAAGCGGATCTTCGTGCTCGGTCTTGCCGGTGCCGGGTTGTTCGCCCTGTTGACCGCGGCAGCGTGGGGGCCTGCGTCGATGATCACGTTCCGGATCCTCTCGGCGACGGCCGGGTCGGCGTGCGGTCCGTCGGCGATGGCCTACATCAATCGACTGTTCGCTCCCGCAGAGCGCGTGAAGCCTTTGGGCTACTGGAGTTTCGTCACCGCCGGAGCGCCGGTGATCGGGGTCGTCGCGGGTGGCCCGCTGGTCGAGGCTGTCGGCTGGCGGGTGATCTTCCTCGTGCAAGGCCCGCTCTGTCTGACTGGTGCGGTGCTGGCGCTGTGGCTCCTGCCGCGCACCGACCGCCTCGTCGGCGTCCGATTCGACGTGGTGGGTTCACTCACACTCGGTGCTGGCGCCGCGCTGATCCTCACGGGGATCAGTCAAGGGTCGCGCTGGGGATGGGGCTCGCCCGCGATCACGCTCTGTCTCGGTGTCGGGGTGCTCAGCCTGGTCGCCTTCGTCGCCGTCGAGCGACGGGTGACGGACCCGCTCTTGGTGCTCGGTTGGTTCCGCACCCGCAATGTCGCGCTCCCGATGCTGACCCAGTCGCTCAGCAATTTCGCGTACATGGGTGGGTTCATCCTCGCCCCCCAGGTCCTGCAGACCGGCCTGGGACTGACGGCAGCGACGACCGGTCTGCTCGTCATCGCGCGTCCGCTGTCGTTCTCGCTCGCGGCGCCGGTGGCCGGACTTGTCACCATCAGGGTGGGGGAGCGTTCCGCCGGGGTCGCCGGTGGCGCGATGGTGGTGGGGTCGATGTTCTGCTGGACCCTGGTCGGCCAAGGTACGGCCCTGTGGTTCGTCGCGCTGGCGCTGGCGCTGTCGGGCATCGGTCTCGGGATCGCGTCGCCGGCACTCACCTCGCTGACGGCGAACGCCGTGGCCGAAACCGACCTCGGGATCGCCGGCGCCATGCAGCAGCTGATGAGCCAGCTCGGAGCGGTGACGGGTTCGGTCGTCCTCACCACGATCAGCGCCGGTGGGAGCTCCGTGGACTTCGGCCCGTTCCACAGCGCGTTCTGGGTGGCGACCGTCGTCGCCGGGTTCGGCCTCGTGTCGGCCTGCTTCGTGCGGTCGACGCCCCGGGGTGAGCGGGGCGCCCATGCCGATTAGACGGTGATGTCCTTGATCTCTTGGGCGATCGTCTTGGCGATGTCGTCCTGGGGCATTGCGGTCTGCATGGCCATCATCTTCATCATGTCGCCCTGGACCTTGATCTTGCCCGACATGAACGCCTGCATGCCGGCAGCCTGATCCTGCTCGACGAACAGTTTGCGTGCCGTCTCGTAGTCGGTGGTGATGGTGAGGTCGGCGGTCTCGAGTTCGCCCAACTCCATCTCGATCGCACCGGAGGACGTGTCGAGGTAGGTGCGAAGCGTCGACTCGGTGTGCACCCCGTCAGGAACGTCGGTGATGACCTGGTTCATGCGGATGGTCGTGGTCACCTGGGCTGCCTGGTCGGCGTACTTGGCGCGGTTGGCGCGTGCTGCTTCCTTCCACTGGGGCGAGAGGACCGGGTGGGTCATGGTGGCCTCCGGTGGGCTGACGAAGGTGAACGACGGGGGAAAGTTACTGCCTCACGGCGTAGACACGTGCAGCCGGTGCCACAGATAGGCGAGTCGTACTGCGAGGGCCTGGCGGATCCGTGGCCCCACGTCGTCGGCGAACTCCTCGCGATACGTCGCATCGGTCGACAACACGACGGTGAAGTACATGCCGGTGAACGCTCCGAGGAACCCGGCGACCCTGAGGAGCGGCTCGGAGACGACGAGGATCCGGCCGCTCACCTCGATCGAGGCGAGTACCCGTACGTCGTCGAGGCCGGTCCACGCCCTCGTGGTCGCCTCGGGGATGGCGAGGAATCCGAAGAGCGCGAAGAACATCGTCAACAGGATCGCCACGAGGGTGATCTGCAGCGCCTGGCTGAACACGGCGACCAGCGCAGCGTTGACCCGCTCGCGCCGACTGAGTGGAAAGGTCGCCACGATGTCGGATCGCGGCAGGTCGAAGTGCTCGGCCGGGGTGCCGCGGACGAGTTCTGTCACCTCCGTCCACGCGTCGAAGCTGGACAGCCCCTTCATGATGCCGGGGATCCTCGACAGCACGAAGAGCGCTCCGAGTGCGAAGAAGATGCTCAGCGTGGCGGTGTAGGGCAGCCCGTCGAGGGTCCCGGCGACCTGCCAGACCTCGGCGTTGATGAACAGGAACGTGGTGAACAGCAACAGGAGTGGGAGCGCCCGGGCGACCAGGCTGGTGAGTGTGCTGAGCTGCGCGGCGCTGCGCCGGATCGCCCAGGCCGTCAATGACACGACGGCGTAGCTGGTGCCCAGGTAGACCACGACGAGGATGGCGATGCCCTCCACGACGGCCTGCACGGCGTCCCCCCACTGCTCGAAGATCAGTGACGGAAGGGTCGGGCCGATCACGAAGAGCATGAGTTCCGGGGTACCGACCACGGTGGGGAGGGCCAACAGCGTCCGCCGGCGGAGCCGGTTGATGACCATGGCGCCGACGACGAGCACGGCGACCACGATCGCCCCTCCGACCAGGTTCTCGCGCACGGTCCAGTCGCGGAGATCGAGGGCGTGGAGGCCCCCGGCGAAGTAGGCGACGAGCAGCACGGGAAGGCTGCGATTCCAGATGTCCGTGGTCGGGGCGTAGTCATGGATGAAGTGCGGCACGCCACGACGGATGAACCATCGCTCGATCTCGGTCGTCCGATGGACGTTCCCTCTGACTCCCACGGTTCCGAGCGTAGGTGGCAGCGCACCCACCGGCGACTGATGGCACATCTGCATCGGTGAACGAATTGTTCATGGCGGTTCGCAACGCCTCGGCGAGGCGGTAACGATGACGTCCGATGGCACGCATCCTCGTCACTGAAGAGATCGCCGAGGGCGGCCTCGACCGTCTCCGTTCCGCCGGCCACGAGGTCGACGTTCAACTCGACCTCGACAAGTTGCTCGATGTGGTCGTCGGAGCCCATGCGCTCATCATCCGCTCGGCGACGCAGGTGACTGCCGAGGTGCTCGAAGCAGGTGCCGACCTGGTCGTCGTCGGACGCGCCGGCATCGGCCTCGACAACGTCGATGTCGAGGCTGCCACCCGCCGAGGGGTGATGGTGGTCAACGCCCCGCAGAGCAACATCGTCTCGGCCGCCGAGCACACGATGGCGCTCCTCCTCGCCCAGGCCCGCAACGTGCCGCAGGCACATGCGGCCCTCACCGCCGGCCGTTGGGAGCGCAGCCGGTGGGAGGGTGTCGAACTCGTCGACAAGACGCTCGGCATCGTCGGTCTCGGCCGTATCGGCAAGCTGGTCGCCGACCGCGCCAAGGCATTCGGCATGCGCCTCGTCGCATTCGACCCGTTCGTCTCGGCCGAACGTGGCCGTCAGATGGGGGTCGAACTGATGTCGCTCGACCAGTTGGTCGTCGAATCCGACTTCCTCACGATTCACCTACCGAAGACCAAGGAGACCACGGGTCTCATCAATCGCGACCTCCTGGTGAAGGCGAAGCCATCGCTGCGCATCGTCAACGTCGCTCGTGGTGGCATCGTCGACGAAGCAGACCTGGCCGAGTGCATTCGCGAGGGGATCGTGGCCGGTGCAGCGCTCGATGTCTTCGTCTCCGAGCCGATCACATCGTCGCCGTTGTTCGAACTCGACAGCGTCGTGGTGACACCACATCTCGGGGCGTCGACCCGCGAGGCCCAGGACAAAGCCGGTGACACCATCGCCGACATGGTCCAACTCGCCCTCGCGGGCGACTTCGTCCCGTTCGCCGTCAACGTCAACGCCGCCGAGGCGAACGAGACCCTTCGTCCCTACCTGCCTCTCGCCGAGCGGCTCGGTCGTCTCCTCGCATCGCTGTGCGGCGAGGCGCCCGACCAGATCGAGATCTCCTGCGATGGCGACATCTCGCGCTACGACACACGAATCGTGGATCTGGCGGCCCTCAAGGGTTTCTTCGGGTTCATCAGTGACGAACAGGTCACCTACGTGAACGCCCCGCAGTTGGCTCTCGATCACGGCATCGAGGTGCGCTCCTCCAACTGCGCGACTGCGGCTGATTTCGTCAATCTCGTCACCGTCAGCGGTGGGGGGCATTCGATCTCGGGGGCCATCGTGGGCCGGCGTGGCGAGCAGCGGATCGTTGCCATCGACGATCACTCCTTCGACGTTCCACCGGCCGAGCACATGCTGATGGTGAACAACGACGACCGGCCGGGAGTGATCGGTGTCGTCGGCACGCTGCTCGGTGATGCCGGCATCAACATCGCCGACATGGACGTGGGGCGCGCTGGCGTACCGGGGACCGCCGTGATGTTGATCGCTCCGACGATGGCCGTGCCCGACGACGTCCTGGCCGGCCTGCGACAGGCACCCGGCATCACGAGCGTGGCCAGGCTCAACGGCTGAGCGGGCAGCCCCGGCCGGGCGTCACCGGGCCCGTACCGCTGCCCGGATCTCGTCGCGAGTGGCGAGCGCAACGGACCGGGCTGCCTCGGCGAAGTCGTCGCCCGCCGATGCGTACAGGATGGCGCGTGACGAGTTGATGACCATCCCGTAGCCCTCGGCGTCTGCGCCAGCGGCGACGGTGGCGGCCACGTCAGCTCCCTGGGCGCCGACGCCGGGGACGAGCAGCGGGAGGTCCCCGACGATGGCTCGGACGTGCCCGAGTTCCTCGGGATAGGTGGCACCCACCACGAGACCGCAGTCGCCCAGATGTCGCCATCGGGTGTTGGCCCGTCGTGCCACATGGACGTACAGCGGATCTCCATCGGCCACGAGCGACTGGAAGTCACCGCTGCCGGGGTTCGAGGTTCGGCACAGGACGAAGACACCGTGACCGTCGTGTCGGAGGAACGGTTCGAGTGAGTCGGTCCCGAGATACGGGTTGACCGTCACGGCGTGGGCTCCGTACCGGTCGAAGGCCTCGCGTGCGTACTGCTCGGCGGTCGGGCCGATGTCTCCCCGCTTCGCGTCGAGGATCACCATGACGTCGGGGTACTGCTCGCGGATGTGCCGGCACACGTGCTCGAGGGCCTGCTCGGCGCGATGCGCGGCGAAGTACGCGACCTGCGGCTTGAACGCACAGACGAGGTCGGCGGTCGCATCGACGATGTCGATGCAGAACCGCTCGATCGCACGGTCGGCCCTGTCGAGTGGGGTCGGCATCTTCGACACATCGGGGTCGAGGCCGACGCAGAGCATCGAATCGGACCTCCGCCACGCCGAGCGGAGTCGCTCGTTGACACCCACGCCGGGCTTCAGCCCTCGACGGAGATGGCAGCCGTCGGGCACATGTCGGCCGCCAGCTGCACCTTGTCGCGCAGGTCCTCGCCGGGCTCGTCCTGCAGCACGTAGAGGTAGCCGTCGCTTCGCACCTCGAACACTTCGGGGCACACCTGCATGCAGGCACCGGTCGATGCGCACACGTCGTAGTCGACGGACACCTTCATCGTTGAACTCCCTCGGATCGTCGTCTGGTCTGACCTTCGGCCACCGAACGGCATGATCGTCCGTTCGGTCGCGGTGGCTTCACCCTAGTCGCGACCGACCGGGACGGGTCGGCCCGCGGAGGCCCTGCTGCGAGCCGGTCAGCGCAACGAGCGTTCGTGCGCGTTCAGGACCGCCCGCAGTGATGCCGTGATGGTGCTCGGGTCGGTGCCGACCCCCCACAGGGTGCCCCGACCGGGACTCGTGGTCTCGACGTAGGCCACGGCCATCGCCTCCGAGCCGACACCCATGGCATGCTCGCTGTAGTCGGTCACGTCGAGCGTGGCACCGATGCCGGACCGGATGGCCTTGACGAAGGCATCGATCGGTCCGTTGCCTTCACCGGTCACGGTCTGACGAGCTCCGTCGACCACCAGTTGGGCGGTGATCGATGTGCGACCGCTGTTCGAATCACTGCGCAACTCGTGCGAGTCGAGCCGCATCCGCGGCGCCGTCGGCAGGTACTCGTCCTGGAAGGCCTGCCACATGATGGCCGGGCTGATCTCGGTGCCGGTGTCTTCGGTGATGTGCTGGATCGTCTTCGAGAACTCGATCTGGAGGCGACGCGGCAGGTCGAACTCGTGCTCGGTCTTCATCACGTAGGCCACTCCGCCCTTGCCGCTCTGGCTGTTCACCCGGATCACCGCTTCGTAGCTGCGTCCGAGGTGCTTCGGGTCGAGTGGCAGGTACGGGACACCCCACTCCGGGTAGTCGCCGCCGTTGGCCGCAGCCTTTCGATCGAGCGCCTCGAAGCCTTTCTTGATGGCGTCCTGGTGGCTGCCGCTGAACGCGGTGTAGACGAGGTCTCCGACCCAGGGGTGCCTCGGGTGCACCGGAAGCCGGTTGCAGTACTCGGCGGTCCGGCGAAGCGCGTCGATGTCGGTGATGTCGAGTTCCGGGTCGACACCGTTGACGAACAGGTTGATCGCCAGATTGACGATGTCGACGTTGCCGGTGCGCTCGCCGTTGCCGAACAGCGTGCCCTCGACCCGGTCTGCTCCTGCCATCACCCCGAACTCGGCTGCGGCGACCCCGGTTCCGCGGTCGTTGTGCGGATGGAGGCTGATGATCACGCTCTCGCGCTGGCGGATGTGGCGGCCGAACCACTCGATCACATCCCCGTAGACGTTCGGCGTGTAGCACTCCACCGTCGCCGGCAGATTGAGGATGATCGGGTTCTCCGGGGTGGGTTCGATCACATCCATCACCGCGTGGCACACGTCGATCGCGAACTCCGGCTCGGTCAGCGTGAAGCTCTCGGGTGAGTACTCGTAGCGGATCCGGGTGTCGGGGACGGTGTCCTCGAGCTTCTTGCAGAGGCGAGCACCGTTGACGGCGATGTCGATGATGCCCTGCTTGTCGGTGTTGAAGACGACCTCTCGCTGGAGCGGATTGGTCGAGTTGTAGAAGTGGACGATGGCTCGGGGGACGCCCCGCAGGCATTCGTAGGTCCGCTCGAGCAGTTCCTGGCGGCACTGGACCAGCACCTGGATCGTCACGTTGTCGGGAATGAGATCCTCGTCGACCAACTGGCGCACGAAGTCGAAGTCCGGTTGGCTCGCCGACGGGAAGCCGACCTCGATCTCGGTGAATCCCATCGCCACGAGTGTCTGGAACATGCGCTTCTTGCGTTCCGGGTCCATGGGATCGATCAGCGCTTGGTTGCCGTCGCGCAGGTCGACGCTGCACCACATCGGTGCCTTGTCGATGGTGACGTTCGGCCACGTGCGGTCGTGGAGCACGACGGGGACGAATCGCTGGTACTTCTCGAAGGGCATCTTCTTGGGTGTCACGTTGGCTGGTGGCATGGGTGTCGTCTCCTGGAATGGGCCGGAAAAAGCGAAAACCCCCTGCCGTTCGGCGGGGGGTGCGGGCGAGCGCGTCGTTGGACCGCTCGCCCTACATAAGAAGAAGCAGCAGGTCGATGGTGCGCATGACGACGCTGACTGTATCTCGGGTTGTGCCGGATCGCAATGATCGCCGGACCGCGTGGTTCGGGTCCCGAGCGTGCCGGCCCGGCCGCGCCAGGCGCCTACTGCGCGAGTTCGGGTGCGAGTGTTGCGAGTTCGGCGTCGAGGCCTGCTGCCTCGGACGCGGCGAGCAGCGCCTGCCAGTCATAGGCGATGCCCTTGCGGCCGGCCTGTGCGGTTCCGTCGAACTGATCCATCTGCGTCCCTCCCCGAGGTCTGTCGGCTGATCGCCGGAGGGGCAAACTAACGACTCGCACGTCGTCGCTGCTACTCACTGATGCAACAGATAGTGGGCCTGAACAGTCGGTCAGTCTTGACTGACTCGCAAGTCAGTTGACCGCCCGGTCACGACCGCTCCAGTAGGGCTCGCGGAGCTTGAACTTCTGCAGCTTGCCGGTCGCCGTCCGGTCGAGCGCATCACGGAACTCGATGCGCTTGGGGCACTTGTAGCCGGCCAGCTTCGTCTTGCAGTAGGCGATCAGCGTCGCCTCGTCGAGTGACGACCCGGGCGTGCGCACGATCAGCCCGAGGACCAGCTCGCCCCACTTGTCGTCGGGTACTCCGATGACCGCCACCTCGGCGACCTCGGGATGGCTGAACAACGCGTCTTCGACCTCGATCGAGCTGACGTTCTCTCCGCCCGAGATGATGACGTCCTTCTTTCGGTCGCTGATGGTCACGTAGTGGTCGGTGTCGATACCACCTCCGTCGCCCGTGTGGAACCAGTCCGGTCCGTCCGGGTCGTCGCCCGCCGGGTGAATGGCACCCGCGGTGGCGTCGGGCTGCGCCCAGTAGCCCTCCATGATGTGGTTGCTGCGAGCGAGCACCTCGCCGTCGGGCGAGATGCGCATCTGCACGCCGATCGACGGAGCGCCGGCGCGGCTGAGCCGTGCTGCCCGGTCGGCCGACGACAAGGCGTCGAACTCGGCCCGACCCCTGTTCATCGTCAGCAGCGGCGACGACTCGGTGAGCCCGTAGATCTGGATGAACTCCCAACCCAACTCGGTCTCGATGCGTTCGATGGTGCGCGTGGGCGGGGGAGCCCCCGCGACGACCATCCGGACGCGGTCGCGGCCGGGGACCGGGCCGTCCCACGTGGCGGCTGCCTCGAGCACCGAGTTGGCCACGGCCGGGGCGCAGCACAGCAGGGTGACGCCGTGACGCTCGACGCGGCGGAGGATCTCGGCTCCGTCGATCTTGCGGAGGATGACGTGCTGGGCACCCATGCCCGTCACCGCGTACAGCACCCCCCAGCCGTTGCAATGGAACTGCGGCAGCGTGTGGAGATACACGTCGCGGTCATCGACGCCGAGATGCCAGCCGAATGTCGTGGCATTCAGCCAGACGTTCCGGTGGGTCAACTGCACTCCCTTCGGCCGTGCCGTGGTGCCGCTGGTGTAGTTGATCGTGGCGGTCGCGTCTTCGTCGCCGATCCACGGCCGCGGGTCGACGCCGTAGCGCATGATGGCGTCGTCGGCCCCTGCGCCGATGACGAATCGGTGCTCGCAGTGCACGTCCGCCAAGGCCTCGTCGAGTTCCGGGTCGACGAGCAGCACCCGTGCGCCGCTGTGCTCGACGATGTAGCGGACCTCTTCGGCCACCAGACGGAAGTTGATCGGCACGAGCACGCGGCCCGATCCGCTGACCCCGAACAGCGCGGTGAGCAGGCGGGCCGAGTTGTGGCTCACCATCGCGACGCGATCACCGGGCTCGAGGCCGAGCGCATCGAGCCCCGCCGCCAGCGCACGGGCGCGTTGAGCGATCTGGCCGTACGTGAGGGTGCCCCACGACTCGGCCGGCTGATCCGGCTCGTCGATCACCCCGACACGGTTGGGGTAGACGAGCTCGGCACGCTCGAGGAAGTCGTTGACGGTGAGAGCAACCTTCATGACGTCATTGTCCCAGGTTGAGGTGTCTGCACAGGTACCCTGGGAGGAACATGTCTGACACCGCTCGCCCGAAGGGCGCACCGCGGCGCCGCCGACGCCCACCGAGGCCGGCAGAGCACCGCACTCCAGAATCCACGTTCACGCCGAACACCGAGCCGTACGTACCCACGGCGTTCCGCGACCTGGGCGTCCCCGAGAACGTCGACCAAGGCCTCCACGCTGCCGGATTCTCGGCGCCGTTCGCCATCCAGACCAAGGCGATCCCCGTTGCGCTCGAGGGCCGTGACGTCTGCGGCCGGGCCCGGACCGGCTCGGGGAAGACGCTGGCGTTCGGCGTCCCGCTGCTCGCCCGACTCGACGGGCAGGCCGAACCCAGGCTGCCGTTGGCGCTGGTGCTCGTACCCACGCGTGAGCTCGCGTTGCAGGTGGCCGAGGTGCTGGGCCCGGTGGCCAAGGGGTGTGGCCGCTCGGTGCTCGCGGTGTACGGCGGTGCGTCTCGGCATCAGCAGATCGATGAACTGCGCAACGGCGTCGACGTGGTCGTCGCCACACCGCTTCGTCTCATCGACCTGCTGAAGGAGAACGAGCTCGACCTGTCGTCGGCGCAGATCGTCGTGCTCGACGAGGCGGACCGGATGGCCGACGACGGCTTCACCCCGCAGGTCGAGTGGATCCTCCGCAAGTGCACGGCCCCGCGTCAGACGATGCTGTTCTCGGCGACGCTCGACGGCGATGTCGGACATCTCGTCCAGCGGTACATGCGCGATCCGGTCGAGGTGGCCATCGACGCCCCGACCGACACGGTCGGCACGATGCATCACCTGTTCCTCGCCGTGCACCACATGGACAAGGACCGTGTGGTCGCGTCCATTGCGTCGGGTATGGCCAAGACGATCGTGTTCTGTCAGACCAAGCGCACGTGCGACCGGGTCGAGGCGAACCTGCGGGATCTCGGTGTCAAGGCTGCGGCCATTCACGGCGACCTCGCCCAGGCCGCGCGAGAGCGTGCACTCAAGCGGTTCACCGACGGAGAACTGAGTGTGCTCGTCGCGACCGATGTCGCGGCGCGCGGTATCGACATCGACGACATCGGTGCTGTCATCCACTACGAGCCTGCTGGCGATGCGAAGGACTACCTGCACCGGAGTGGACGCACCGCACGTGCCGGT
>JBDKIV010000310.1:0-8521 GCA_039796935.1 Actinomycetota bacterium | reverse complement strand
GAACGGAAAATCCCACCAGGGGAACGATCCGCACCACGGTTGCGGGTAGGCCGACGGGATCTCGTCGGGAGCGATCCGGTGCAGCCGTTCGACCATCTCCCCCACCGCACACCAGTCGACCACGCCGGTGTGGTGCTCTCGTCGGTGCGCGAAGACCGTGTACGCCCCGACCTCGAACGGGACGCGGTGCAGGTGGCGCGGGGTTCTGATCCCGTTCTCCGCCAGCACGTCGTACAGTTCGACCGCAGCTGATCCCGCTGCGCCGACGTGACCGACGCGCAGCAGGACGTCATCCCCGGCAGTGAACAGGGCGTTCATGCCCGTACGAAGATGCGTGGGCGACGGGAGACCCCACCACCGGGCTGCAGCGAATGCGGCCTCGACCGCATCGGGGTGCGACGAGGGTGGCGTCACGACGAAGGGACGCACGGGTCGCGGATCGGGCACGCTCACCGGTACGGGCACTCAGAGACGCACGCCTGGGTTCAGACGGCCGGTCGGGTCGAACTGCGCCGTGATGCGCTCACTCAGGCGTCTCACCCCATCTGCGACCGCCGGCCGCCCGAGGGCGCCTGTCTCGGCATGCACGACACCCACGCCCAGTTCGGCGACGAACGCACCGACGCCGAGTCGGTCGACGAGAGCGGGCTGAGCACTCGGTGCCATGACGGTCCGCTCGGGCGGCAAGGGCGGCGGTCCATCCACCTGCTCGAGACCGCACCGGAGCGCCATTGCCTCGACATCGAGTGGATGGCCCTCGAGCAACACCCAGACCCGGGCTCCGTCCCAGAGGACCGCAACCGGGCGATGGAGCCGCTGGAACACCTCCATCGGGCGGTCGGAGACGACCGAGAACCATGCGGAATGGAGCGGCAGGGGTCGGGTCCGGAGGATCACCTCTCCCATGAACCCGAGCGTCCCTCGCGCGCCGACGAGAAGTCGGCACACGTCGAAACCACTCACGTTCTTCACCGTCGGTCCCCCGGCGGTGACGATCGATCCCCCGGCAGACACGTACCGAACCTGCAGCACTGCATCGCGCAACGGTCCGTCGCCGAGCCGCCGAACGCTGCTCCGCCCCGCGGAGAGGGCACCTCCGACTGTTCCACCCGAGGGCAGCACGGTCCGCTGGCCCACGCTCCGCAGCGCCTGTTCGATCTGATCGACCGGCGTGCCCGCACCGCAGCAGATCGTCATCTCGTCCGCTTGGAGCCAGTCGATCCCAGATGGAGCCGAGACGCATCGAACACCGGTGACCGGTCCTCCCCTCGTCGACAGCCCGGCGATCGTGACGGGTGAGACCGGGCCGACGTCGTCGGCGAAATGCTTCAGATCCATGCGCCCTCGGGGACCGAGTGGGCATCGCCACACGACGCGGGGCTCGGCAAGACCTTGGTCGGGTTGGCGAGCCCGGTGGTGTCGAAGGCGCGCCGCAGACCGGCCTGAGCGGCCAAGTCGTCCGCACTGAACATGAGCGGCATCAGGTCGCGCTTTTCGAGCCCGATACCGTGCTCGCCCGACAGCACACCACCGGCGGCCACCGAGACCCGCACGATCTCGTCCCCGGCCGCGTGCACCTTCTCCATCATGCCGGGCTCTCGCTTGTCGAACACGAGGAGGGGATGAAGGTTTCCGTCCCCCGCATGGAAGACGTTCATGACGAGGATTCCATGGCGCTCGGTGATCTCGTAGATCTGCCTGAGCACGTCGGGCAGCACTCGTCGCGGTACGACCGTGTCGTGCAGGTAGTAGTTGGGCTTGATGCGGGCGATCGCTCCGAACGCCGTCTTGCGGCCTTTCCACAGCAGCGCTCGCTCGGCTTCGTCCTGGGCGATGCGGACCGATCGACATCGGTGCGCCCTCGCGATGGCCACGATGCGTTCGACGTCGTGCTCGACCCCGTGGGCAGGGCCAGCCACCTCGACGAGGAGGACCGCTGCGGCGTCGGTCGGAAGGCCAGCGTGGATGTAGGCCTCGACGGCCTGGACACACAATTGGTCCATCATCTCGAGCGCAGCCGGCACCATGCCTGCCGCGATGACCGAGCTCACCGTGTGAGCGCCGTCGTCGACCGACTCGAAGTCGAACAGCATCGTTCGCACATCCGGCGGATTCTGCGTGAGGCGGACGCACACACGTGTGGCGATCCCACACATTCCCTCGCTCCCGACGAACGCACCGCGAAGGTCATAGCCGTCGTCCTCGCCCGCTTCGCTGCCGAGCACGACCACCTCGCCATCGGGGAGCACCACTTCGCAGGCGAGGATGTGCGCGGACGTGACACCCTCGGCCAGGCAGTGGGGACCGCCGGAGTTGTTCGCGACATTGCCGCCGATCGAGCAACTCTGCTGGCTGCTCGGATCGGGCGCGAAGTGCAGACCGAACCGGGCCACGTCACGGGTGAGATCGAGGTTGAGCACGCCGGGCTCGACCCAGGCCAGCCGGTTGACCGGGTCGACCGACAGGATCCGGTTCATCTTCGACAGCGCGATCACCAGCGCGTGATCGAGCGGGGTCGCTCCACCGGCAAGACCCGTGCCCGAGCCCCGCGCCACGAACGCGACACCGTGTCGTACGGCCAGTTCGACTGCCGCTCGAACCTCTGCGGTGGTGGTCGGGAAGACCACGACGGCAGCCGAGCCTTCGATGTTGGACGCGTCGCGACCGTACAGGCCCAGCTCGGTCTCACCCGTACGGACCCGGTCGTGTCCGAGTGCCGCCACGAGTCCGGCGACGAGGTCAGCAATGGTCGGAGACACCGGCAGACTCGATCAGGCTCGCTTGCGGCGACCCGGTCGGTCGTCGCGGACCTGCTTCAGGACGATCACCTGACCGGGTTCGACCGGATGACCGTCGACCAGCACCGCATCGATCCCCTCGAGTTCGTCCGTGAGGGCCGACGACCGGCCCTCGATGCGTGCCCGGAGCTCGAGCTCCTTCGAGCGCATGGCGCGCCGACCCTCTCGGACGGCGTCGGTGACGCGCCGTCCCTGCTCGCGGACCGAGCCGCCGGCGCGCTGAGCGACCTGCACCGGGGCGAGTTCCTTCGCGACGTTCTTCACCTTCTTCTTCGCCGCACTGGCGCCCAACGCGCCGGCTGCGATGCCGCCGACGAACCATGTGACACGCTTCATCATGTCGACCCCCTCCGGGAGTTGGCGACGCGACCGGACGAACGACGCCCCGACGTCTCACCGTCGCGTCGCCGCCAGCGGCGCACGGCACGGGACGTGCCGGTCGCGATTGCCGCGGTCTTGATGACCGGGGTGCTGAGCGCTGCTCGAGCGACCCGACCGGTCCCGGCCATGGCTCCGCTGATCGCCTCGGCCGACCCGAGGACCTTGTCGAAGCGTTCGAGATCGGTACGAGCTTCTTCGACCACTGCCGTCGCAGAAGCAGTCGACTCGCGAAGTTCGGCGAGCAGAGGTTGCGTCTCGGAACGCAGCACGGCGACTTCGTTGCGCAGCGCCCGGAGCGTGTCGAGCACGCGCATCAGCACCACCACGAGCGCTGCGAAGCCGAGGCAGCACAGTGTGGCGGCGAGCAGGACAGCAAGCTCACCTGCGGTCATGTCGTTCGTCGTTCCATGCTCTGGCGCACCTCGTGCTCGTGTCCATGATCGGTCGGTTCGTAGTACCGAGCGCCCCGCTGTGCGTCGGGCAGGTACACCTGATCGACCCAACCTCCCGGGTGATCATGAGGGTACTCGTAGCCGACACCGTGGCCCAGCGACCCGGCACCCGAGTAGTGGGCATCGCGAAGGTGCGTCGGCACGTCACCCACCGCCCCACCGCGCACCTGCTCTCGTGCGGACCAGATGGCCAGCGCCGTCCGATTGCTCTTGGGTGCGGTGGCGAGGTGCACGGCTGCCTGCGCCAGGTTCAGCTGCGCTTCCGGAAGGCCGACATGCTCGAGCGCATGGCCCGCTGCGACAGCGACGAGGAGCGACTGCGGATCGGCCATGCCGACATCTTCGCTGGCGAAGATGATCATCCGGCGAGCGATGAACCGTGCGTCCTCGCCGGCTTCGAGCATCCGGGCGAGGTAGTACACCGCAGCCTGTGGATCGCTGCCGCGCAGGCTCTTGATGAATGCACTCACCACGTCGTAGTGGTCGTCGCGCCCGTACCGGAGTGCACTCGTACCGAGTGCCGACTCGACGTGATCGACGCATACCCGACCTGAATCGGCGAGCGCACAGGCCACCTCGAGCGCAGTGAGGACCTGTCGTCCGTCTCCCCCGGCACGTTCGGCGAGGAGCGTCATGGCATCGGCGTCGGCCACGACGCCCTCGGCGTCGAGGCCACGGCGGATCAGCGACATGATCGCCTCGCGGTCGAGTGGCTCGAGCCGGAACAGGGTGCTGCGGCTCCGCAACGGTGCATTCACTTCGAAGAAAGGATTCTCCGTCGTCGCTCCGATGAGCGTGAGCGTCCCGTCCTCGACCGCCGGGAGGAGCGCATCTTGCTGCGACTTCGAGAACCTGTGGATCTCGTCGAGGAACAAGATGGTCCCCCTGCCGTGCTCGCCCAAGCGCTGGCGTGCCCGCTCGATCGACTCTCGAACGTCTTTCACCCCGGCCGTCACCGCACTCAGCTGCTCGAATGCCCGACGCGTGCTTCCCGCAACGGCGAGGGCGAGTGTGGTCTTGCCCGTTCCCGGCGGTCCCCAGAAGATGGCACTCGTCAGTCGGTCGTGCTCGACGAGTCGCCGCAGCGGTCGACCGGGTCCGACGAGGTGCTCTTGCCCGACGACATCGGCAAGCGTCTTCGGGCGAAGCCGCGCCGCGAGCGGAGCCTGCTGTCTGAGGCGCTCGGCGGCAGCGTCGCTGAACAGATCGCTCACGTCAGCAACGTGCTCAGCACTCGGGAATAGGCGGGACGTCGCCAATCGGGCACGTGAGTGACCAGCCACGCCGGTTCCACCCAGCGCCATGCCACGAACTCGCTCCCGTCCGGTGCGGGCTCGATGTCGGCGTCGATGGCATCGAAGACGAACCACCTCTGGATCTGACCCCGGCGCCTGCCGTCCCTGCCGTGATCGCGCATGACGTCACTCGGCCACTCGTAGGCGACCCAGTCTGGGAACTCGTCGGCAGCACTCACGTGTGCCGCGCCGAGTCCTGTTTCTTCGTGCAACTCTCGCCATGCACCGTCGATCGGCTCTTCGCCCGCATCGAGACCGCCCTGCGGGAGCTGCCAGCTTCCCTCGGCATCGGAGCGTTCGAACGCAAGGACGCGACGGCGGTCGGGATGACGCACGACGATGACGACACCGGCACGGAAGTGCTGTCCTGGCATGCTCCCACCGTACCCGGGCCGGGCGTCGCCCGGCGGCTACCGATCGCCCGCCGGTTCGAGGTCGACGTGCTCGGCCGCTCCGGCGTCGCCTCGGCCGAGGAACCGACCAGCCGTGGCGAGGATCACGATCGCGCCGGCACACACGGAGTACGCGAGCGCTCGACCGGACTGCTCGTAGAGCACCCCGGCGACGAGCGCCGACACGCCGCCGATCAATGTCTGGACGCCGCCGAGCAGGCCCTGCGCTCCGGCCTGACGTTCTGCTGGGGCGACCATTCCCACGGCGACCCCGGCAGCGGACACCGTCAGCCCGTCGTTGACGGCATGGAACAGCGACACCGTGAACAGAGCGGCACCGCTCGGCAGTTGTCCGTAGAGGAACATGAAGATCGACGCGGCGAACAGCCCGAACGATCCGACCCGAAACGGTCCGACCCGCTGCGCGAGTCGACCACCGGCCGAACCGAACAGTACGAGCGGCACGGCGAACAGGACGATCCCGAGATTGGCGATCCAGTCGGCGGTGCCGAGGTCGTCGAGCACCAGCACCCAGAGGGCATCGAACGTGCCGATCATCAAGAACACGGCTGCGCCGAGGCACAGCGCTCCCAGATAGGGCCGGACCCGAAGCAGGTCGAACGCAAATCGTGCCTGGGTGTGGGCGGAGCGGTCGGATTCGTCGACCCGAACCCGGGCCACGATCGGAAGACAGGCTGCGACGCAGACGGCGACCAACAGGAACGGCGCAGCGATCCCGAACGGTCCCACCAGGACCGCCGAGACCGCCGGGCCGATGGCGAAGCCGGTCACGTTCGCTGCCAGGAGGGTTCCCATGCTCCGTCCCAGTTCATCGGGTGAGCGGAGGATCACGATCCGACGAATCGCCGGGAGTCCGAGGCCTTCACCGAGGCCCATGACGAAACGAGCGATCAACAGCACGCCAGCCGTGGTGCCGAACGCCATGGCGACCAGGGACACCACCATCAGGCCGGTGCCGGTGAAGACGAGTCGTCTCGCATACCCTCTGTCGGCGAGTGGGGCGAGGAACACCTGTGCGACGAACGACGAGAAGAACCCGATCGAGATGATCGCCCCGAGGGAACTGTCGGCGATGCCGTACTCGTCCCGGAAGTCGTCGAGCACGGTGAACATGACGCCGTAGCCCGCAGAGAAGGTGCCGGTCAGCACGCCGAACACCAGCAACCGGCGGTCCCCTCTCACTCGGTTCACCCTAGCCATCCGAACCGGCGGCGTCGCTCGTAGGCTCGTCGGTCGTGAGATCTGCCGACCTGCTCGCCGAGGCATCGCGCCGCCGCACGTTCGCGATCATCAGTCACCCCGACGCCGGGAAGACGACGCTGACCGAGAAATTCCTCCTCAACGCCGGAGCCGTGGTGTCGGCGGGCTCGGTGAAGGCCAAGGCGGGTGGTCGAGCGGCAACGAGCGACTGGATGGAACTCGAGCAGACACGCGGTATCTCCATCACCTCGGCAGCCATGCAATTCGAGTACGGCGACCATGTGATCAACCTGCTCGACACACCCGGCCACAAGGACTTCAGCGAGGACACCTACCGTGTGCTCGCTGCGGTCGACGCCGTCGTGATGGTGCTCGATGCGGCCAAGGGCATCGAGCCGCAGACCCTCAAGCTGTTCGAGGTCTGCCGCAGCCGCAACCTGCCGGTGCTCACCTTCCTCAACAAGTTCGACCGTCCGAGCCGTGACCCGCTCGAGCTGCTCGACGAGATCGAGACGCAGATCGACCTCCGGCCCACCCCCGCAACCTGGCCGGTCGGCGACGGCGAGGATTTTCGAGGCGTGATCGATCGGCGCCGCGGCGTGTTCAGCCGATTCACGAGGACGGCGCGAGGTGCGACGCTCGCACCGGAAGAGATCGTCAGCCTCGAGCGGGCTGCCGCCGAAGAGGGCCGGGCGTGGCAGCGAGCGGTCGACGGCTGCGAGCTCCTCGACGCCGTCGGCGCCGACGTCGATCTGCCCTCGTTCCTCGCCGGAACGTCCACGCCGGTGTTCGCCGGTTCGGCACTCACCGACTTCGGGGTACGACACCTGTTGGACGCCGTCGTCGAGCTCGTACCGGCGCCGGCACCACAGCCTGATCGATTCGGCAACGGCCGCCCGCTCGATGCCGGGTGCAGCGCATTCGTCTTCAAGGTGCAGGCCAACATGGACCGCTCGCACCGTGATCGCCTGGCATTCGCGCGTATCTGCAGCGGCCACTTCGAACGAGGGATGACCCTCACGGTCGCCCGTACCGGTCGACCGTTCGCCACCAAGTACGCCTCGACCGTGTTCGGCGCCGAGCGATCGACGGTCGACGAGGCATTTCCTGGCGATGTGGTGGGCTTCGTCAACGCCAACGACCTTCGTATCGGGGACACCTTGTACGAGGGTGACATCGTCCAGTTCCCCGGACTCCCCTCGTTCGCGCCAGAACTCTTCACCGGTGCCCGCCCCCTCGACACGGGCCGTGTCAAGCAGTTCCGTCGCGGCATCGAGGTACTCGAGGAGGAAGGAGTCGTGCAGGTGCTGCGCGATCCCGACATGGGCGACTCGGGGTTGGTGCTCGCTGCCGTCGGTCAACTCCAGTTCGAGGTGTTCGCCCACCGACTCGAGAGCGAGTTCAACGCGCCGGTCGAACTGACCGGTTCCCCCTACCAGGCGATCCGGGCGACCGACGCCCAGAGCGCCGACCGGCTCCGGACGATCGGCGGGATCAGGATCCTGGTGCGGGGCGACGGCACGATGGTTGCATTGTTCGAGAACCGATACCGGCTTCAGCGCTTGCTCGCCGACGAACCGGAACTCACGCTGGCGCCCCTCGCGGCGGGTGACTGAGCGGATCACCGGCGTGTCCTCCACGCGCCTGACGTATCGTCCCGAACTCGACGGGCTTCGCGCCGCTGCGGTCGTTGCCGTCGTGCTGTTCCATGCGGAGGTACCCGGCTTCACGGGCGGCTATCTCGGCGTGTCGCTGTTCTTCACGCTGTCCGGGTACTTGATCACCGGGCTGCTGCTCGCCGAGCACGGCCAAAACGGCAGGATCGACCTGGCCGCCTTCTACGCACGGCGGGCGAAGCGGCTCCTGCCAGCCAGTGCTCTCTGTCTGCTGGCGATTGCCGTCGCCTCGTGGACCACGGACTGGTTCGACGCCGTCGCCGACCTTCGCCGCGACCTCGTCGGTGCTGCACTCCAGGTCTCGAA
>JBDKIV010000309.1:0-3033 GCA_039796935.1 Actinomycetota bacterium | reverse complement strand
AGTGGTCCTGCTCGCGCCGCACCTCGAGCGCGTCGTCGGCGGCGGCCTTGATGTCGGCGGCGACATGGAGGACCTCTTCGAACCGCTCTCGCTCGTACAGGCTCTGGGTGAAGCCGAGGCCAGTTCGGGCGATCGCTGCGAGCGCCTCGCTCCAACGGACGAGATCGCGGGTGAAGTCGAAGGGTGCAGCGGCGTCGCTCACGCACCCGACCCTAGGCGATCGGCCTGTGGCGCGGCTCGCCGAACCCGCGTGCGCAGCGACTGCTAGCGTTCGGCCCGTGCGATCTCAGCGGATCGAGCCAGGACCGGGCCAAGAGAGCGTGTGGGACTATCCCCGTCCTCCGCTCGCCGTCGCTTCGACCGAGCGTGTCCGCGTGGTGCATCGCGGGTCGGTACTGGCCGACACCACGTCGGCGATCCGAGTGCTCGAAGAGTCGCACGCCCCGACGTATTACCTGCCACGAGCGGATGTCGACATGGATGCCTTCATCCCACGGGGACGCCGGACGGTGTGCGAGTGGAAGGGTGTCGCGACGCACTTCGCGATCGAGGTGGCCGGTCATGTCGTCGAGGACGCGGCGTGGACCTACGAGATCCCGACCGCCCGGTACCGATCGATCGCCAACCACATCGCCATCTACGCGCAGCGGGTCGACGAGTGCTGGGTCGACGACGAACGGGTCAGGGCGGTCGAGGGGGACTTCTACGGAGGGTGGATCACCTCGCGCGTGGTCGGCCCGTTCAAGGGTGGCCCGAACACCTCCATGTGGTGACCGCGTGCGATCCCGTCGTTCGCCCCTCGTGACCGCGGCCGCCAGCGTGCTGCTGGTGACGGCGATGTCTGTCGCCGCCTGCTCGGACTCTGGCCGGACAGGGTCGGGGGCCACGGCCACCGACCCGGGCCCACCGTCCGAGACCGACGCGGGTGGGGCCGACGCACCGGTCGACGACGGCGAGTTGCGCATCGGGATGTTGTTGCCCCTCACCGGCCCGGGCGCCGAGATCGGCAGAGCTCTACGTGATGCCGCTCGGTGGGCGATCGCCGAGGTGAATGCTGCGGGCGGGGTCGCCGGACGGCCGGTGAGGCAGTCGATACAGGACGAGGGAGCAGATGCGACCACGGCGGTCCGAGGATTGGCAGCCCTGATCGCGAACGACGTCGACGTCATCGTCGGCCCTGCCTCGTCGATCGTCGCCGCCTCGACGCTGCCCGTCACGACCGAGGCGGGGTTGCTCACCTGCTCGCCGACTGCATCCGCACTCTCGCTCGACCGCTTTCCCGACGCCGGCCTGTTCGTCCGGACGATTCCATCCGATCGTCTGCAGGCAACGGCACTCGCCAGACTGGTCGAACAGTCGGGCGAACGACGCGTGGCGGTGCTGTATCTCGACGACCCGTTCGGGCGCCCGCTGGCCGAAGCCGTTCGGGACGAACTCGGGTCGTTCGCCGAACTCGTCGCCTTCATCCCCTTCGTCGACACCGACGCGGAGTACGCCGACGAAGCGAACGAGGCGGTCGCTTCGGCACCACGCGCCACCATCGTCGTCGGTGATGCGACAGCGGGACCACGTATGCTCGAAGCGCTGTTCAGCCAAGGGGCGCTCGAAGGGAGCGTCGTGATCGGAGACGCGATGCGCGTGCCCGACGCCACGAACGGGTATGCGAGGCTCGGGGCGAACTCGCTCGAACGGCTACGCGGCGTCTCGCCCACCTCGCTCGCACTGGCCCCCACGTTCATCGATGCCTACGTCGACAGGGTCGGGGCCGAGCCGAGTCTGTTCGCCGGCAACGCCGCTGACTGTGTCACGCTCGTCGCCCTGGCTGCCCGAGAGGCGCAGAGCACCGTACCGGCCGACATCGCTCGCGAGATCCCCGAAGTGAGCAACGCCGGCACACAGTGCGTGACGTTCGACGAGTGCAGCGCAGCGATCGCCGAGGGGCGCAACGTCGACTTCGACGGATCGACCGGCCATCTGCGGATCGGCTTCGACGGCGATCCGGTACGCGGTGTGTTCGATGTGTTCGGGTTCGATCGGTTGGGCCGTTCGATCTCGACCGGGGTCTCGCTCGTGGTCGAGTAGACGGAGCCGGCTGATGACCGATGACCCGCGGCCCGGCGAGGTGACCACCGGAGATGTGCCCGACGCACTTCCCGCGCTGCCCCACTTCTGGCGCGAGCTGTTCGACCGGGCACCGGCGGCCATCTCGGTCGTCAGCCCGGAGGGGCGACAGGTGGCGGGCAACGCGGCCTACGCGGCGCTGTTCGGGTACACGCAGGCAGAGGTCGAGCAGCTGCACGTGTCGCAGCTGACCCGGCCCGAGGACCAACGCTGGACCGAGGGCTACCTTCGCCGACTTCGCGACGGCGAGATCGACGGTTATCAGACCGAGAAGGTCTATGTGCGCAGCGACGGATCGACCTTCCGTGCAGCACTCGACGTACGAGCCGTCAGGCGCGACGGTCGACTGCGTGCGCTGATCGGCGTGATCGTGCCGATCCATCGACGCGAGCCGCTCGGCGGCGGCCGATTGCGCAAACTCGTCGAGCACATCCACGACACCATCACGTTGCTCGATGCCGACGGAACCCTCATCGAGACGACGGGTCGGTACACACCGATCCTCGGGTACCCAGCCGAGTTCTGGGAACGACGGACTGCCTTCGACGTGATCGTCGACGAGGACGTGCCGCGCCTGCTCGAACTCCGTGCTCAGATCCTGGACAAACCGGGCGAGGTGGTGCACGCGACGATGCGCGTCCGCGACTCGGACAACGCCGTCCAGCTTCTCGACGCGCATGCTGTCAACCTCCTCGACGACCCCGAGGTCGGTGGCATCGTGGTCACCACCCGGAACGTCACGACCGAACACCAGCTGCTCCAGCAACTCCGCGACAGCCGTGACGAGGCGGTGGCCGAGGCCGAGTTGCGCTCGCGCATGATCGCCACCGTCAGCCACGAGCTCCGCAATCCGCTGCATGCCGTACAGGGGATCTCCGAGCTGCTCAACGCCGGCCCTCTCACCGAAGAGTC
>JBDKIV010000308.1:0-4279 GCA_039796935.1 Actinomycetota bacterium | reverse complement strand
GGTGGTGGTGAGCGCATCGGCGTCATCGCGAACCGGGGTGATCGCCGCTGCCGCCGGCATGGACGACTTGGCAGGTGGCGAGGTGAGAGTGGGTCCACGATCGGTGGCGCATCTGGCCGCGAGCGAGGTGCGTCGTGTCGTCGCCGTGCTGGCCCCCATGCCCGACATCGTCGAGGCGAGTCTTCGGGACAACGTTGCACTGGCCGCACCGGACGCAGATGCGAGCCGTATCGAGGATGCGCTCGTTCGGGCTGGCCTCCACGTGCTCTGCGCAGTACTTCCTCATGGAGCGGACACGGTGCTCGGCTCTGCCGGTCACCCGCTGAGTCCTGCCGACAGGATTCGGGTCGGTCTGGCAAGGGTGATCGCCTCGGGTTCCCCGGTCGTCGTCATCAACGACCCGACGCCGGCGCTCGACCGTGACGCCGCAGACGATGTGTGGATGAGGGCGCGTGCCTCGTTGGCCGATCGCGTGGTGCTGGTCGCGACGACACGACTCGATGCGATCGACGAGGGCGATCAGGTCCTCGTGCTCGAGAACGGCCGGCTGGTCGACCAGGGGACTCGCGGTGATCTGCTCGCCGGCTCACGCCGTTTCAACGAACTGTGGCGACAGTCGACCGGGTCGAGCGCCGATGTGCTCGACCTGGCCACCGTGCCGTCCCTGCGCCATCTCGGTCCCGAGGTGCTCGACGGTCTCGGTGCGCGCCTCGTCACCGAGCGCTACGCCGAGACGCAGGTCGTCTTCGGCGACGGCGACGTGGCCGACCGCCTGTTCATGATCGTCGACGGCGCTGTCGAGTTGTCGGTGGACGGCCGACGGGTCGCGTCGCTGCACGCCGGCGATCACTTCGGCGAGCTCACGCTCGACGAGGGCCAGACGCGAACGATGACCGCTCGGGCCATCACACCGGTCGTGCTGCGGAGCCTCCATCGTCTGGCCATCTCGGGCGGCGCCGCAGGCATGCTCGAGCGGTCGCGTGGGGACCAACTCGTCTATCGCTGGCTGGTTCGCCACGGGGCGACATCAGCGCACGATCTTGCTGCCGCCCTGATCGGCCACGACGCCGTTGCGTCGGCCGAAGCCATGGTTGCGGACGGCCTCCTGTTGCGGGTCGACCACGGCGGCGATGTGACGTACCGACTCGCTGGTGTCCGCCGACGTCGGTCGACGAGTTCGGGCGTGGTGCTGGACGGGCTGCTCGACGGGAGCGGCCGGGCTGCGACCTGATCCGGCTATCGACCGACCGGGTTGGTTCCCGACATGTCGAAGTGCCGGTTCACGGTTCGGTTCCAGCGGTTGCCCGGGAGCGCCGGGTCGATCAGCGACATGGCGGTGCAGTACTTGCTGATTCGTTCGGGTCGGTTGCCGTTGCGCCACATCCAGCGATCGAGGTCACTGGGTGCCAGCCGTGACTTGGTCTCGACGATCGCCTTCGGCAGCGCCACCGAGCGGCCACTGACGTGTCGGCACTCGAGGCCGGTGTCGATCGTCGCGCGAGTTCCCGCTGCAGGATCCACGAACGTCGATCGCCAGTACGAGGTGGTCAGAACGGGGACGAGTGACCCACCGAGGCCGGGTCTGCCGGTGGCCTCGTCCACGAACTCGACGCCAGACCGGCCGAGATCGTGGCACGCGTCGATCGGATGCTGCTGTCGACGCTTGACGGTCGCACCACGCCCGTCCTTGGTCTTCACCTCGAGCATCACGGCGGTGGGTCCGGCGGACGACTCGCAGACCCGGACCCGGACCTTCGCCCGATGGCTCCGGCCGGTCGCAGCCCAGCGATGCAGGTCGAGTCGAGGGGTGTCGAAGTAGGTCGATGTGTAGCGGAACGAGCGGTCGCCGTCGATCTCGAGCACTCGAAGCAGGCAGCGGTGTTCGTCGAGCAGAGCCGCCAAGCGGTCTGCCTCGACGATGTACTTCCGGTCGACGCGGGTCAACAGGTTCGCCGACGCGTCGAGTTGGTCGAGTGTGAGCGAGTTGAATTCCTGCAGCCGGTCGGCTGCGATCATCGCGTTCCGCCGGGCGAGGAAACTCGGTAGCGGACGTCGACCGTCGTCGTGTCGTTGACGAGGTCGATCCGCTTCACCTTGTAGCGCTCGATGGGTGCGTTCAGCAGGGTCGTCAACCGCAACTGCAACTCGACGTCGTCGGTGACTGCGGTGTCGAGGACGATGCTGAGACTCCGGTGTGATCGGAGCAGCGCCGGATGGTCGGCCGCGAACAAGGTGACGACGATGGCCGCCGTGAGCGCCACGGACACCCAGTCGGGAGTGATCGGAACGCCTCCGAGCAGACCGAGTGCGATTGCCGAGAAGTAGTACGCCACCTCCTCTTGATCGAGTTCGAGCGACCTCAGGCGGATGATCGACAACACCCCGAACAACCCGAGCCCGAGGCCGGCGGTGACGTCGGCTCGCTCGAGCACGGTGGCGACTGCCAGCACACCGACGTTGACACCGATGAGCGCGAGCACCATGTCTCGTCGCCGGTGCCGCGGGAAGTAGAGGCCGAAGGTGACGATGAGCACGGCGACCGCGTCGATCGCAAGTCTCACCGGATCGGTGATGGTCATGACCGGCTCACCGTCCTGTTCCTGCGCGCGACGTCTCGAGCGCACGCTTCAGTGTTTCGATCGAAGCGGTCCAGGCCTCGACTCGTGGCGCATCGTCGTGCGCGGCGGCGGCCTCGGCCACCGCCGGTGTGATCTGCTCGGCCCACGTGTCGAGCTGCTCGTTCACCCGCTCGTCCGAGAACGGCCCCTCGATCAGCGCGGCCCGGATCTGGTCGAACTCGTCGTCGAGGGTCGCCAGCGCACCGAGCAGTGGATCACACGCCGCCGAACGCTGGGGCAGGTTGAATGCGCCGAACGGGAAGGGCTGGCAGTCGTTGGTGATCGACCCCCACGGGTCGCCGATCGAGATGAAGCTGCCGACACCCGACCCGGGGACCAGCGCGTCGAAGGCGTTGTCGAGGTCCCACGGGATGAGCGTGACGGTTCGGTCGGTGGGATTCTCGTACCAGTAGAAGTTGTGGGGTTCGCACTCGGGCATGCAGTACCAGTGGAGCGGCCCGTCGTCGTGGCGGATCGCACGGTCGACCACGATGGTGGTGAGCAAGGTGCGGATGTCGGTCCACTGCTCGATGACCGCGACCCGCTCGTCCACGGGTGCCGCGACGAGCGCCTCGGCGAAGCTCGAGATGATCTCGGCCGAGGGGTCCTCGTCTTCGTTCGTCTCGAGTCCGGCGAGCAGGTCCTCTTCGCTGCGTGGCGAGCCATCGGACCGGATCGGCCAGACCTCCTTGTAGAGGTTGCCGGTTCCGTCGGAAAATCGCGACCGGGTGAATCGTCCGTCGATCTCCTCGGTGAGCGCGAAGACCCCGAGGTATTCGCCGTTGACGATCACCCGTGCGTGTGTCGACCGGGGTGCCGGAACGCCCATCTCTCGGAACAACCAGTAGCCGAGACGTTCGTGCATCAAGGTGCCATCGAGGTTCTGGGCGTGCAACTGGATGCGTCGCTGTCCGAAGAACTCGCGGTCGGGATCGTCCCAGTCGATCTTGAGCTTCATCGAGAGCTTGGTGCACGTCTTCGGTCCGGTCGGCGCAAGCATGCTCGGGCTGGCGGTACACCCGACGAACGCACCGACGGACCCCTTGTAGCGGACACCGATGGGCTCGACCACCTCGCCGTCGAAGGTCAGCCGACCGACTTCGTACGCTTCGGCAGCCGGGTTCGCGTCGAGACGCTCGAGCGCATCGGCTGGCAGATCGATCTCGAACGTGTGCAGCGAATCTTGATCGAAGAGTTCATCCGAGTCACCCTCGACCCAGCGCGGTCCGTCCGGCTCGGACGCGGTCGGAGGAGGGGTCGAGGGCGGCACCGACGAGGATGGTCCGATGACCGTGGCGGCCGGTCCGGTCGATGACGGTGTGCCGTCCGAATCCGCCGGGTCGCCCCCGGCACACGCAACCAGACTCGTGATCGCACCCATCCCGATCAGCGCGCGCACGACCGGTCGTCGACGTGTCCGGGCCCCCCGCATCGGGCCGAGCCTAACCACGCCCTCTCGTCCACGACTGTTCAGACGGTGTTCATCTTCTGGCTGCCTGGCCGTCGGGTTGAGATCACATGGCCTCTCTACGGTCGTCGGCGTTCGATACCCCGATGAAGGAGAACACGTGAACAAGCAAGCCCGACGTCTGGCCATCGCCAGCGTCCTCAGCCTCTCGCTCGTCGCAGCAGCTTGCGGCGGCGACGATGCCGCCACCGAC
>JBDKIV010000307.1:0-3957 GCA_039796935.1 Actinomycetota bacterium | reverse complement strand
CCGATCGGATTCAGAAGCCAACGGCGGCGTGCCGCCCTTTGGCCACACCACACACCTTCGCGTGTTCATCGACCCCGACCTGCTGCACTACGACGAGGTGTGGGCGGCCACCAGCACGTGGAACGACGTGTTCGGCATCGAGCCGCACAAGCTGGTGGCGGCCAGGGGCGGAGTGGTCACCGACCTGAAGCGTTGACGCCGCCGAGTCGTCGCGCGTGGACTTCGACGTAGGTGCCGTCGGTGACGTCGATGATCTCGAAGCCAGCGTCTGCGACAGCCTCGGCGAAGCGTCGCTCCGGCCACACGGTGTACCAGCGGCTGCCGTCCATTTCCTCCCGCCAACCGGTCACACCCGTGGTGGGCACGCACGCGTAGAAGTGACCACCGTGATCCAGCAATGACCGTAGGTCCTTGAGCACCTCCGCCGTCTCGGTGGGCGAGAGGTGAACGAGAGACGCCTGAGCCCACACGCCGTCGAACGACGATGGAGGGAACAGCTTCGCCACGTCACGGATGTCACCTTCGATGACTTCGCCGTGGAGTCGCGCCATGTCGACGAACGCAGGGTTCAGTTCGAGACCGACGGGCCGGTGCCCGGCCCCTGCGAAGAGCCGAAGGTCGCGACCTGGCCCGCAGCCGAGGTCGAGGATCCGGGAACTCGGCCGCAGAACCGAAGAGAAGCGCTCGGGACGATCGAGGAGGTGATTCGCATAACGCTCCTCATAACCGACCGGATCGGAGCTGTACGCAGCGACCGAGGCGGTCACTGGGTCGTCGCCGGGCGCGGGTCTCACCTGCAGATCCTGCCAGGTGCAGGTGCCCCACCGCCGAAGAGCTTCAGAGTGATCTGGACTCGACGCCGGGTGGGGGCGGCGATCTGCTCGATGTCGCAGCCATCGAGGAGCCGGGACAAGTTGGTCTGACGACCCCCACGCCAGGTCTCGACGACACAGCCGGCCAGCACGATCGCTTGCGGGCACATCGAGGCCCAGGGGTGGATCTGGTGGAGACCGGTGGGCGAGTGGTCACCGACCTCGAGCGCGGCTGATCACGCCGACGTACACTTCGCCAATGGAGTCCGCATCGCCGCTCGAGGACTGGCGCGGGGTCGATGTCGGCCAGATCCGTCGGTTGCTGTCGATGACAGTTGCGGAACGAGCCGCAGAAATGGTGCGCGTCGGTAACCGACTGTTTCGTGCGCAGCAACGGGTTCTGAGAGACGGTGATGAGCGACCACGGCGAGTTTGATCCATTCGCCATGTGCGCCATCCTCAACGAGGAGGGTGTCGAGTACGTCGTTCTCGGGGGCTTCGCAGCCATCCTGCGGGGGTCTCCGGTGACCACTCACGATCTGGATGTCATTCCGGCCCGTGAGCGAGCGAACCTCGACCGGCTCGGTCGGGCCCTCACCCGAATGAGCGCGAAGATCCGGGTTTCGGGCGACGCGGTGGCGACCAGGATCGATGGTGCATTCCTCGCAAACATGCCGCACATGCTGAACCTCGTGACCGACTTCGGCGAGATGGATCTGACCTTCACCCCCGCAGGGAGCACGGGGGAGTACGACGGTTGGTGTCGAGGTGCGACGTCGGAGGAGATCGAGGCGGGGTTGACCGTGCTGGTCGCATCGCTCGACGACATCATCGACTCGAAGCGCGCTGCCAATCGCCCCAAGGATCAGATGGCCCTGCCGTATCTCGAGTCACTGCGCGACGAGATCGAACGCCGCTGAAGGGTTTCACCGACCGAGCGACGTGGTCGGCATCGAGCCCCACAACCTGGCGGAGGCCAGCGGCGGAGAGATCACCGACCTGAAGCGCAGTCGACTCTCCGCGAGTTCCGTAGAGTTCGGCGCTGTGGATGAGCGAGCGCTGATCGGGGGTACTTCGGCACTCGTGACGCAGAAGTCCATCGAACGAGATCTCCGTGCGCTCGGGGTCGGCGAAGGCGACGTCCTGATCGTTCATTCATCGCTCAGTTCACTCGGTTGGGTGGCAGGTGGTGCGGCAGCGGTCGTCGATGCCCTGCTCGCAGTGATCGGAGACGACGGAACGCTGTCGATGCCGGCCCACAGCGGAGATTGGTCAGATCCTTCCGGTTGGGTGAATCCGCCGGTTCCCGAGACATGGTGGGATGAGATTCGCGCGGAACGACCGGGCTTCGATCCGTACGCCACGCCATTGAGGGAGATGGGGCGAGTAGCCGAGAACCTCCTCATGCGCCGCGCCACCGTTCGGAGCGGTCATCCCCTGCATTCGCACATGGCCAACGGCCCACACGCGGCGCTCATCGTCGAGCATCACCCGGTCGACAGCAGCTTCGGCGATCGATCACCGCTCGGACGTCTCTTCGATCTCGACGCCACAGTGGTGCTGCTGGGTGTGGGTCACGACCGGAACACGTCGCTGCACCTTGCCGAAGCTCGGGCCCGCTGGTGCGGGAAGGGGCCGGTCGAGTTCCGCTCGAAGGTGTCGGTCGATGGCGACGACCGACAGCTGTCGTGGATGGCGGACGACATCGACGCAGACGACTTCGGTCAACTCGGTGATGTCCTGGACGAGTCTGGTCTGGTGAAAAGGGGGATGGTCGGGCAGGCGATCACCCGTGTTGCGTCGATGCGTCAACTTGTCGAGACGGCAGTCCCTTGGTTCGAGGCTCACCGGGCCTGATTGCGGGAACCGTCGGCACGGCGAGCCATGTGATCAGGGTGTCGCGAGGGTGCGACGAGGTTCGGGCGAGATCGATCGATGGTCGAGGGCACGCGTGCCTCTGTCCAGAAGTTCGGCTGACAGACTGACCGGGTGGAAAGAGTCGTGGTGTTCGGCCGGGGCGGAGCTGGAAAGTCCACGTTCAGCCGACGTCTCGCTGACGCCACCGGTCTTCCAGCGGTCGAGCTCGACAGGATCTACTGGGGACCGGATCTCCGTGCCCCTTCCGCAGAGGAATGAGCCGAGAGGCAAGGCCGCGTCGTGGTGGAGCCTTCTTGGATCCTCGGCGGCGATCTCGGTCCGTGCGACGTGACTGCACCACGGCTCGAACGGGCAGACACGGTGGTCATCCTCGACACCCACATCACGCGATGTGTAATCAGAGCACTTCGCCGGGGTGCACGCCGCCGTGACTTCTGGGCATGGACCTTGCGGTGGGGTCGCGAGTCTCGGCCTCGCCTCATTGCCGATGCCTGCCGGTATGCGCCTGGGGCCGATCTGGTGATCCTGAGGGCGCCACGCGAGGTCTCCCGCTGGCTCGACAGGGTGGGACAGCGCGGGGACCCGCCAGAGGCGGGAAGACCAACCTGACAAGGTGTGCGCTGTGGCCGGCACCTGGCGCGATGTGTTCGGCATCGAGCCGCACAACTTGGTCCAGGCCGGTGAAGGCCTGGTCGCAGGGCTGAAGAAGGGCTGATCGTCTCGGGCCGGACTTCACGGTTTGCGAGGCTCGATGAGGTCCCAACGATTGCCGTACAGGTCGAGGAAGACGACGACCTTGCCGTATGGCTCGGTGCGCGGTCTCTCGACGAAGCGGACACCTCTTGCCCGCCAGTCGGCGACCTTCTGTTCGAGATCATCGGTGTGTAGGAAGAACGAGACCCGTCCCGCGGTCTGGTGGCCGATCACTTCCGTTTGAGGCTCACCCACTGCTCGCGCCAGCAGGAGACCTGGCCCGGTCGGGTCAGGTCGTACCACCACCCACCGTTTGCCCCCGCCCAGATCATCATCGGCTTCGAGTGTGAAGCCAATGACGTGAACGAAGAAGGCAATGGCCTCGTCGTAGTCGGCCACGACCAGGGTCGCGAGGTCGAGACGCAGCATCAAGCGAGTCTGGCAGACTCGACAGAGATGGCGCACCGTTGCAGGCACGTTCACGCCACCCTCCGTCGGGCGTGCACAGAACGGAGTCACCAGCCGACGTTGGTGTAGGGCCGTTCGGCGCCACGACCCACCTGCGTGCGTTCAT
>JBDKIV010000306.1:0-6540 GCA_039796935.1 Actinomycetota bacterium | reverse complement strand
CACCACGAGCAGTGCGAAGAGGATGAACGCATAGGACAGGACCGGCAAGATGACATTCGGGAGAAGTTCCTTTCGCAACACCCTGAGGCTCGATGCACCCATCGAGCGAGATGCCAACACGAACTCCCGTTGTGTGAAGACCATGGTGTTCGCCCGCGAGAGACGAATGATGGCGGGGGTTCCGACAACGGCGAGCGCGATCCCGTTCTTCAGTGCTGACTCGGTGATGGTGGTCGGGGTGCCGAGCACCGTTGCGAGTGCGACCAGCAGCACGACTGGTGGGATCGAGAGCACCGCACTGGTCAGAATCGACGTCGTCGAGTCGGTCCAACCGCGGTAGTAGCCAGACACCATCCCGATGAACCCGCCGACGACCACGCTCACCGCGACGGCGAAGCTCACGGTGAGCAGGCTGGCTCGAGCCCCGTAGATGGCTCGTGCCAGGAGGTCAAGCGCAAAGTTGTTGGTACCGAGCGGGTGGCTCGAGAAGAGATCGGGCGTTGCGTTGCCGATCAGCATGATGGTCTTGGACGTATCCCGGTATTCGCCCAAGGGAAGGATGTCGGCCAGGAGAGCCGCTGCTCCGAGGACCAGCAGCCAGAGCACGCACAACCAGAAGCCGATGTCGAACGCCGGTCCGGCGAAGGCCCGTGCGACGCACTTGATCCCGTAGTGGAGCAGAGCGATGGATGCGAGTACGAGCGCGACTCGGAGGATGCCGTTCATGCCCTGCAGTGCGCTGAGGTTCACCCACAGCACGGAAATCGCTCCGATGCTGATGAGGACGCCCATCGCTGCACGTCGCAGCCGCGACGGCACGGACGTGGTGGGGGTCGTGGGAGTCTCGATCATCGCTATGCCTGACCGCGTCGGATCCGCGGATCAAGCAGGCTGTAGGTGATGTCGACCAAGACGTTGATCAGCGTGTAGGCCAGCGCGATCACCAGCACACCTCCTTGGACAAGCTTGTAGTCATTCTTGGTGGCAGCATCGATGATGGTCCGACCCAGGCCCGGCAGAGCGAATACCTGCTCCACCACCACTGTGCCCCCGATGAGGCGGCCGAGCGTGACCCCTGCCAGTGTTAGGATCGAGAACGAAGACGGCCGGAGTGCCTCGCGGACCAGGATGTGTCTGGTGGGCATGCCCTTGGCGCGTGCGGCCAGCACGAAGTCCTCGCGCAGCGTCGAGATCATGTCGCCCCTCAGAAGGCGCGTGAAGATGGCGATCTCGCCGAGTGCGAGCGTGAGAGCCGGCAGGAAGGCATGTTTTAGGTTTTCTGCCCAGCCGCCATCGGAGACTCGGACCCATTGACCGTACGGCAGCAATCGCCAATGCACCGCGAAGATCAGCAAGAGGACCAGCCCGATCACGAAGTTCGGGACCGACACCAAGCCGAAGACCGACGCTGAGACGATGCGATCGAAGCGCGATCCTGCGCGATGCGCCGACAAGATCGCAAGAGGGATCGAGACCGCAAGTGCCATGACGAGTGCAAGCACGGCGAGTTCGAGATTGACCGGAATGGCGCGGCTCAGGCGTGCACTCACCGACTCCACAGGCGGAACCAGATTCTGACCCAGGTCTCCGCTCAGGGTGTCTCCGAGCCAGTCGAAGTAGCGGACCACGACCGGCTGGTCCAAGCCCATCTCGTCTCGGATACGGGCGTATTCCTCCGCTGTCCCGTTCGGGCCGAGTACCGCAAAGGCGGGATCGCCGGGGACCAGTTCGATCAGCATGAACGTCGCGATGGTGACGAGGAACATGACGGTGACGATCGTCCCTACTCGCTGCGCGACGCGCCTGATCATCGGTGGACCTCCTCGTTGCGGATAGCTGACCGACGAGCGTCCGGCGCGCCGCCAACGATCAACTGTCTGCGGAATGCAGCGGTCTCGCGTCGTATGGCTGCTTGCCGCTCCGCCCTTCCGGCAGTCGGTTCGTCGCTCGGTCGCCTTCGAAGCTCGGACACCACTGTGCCGAGGCCCACGATCACGACGAGGCCGACGCCGAGGACGAGCAGGCTGTTGGCGATCATGTCGATGGCCCCACAGGTCGGACCGGGTCCAGCGGGTGATGACAGGCCACGAAGTGACCCGGGCTCGTCTCGCGAAGCTCAGGCTCGCGTTCGGCGCACACCGCGCTGGCAAAGGGGCATCGGGTGCGGAACCGGCAGCCGCTCGGTGGATTCAGCGGTGAGGGTAGGTCGCCGCCGATCGATGTCGGCGAGATCGGCACGGAGGGATCCGGTACGGCGACCGATTGAAGGAGCAGGTCGGAGTAGGGGTGCTGCGGCCGGCGGTACATGTCGTCTGCGGGCGCAAGCTCGCAGACCTTGCCGAGGTACATCACCATGACGCGATCGGCGATGTGCTTCACCACCGCAAGATCGTGGGAGATGAAGAGCAGCGACAGGGAGTACTTCGCCTTGAGATCCTGCAGCAGGTTGAGGATCTGGGCCTGCACGGACACATCGAGTGCCGAGACCGGTTCGTCGCAGATCATCAGTCGTGGTGCGAGGATCAGTGCTCGCGCGATGCAGATGCGTTGGCACTGACCACCGGAGAATTCGTGGGGTCGCCGGCTCGCTGCAGCGACCGGGTCGAGTCCCACCTCGGCCAGAATGTTGTGTACGGCGTCGAGTCGATCCGTCTGCCGGGAGAGGGACGCCGGGCCCGCCACGGCGAGTGCCTCCAGAAGGATGTCCTGGACCGACCGCTTCGGATTCAGCGAGCTGATCGGGTCCTGAAAGACCATCTGCATTTGGACTCGTGCTCGTCGAAGTGAACGACCGCGCTGCTGGGTGAGGTCTGCGCCGGCAAAGACAACCGAACCTGAGGTCGGGCGTGGCAACTGCATCACAGCCCGGCCGAGCGAGGACTTTCCGCATCCAGACTCTCCGACTACTCCGATCGTCTCACCGTGTCGAAGGTCGAACGAGACACCCGCCACGGCGCTCACCCGCTGGCCGCCCCGGGAGGGATATTCGACGACGATGTTCGATGCGGACAGGAGGGGCTGATCGTGTGATGTAGTCGTGGTGTCACTTGGCATCGCGTACGTCATGGGTGCACCCCCTCAGTTCGGGAGGCAACCGACTTGCTGACGCGCAGCGGGAAGTGACATGCGACTGCATGGGCGTCCTCGAAGATCTCCAACGAGGGCTGCTCCGTCCCGCATTCCTCCTGGGCGCGAGTGCATCTCGGCATGAACCGGCATCCCGCGGGTGGATGGATCATGCTTGGCGGACGGCCCTCGATCGTCTGCAGGCGTACAGCGGACGAGGATTCGATGCGTGGAATCGATTGCAGCAGTGCGTCGGTGTACGGATGAGCCATCGAACTGAAGAGGGCCTCGGTTCCGGCCAACTCCACGATCTGGCCGGCATACATCACTGCAACACGGTCGGTGCGCCCGGCTACCACACCGAGGTCGTGCGTGATCAAGATCATCGAGGTGCCGAGGTCTCGTTGGAGCGTCGCCATCAGGTCGAGGATCTGCTTCTGGACGGTGACGTCGAGGGCGGTGGTCGGTTCGTCAGCGATGACCAGCTTGGGTGAACAGGACAGGGCGACCGCGATCATCACCCGCTGCCGCATGCCGCCCGACAACTCGTGCGGGTACTGCTGGAGGCGGCGTGACGCCTCGGGAATACGAACCATGTCGAGCAGTTCGCGAGCCCGCGTCCGAGCGTCTTGGGCGCTCGTGCCGAGGTGGTATCGGATCGGGTCAGTGATCTGTGAGCCGATCTTGCGAGTCGGATTCAGTGACGTCATCGGGTCCTGGAAGACCATCGCGATCTCACAGCCCCAGAAGTGACGCCTGTCGTCCTTGGTCAGGGTGCCAATGTCCCGTCCCGCGTACCGGACCGTTCCGGTGACGGTGGCGGTCTTCGGAAGCAGATCCATGATGGTTCGTGCCAGGACCGACTTGCCCGAGCCGGACTCACCGACGATCCCCAGGGTCTCGCCCCGTCCGAGGGTAAGCGACACATCACTGAGTGCGTGGAGAACACCTCGCGAGGTCGCGAACTGCGCACTGACGCCCCTCAACTCCAGCAACGGCGACGTCGCAGGGTGTGGGGGATGGTCGTCGACAGCGGAGCGATTCAATCCGGTCCCCATGGCCCGAAACGTACCCGCGGTTGACGTCGAAGTCAATTTTCGGAATATGGACTTGACGTCGAAGTCAGTTGGTGTCACTGTTCACACCCGTCGCAGCGGTTGCGACACCGAACATGGGGAGGCAAATCGAATGCGCGTAATGAGGCGCACATTGTGCGGTCTCGTCGCCTTGGCGATGGTGACCGCAGCTTGTGGGGGCGATGACGGCGCGGATCAGGCCGAAACGGTCGAATCGGCTGCAAGTGTCGCGCCGCCGGAGAGCACTGCCACGGTCGACTCGACTGCGACGGAAGAAACCGATGCCCCAACGACGACCGAAGGAGAACAGCCGCAGGAGGGTGGAACGCTGAGGTTCGCTGCGTACGCAGAGATTCTCGGTCTCGATCCGATCGTGGCGATCGGCTTCGGCACGTCGGGGGGCAATCAACAGGGTGCCATCTACGACACGCTCGTGCGGTACAACGCCGACACACAGACGTTTGAGAACCGAACGGCTGAATCGGTCGAGGCGAACGCCGACTTCACCGAGTGGACAGTCAAGATCCGGCCTGGGATCAAGTTCACCGACGGCACGCCGTACGACGCGGCGGCGGTCAAGTTCGGTATGGATCGGCATCGCTCCGGTCTTCCGGGCGCGCCGTCCTGTGAGGAGCTGTGGGCGTGCCCGAAGAGCAACGCTTCGGCATCGGCCTACATGAGCCTCGTCGATGACATCGAGGTCGTCGACGACCTCACCGTCAAGTTCACGCTGAACAAGCCCTGGCCCAGCTTCCAGGTAGCGCTGTCGCTCGAGGCGGCGATGATTCCGTCGCCGACCGCGGTCAAGCAGTGCGATCCGGCAGCGCCGGCGAAGGACTGCGCGTTCAACCTCAATCCCGTTGGTGCGGGCCCCTTCATGGTCGCCGCTCCCATGGCGGCAGGCGAGCCGCTCAAGCTCGTCCGCAACCCCGATTACTGGGATGGCCCGGTGTACCTGGACGGGATCGAGTTCGTGACCGCTAGCGACGCCGGTGGCGCCCAGTCCCTGGAGCTGCTCAAGTCGGACGCCGTCGACGTGGCGTACCTGCAGGATCCCACGGCCATCGACCAGGCGCGGCAGGCGGGTTACGAAGGTCTGTCGACGCTGACCCAGGGTGGGCAGGCGCTTCTGTTCAACATCGGTGCCAGCCTGGTCTGCACCGCAGGCGAGCCTGCACCGGCCTGCTCGGGCAAGCCCGATGGCCCGGTGGCGGTGGAGACGATCACCTCCGACCTCCGCCTCCGTCAGGCGGTGGCCTTTGCGATCGATCCTGCGATCATCGATCAGCGAGCCACGGGTGGTGTCGGTCGCCCGACCAACGCCCTGTTCGTCGATCCGTTCAAGTGGAACCCCGGTCTGCCGGGACCCGAGCTCGATCTCGAGAAGGCGAAGAGCCTGGTCGAGGAGCTGAAGGCAGAGGGTTGGGATGGAACACTCCGCTTCCTCACGCCGACGACTCCGTTTGCGTCGAACGTGGGCTTGGCAGTGCAGGCCCAGCTGGGTGCCATCGGGATCAATGTCGTCCTGGATGCTCGTCAGGGACAGGGTTGGCAGGCAGCAGTGACGGGGTCGAAGGACTTCCAGATGACCATGTGGGGTCTTGCGACGACCCAGGACGACAGCGGTGTTTGGCAGCTTCGTTCGGCCCTCTCGACAGGACAGACTGGTAATCGCGGTGTCTATTCGAACCCGGACATGGACACGGCGCTCGAGGCCGCGCTCGTCGCCGAGAGCGACGAGGAGAAGGTGGACGCCTACGCTGCGATCCAGGAGCAGTTCAACGCGGATGTGCCGTATGTCGTGTACTCCGTGCGTGAGGAGTTCCGGGCGTACGCACCGCGGGTGCACGGGTTGATCTCGAGCCACCGCTACATCGTCTTCTTCGACGACACTTGGCTCGAGGCCTGAGCCAACCCGCGCTTCACGGCGCAACCTGAATGGGCAGGAATGGGCCGAGCGAGAGCTCGGCCCATTCCTGTTCCAGCGTGACATTTCAAGAGGAGGATCAGTGAGGGAGTTCGTCGGCAACGTGGCCGTGGTGACAGGGGCCGGCAGCGGCCTCGGTCGTGCGCTTGCGCTCGAGTGCGGACGTCGTGGCATGCGCGTTGTCGCTGCCGACATTGCGGCCGAACAGGCTGAGGAGACGGCAGGTCTGCTTGACGGCGACAGCGTCGGTATCGAGTGCGACGTCGCGGATGCGGAGAGCGTGGACGAACTCGCCGAGTTCACGCTTCGGCGGTTCGGTCGAGTTGATCTCCTCATCAACAATGCAGGAATCCTCACCACCGGCGAGGTGCCGGAGTCGACGCTGTCCACGTGGAGGCGCACCCTCGACGTGAATCTGATGGGCGTGGTGCACGGGGTGCTCGCCTTCGTGCCGCGGATGCGCGAACGAGG
>JBDKIV010000305.1:0-6836 GCA_039796935.1 Actinomycetota bacterium | reverse complement strand
ACTTCGACACCGAGTAGGGCGACTGTGCGAGCGCAGCGATACGGCCGACCACCGACGTGACGTTGACGATCGCTCCGCGACGGCGGTCGCGCATGCCCGGCAGCACCTGCTGGAGGCAGCGCACCGCGCCGGCGACGTTGACGTTGAAGACGTCGAGGTACAGCGATGTCGGGCACTCCTCGACGACGGCGTTGCCACCCACTCCTGCATTGTTCACCAGGACGTCGACGACACCGTTGGTGGCGTCGAGGATCTCGGCGAACCCCTCGCGCACCGAGTCGTCGTCGGCGACGTCGAGCTCGACCAGGCGGACCTCGACCCCTGCGTCGGCTGCCATGGCCTCGAGCTTGACGGCCTTGGTCCGGCTGCGGACCGTGCCGTAGACCGTGTGCCCCTGCGAGGCGAGATGAATGGCGGTGGCGCGGCCGATACCGCTGTTGGCGCCGGTGACGACCGAGATGGTGCTCATGGCCTCCCATCGTAGGAGGCCCTGATCGGCGCGAAGTCCTCGAACCAGATCGGGTCGGGATCGCAGCTGACGGCCATGCTGCGAAGCCGGTCGCCGTCGACCACGATCACGTCCATCAGCTGCAGGCCCTGGAGCATGTGGACACGTCGCAGGCTCTGGTAGGCCGAGCGCTCGCCTGGAGCGACGGGCCCGTCGACCACCGGTCGAGACAGGACGACGTCGATCGTCTGGCAGAACGGAACCTCGAGGCACGGCAGCTCGCACCAGCCGACCAGCAGCGCCACCGGAGCTGGTGGATCGATGAGCATGGCGGTGATGCGGCGTTGCTCGTCGAGCAGGACCAGCACCTCGTCGGCGCCGTGGTGGCGCAGGTCGAAGGCCAACCGGGCCGCCTCGACGAACCCGGCGATCACCAGCCCCTCATCGTCGGGGGCCGGTACGAGGATGTCGAACGGGTCGTGATCGATCTCGAAACGCAAGGACAGCGCGGATTCGGCGGGCATGGCTCCTCCAACAGGTCGAACCTGAACGGTCGGAGGAAGCCGTGCCCGCAGAGTACCGGGCTGTCAGAGCAGAGCGGCGATGCGTTCCCTGATCTGTTCGGGCGCCGTGACGGGCGAGAACCGCTCGACGACGTTGCCCTCGCGATCGACGAGGAACTTCTCGAAGTTCCACGTGATGTCGGCGCCATCACCCTGCTGCGAGCGGAGCCACTGATAGAGGTCGCATGCACCGGGGCCGTTGACCTCGATCTTGGAGAACATCGGGAACGTCACACCGAACCGTGAGGTGGCGAACTCGAGGATCTCGGCATCGGTGCCGGGCTCTTGGGCCCCGAACTGGTTGCACGGGTAGGCGAGCACGCTGAAGCCCTGCTCGGCGAGTTCGTCATGAAGCGCACGCAGACCTGCGTACTGAGGGGTGAGGCCTCAAGCGCTCGCGACGTTGACGACGAGGAGTACCTTGCCGCGGAAGTCGCCGAGTTGCACCGGGTCACCGGTGATCGACGTCATCGTGAGGTCGTAGAGGTTGGTCATGAGCGCGACCTTAGCGGCCACACGAGCAGCACCGGGGCGGCCAGAGCGACGAACCCCGCCGACAGTGCGTAGGTCCAGGGCTCGGTGATCGGCAACTCGAACAGGTCGCGGCCGAACGGGAGCGCGAAGGCCGAGCCGAACAACACCGCCATCGCGGTCACCAGACCGGCACGGAGCCGATTCATCGGCCGAGCCACCCGGTACAGGTTGACGAGCGCGATCGACCCGGCCACCAGGACGGCGCTCGATCGAGCTTCGTCCGGATCGATCCGGCCGTCGAGGCCCGTGATGCCGTACACGCACGATGTGGCGACAGCGATCACGACACCGGCCGGCACCGCCCGCGTGAGCACACGGCGCAAGAACCCGGGACTGACCCGGTCGGCATTCGGTTCGAGGGCGAGGAAGAACGCGGGCACCCCGATCGTCAGCCAACTGAGGATCGTCAGGTGGATCGGCCGTAGTGGATAGGCCATGGCGAACACGCCGGTCAGCACCGACAGGATGATCGAGTAGGTCGTCTTGGCGAGGAACAGGCTGGCGACCCGCTCGATGTTGTTGATGACGCGACGGCCCTCGCCGACGACTCTCGGGAGTGCCGAGAAGTTCGAGTCGAGCAACACGAGTTGCGCCACACCGCGGGTGGCTTCGCTGCCCGAAGCCATTGCGATCCCGCAGTCGGCGTCCTTCAGCGCCAACACGTCGTTGACGCCATCCCCGGTCATCGCCACGGTGTGGCCCCGTGCCTGGAGTGCCTGCACCATCGCTCGCTTCTGGTGCGGCGTCACCCGACCGAACACCGACGAACGCTCGACCTCGTCGGCGAAGGTCTCGGGGTCGGTCTCGTGGTCGGCGAGCGTGAGGGCGTTGACGTTGTCGTCCCAGTGCTCGAGCCCGGCGCGGCGTGCCACGGCCCCGACCGTCACGTTGTTGTCGCCCGAGATCACCTTGAGCGTGACGCCCTGCTCGGCGAAGAAGCGGAGGGTCTCGGGTGCATCGACTCGAACCACGTCCTCGAACAGCAACAACGCGACGGCGCGGACCTCGCCGAGCCGGTCGTCGTTCGGTGCCGACTCGGAACGGGCGAGTACGAGCACTCGCCGCCCATCGGCGGCGCACTGTTCGACCGTCGAGCGGAGGTTGCCGACGAACTCGTTGCGCAGCACGTTCTCGGGCGCGCCGAGCACCCAGGTGCCATGACCGGCGAAGGTCATCGCGCTCCACTTGCGCGCCGACGAGAACGGCGTGCGCGAGCTGACCGTCCAGTCGGGTGCGGTGGGGTCGGGTGCGGTGGGGTACGCCTCGACGACGGCCCGCAACGTCGCATTCGGGTCGGGGTCGAGGTGCGCGAGCGCGGCCAGTGTCGAGTCGACGTCGTGGCGCGGTGTCGTGTCGACGACGATCACCTCGGCGAGTTCCATCGAACCTTCGGTGATCGTGCCCGTCTTGTCGGCGCACAGGACGTCCACGCGAGCCAGGACCTCGATGGCCGGGAGTTCCTGCACCAGGCAGCGGTGCCTGCCCAGCCTGACGACGCCGACGGCGAAGGCGACGCTGGTGAGGAGCACGAGGCCTTCCGGAACCATGCCGACCAGACCGGCGACCGTGCTGATGATCGCCTCGCGCCACCCGTCGTCGCGGCGGAGGAACTGGCTGCTGGCGAGCAGGATCCCGACCGGGATGATGAGCAGCCCCACCCAGGTGACGATCCGGTCGATGTCGTTGCGCAACGGTGAGTTGACGAGGGTGAAGCGTCGCGCCTCGTCGGCCAGGCGTGCTGCGTAGTTGTCGGCGCCGACCTTGGTCACCTGCACCCGCCCGCTTCCGGCCACGACGGCGCTGCCGCTGAGCACCTCGTCACCGGGCGACTTGTCGACCGGATCGGCTTCACCCGTCAGCAGCGACTCGTCGATCTCGAGGCTGTCGGCGGTGAGCACGGAGCCGTCGGCCACCAGCTGCGACCCCGGTCGAACCTCGATGACGTCGTCGAGCACGAGTTCGTGCACCTCGACGTCGCGTACCACGCCGTCGCGCACCACGTGTGCCCGTGGCGCACTCACCACCCGCAATCGGTCGAGGACGCGCTTGGCTCGCAATTCCTGCACGACACCGATCACGCTGTTGAACACGATCACGCCACCGAACAGCGCGTCCTTCGGCGAGCCAGCCGCCAGCACCAGGGCGGCGAGTATTCCGACCACGGCGTTGATGGGGGTGAACACGTTCGCCCGGACGATCTGGCTGACGGTTCGGGTCGGGGCGGTGGGGACGTCGTTGGTGAGGCCGCGTGCGACCCGGTCTGCCACGTCGGCGCTGCTGAGGCCGGTGCGAGCATCGACGGTGGGCACGCACCGACCGTATCGCCGGGGTGCGTGCTCCACGTGTGATTCGTTCGCGCCGATGCGGAAGACTCACGACATGTCGACGACGGAACGCCCCGCCCCCCTTGGTTTCGATCCCGATGCGTTGCGCGAGAAGTACCGCGAAGAGCGCGACAAGCGTCTTCGGGTGGACGGCAATGAGCAGTACATCGAGGTGGTCGGCGAGTTCGCCCGGTACCTCGAGGACCCCTACGTCCCGCGCGTCGAACGCGAGCCCCTGTTCGACACCGTCGACGTGGCCGTCATCGGTGGCGGCTTCGCCGGGCTCCTGGCCGGCGCACGGCTGCGCGAGGCCGGCATCGAGGACATCCGGGTCATCGAAAAGGGCGGGGACTTCGGGGGCACCTGGTACTGGAACCGCTATCCCGGGGCGGCCTGCGACGTCGAGTCGTACATCTACCTCCCGTTGCTCGAAGAGATCGGCTACATGCCGAAGGAGAAGTACTCGAAGGCGGCCGAGATCCTTGCTCACAGCCAGGCGATCGGTCGTCACTTCGACCTGTACCGGAATGCGTGCTTCCAGACCGAGGTGACCGAGCTCCGCTGGGACGATGCCGAGAGCCGTTGGATCATCTCGACCAGCCGGGGCGACCGGATGCGCGCTCGTTTCGTGTGCATGGCGAACGGCCCGTTGCACCGCCCCAAGCTGCCGGGGATCCCCGGCATCGAGAGCTTCCGCGGACACACCTTCCACACGAGTCGCTGGGACTACGACTACACCGGAGGGACCTCTGCCGGCGGGCTCGACCGTCTCGCCGACAAGCGGGTCGGGATCATCGGCACCGGTGCGACCGCCGTCCAGTGCGTCCCCCACCTCGGGGCCGGGGCGAAGGAGTTGTACGTGTTCCAGCGGACCCCGTCGTCGATCGACGTTCGTGACAACCGGCCGACCGATCCGGCCTGGGCGGCGTCGCTCGAGCCAGGCTGGCAGCGGCGCCGGATGGAGAACTTCAACAACCTCGTCTCGGGGGTGTTCGAACCCGAAGACCTCGTCAACGACGGTTGGACCGACATCATCGGCAACCTGCTCATCATGGCCAGGAGCGGCCAGGCCGACCTCAGTCCCGAAGGGCTCGGTCACACCATGGAGCTCGCCGACTTCCAGAAGATGGAGCAGATCCGTTCGCGGGTCGAAGCGATCGTCGCCGATCCCCGGACGGCCGAGGCGCTCAAGCCGTACTACCGCCAGTTCTGCAAGCGGCCGTGCTTCCACGACGAGTATCTCGACACGTTCAACCTGCCCGGTGTGACACTGGTCGACACGCACGGACGCGGTGTCGAGCGGATCACCGAGCGAGGCATCGTGGCCAACGGTGTCGAGTACGAACTCGACTGCATCGTGTACGCCACGGGGTTCGAGGTCGGTACCGACTACACCCGTCGCTCGGGTTACGAGCTCTTCGGCAGCGACGGGCTGACCCTCACCGAGAAATGGGCCGATGGCGCCTCGACACTCCACGGGATGCACAGCAGGGGCTTCCCCAACTGCTTCATCTTCAGCAACATCCAGTCGGGATTCACCGTCAACTTCCCGCACATGATCGACGCGCAGGCCCGCCACGCCGCCTACATCCTGGGTCACGCGTTCGACCAGGGCATCACCCGCATCGAGGCCGCAGCCGATGCGGAAGCGGCGTGGGTCGACACGATCGAGCGTCTGGCGTCCTACAACCTCCGCTTCCTCGAAGCCTGCACGCCGGGCTACTACAACAACGAGGGCAAGCCCGAGCAGCGCAGTCTGCGCAACGGCAGTTACGGAGCGGGAGCCATCGCCTTCATGAAGGTGCTCGACGAGTGGCGCGCCGAGGGGTCGCTCGCCGGCCTCGAGTTCGATCAGCCGCGCGTGCCGTGACGCTCGAACCAGGCCGCCGCCAGCTCGGCTGCCCGGTCGAGCGTGCCCGGCTCGTCGAACAGGTGTGAGGCCCCCGGGACGACTGCCACCTCATGGGTGCACGTCAACCGAGCCGCAGCCGACCGGTTCAGTTCGAGCACCTCGGTGTCTCGGCTGCCGACGATGAAGAGCGTGGGGGCCTCGACCAGGCCGAGCCGTTCGACGGCGAGGTCCGGCCGTCCACCGCGTGAGACGATCGATGCGATGACCGCGCCCGGTTCGGCCGCTGCCCACAGCGCCGCCGCGGCCCCGGTGCTCGCACCGAACAGCGAGACCGGAAGCTCGGTGAGTTCGGGCCTTGATCGGGCCCACGCAACCGTGTCGACCAGTCGGCGGGCGAGCAGGCCGATGTCGAACACGTTGCGTCGATCGTCTGCTTCCTGCGGTGTCAGCAGGTCGAACACGAGGGTGCCCAACCGGTGACGGCGGAGCACGGCTGCGACGTGACGATTGCGCGGGCTCGCACTGCTCGAACCGCTGCCATGCGCGAACACCACCAGCCCCCGTGCGCCGTCGTCGACGAGGAGCTGGCCCGTCGGGGCATCGAGGCAGCGATGCACGTCGTCGTCGGTGGTGGGGGCGAAGTCGTCGTACTGCAACCCGACCGCACGCAGGTCGTCCGGGGTGACGAGCGCCAGGTACTCGTCGGCGGCATCGCCCATGGCGCGTTCCCAGCCGCGCGGTGCAACGGGAACGGCGAGCGTCACCCGAGCTGCACCGTGGGCTCGTGCGACGGCGCACGCCGCTCGAGCCGTCGACCCGGTGGCGATCCCGTCGTCGACCACCAGGACCGATCGGCCGCGCAGATCGATGCGCGGATGACGCGAGCGGATGTCGGTCAGGCGCCGCTCGAGCTCGGCCCGAGCGGTCGTCTCGGTCTCGAGCAGGTCGTCGGGGGAGACGGCGAGGCGCCGGACCAGATCGGCATCGACGACCCGGGTACCGTCCTCGCCGATCGCCCCCATGGCGAGTTCGCGCTGGCCGGGTACGCCCAGCTTGCGGACGACGATCACGTCGAGCGGCACCCCCAGGACCAGGGCCACCTCGCCGGCCACCGG
>JBDKIV010000304.1:0-4766 GCA_039796935.1 Actinomycetota bacterium | reverse complement strand
TTGGACGACTTGGTGAGGATCTTCGACACGGTCCAGAACTCGGTGGGGTGCTGCTCGGCGTCTTCGAGCACCGTGTCCGAGTACTGCTTCCGGAACGGGATCTCGAACTCGGTGTCGGGGGTGACGGTTCCCTCGTTGAGCGCTGCGGCGACGGTGATGGCCTTGACCACCGAGCCCGGTTCTGCGGCTTCGATGACGGCGATGTTCCCACTCGTCACGTACACCTCGCCGGTCTGTTGGTCGCGGCGAACGCCGGCCATGGCGAGCACCTCACCCGAGTCGGTGTCGAGGACCACCACCGTGCCGCCACGAGCGCTCAGTGTCGCAACCTGGGCTGCGAGGGCCCGCTCGACCTCTCGCTGCACCGATCGATCGATGGTGAGCACGATGTCACCGCCCGGCACCGGTTGTACCTGCGTCGTCACCCCGGCACCCGGCAGCGAGCGACCGTCACGGTCGTGCTCGCGGATCTGCGCACCGTCGATACCCGACAACCAGTCGTCGTACTGCAACTCGAGACCGGCTGTTCCCACGCCGTCCACGTCGGTCCGACCGATGACGCCTCGTCCGATCGAGCCCGCCGGCATCACTCGCTTAGGCTCGGCGACGGTCCCGACACCGTTGAGCTCGAGCGCCTCGACTGCCGCTGCCTCGCTGTCGGTGACCTGACGGGCGACGTAGACGAATCCTCGGTCCTTGGCGGTGAAGGCCTCCACCAACTCCTGCTGCTTCTCGGGCGACAGCGCGAGCAACTGGCCGAGCATCGCGACCGTGGCCTGCGGGTCCTGCACCAACCGAGGATCCGCGAACACGGTCGTCGCCGGGATCGACAGCGCCAACTCCTGTCCGTCCCGGTCGAAGATGACGCCTCGACCTGCTCTGACCACGCGCTCACTCGTGCGCTGGTCGCGCCCGGCCTCGAGCAGTTCGGCGGCATCGGCAGTCTGGAGTTGGATGATCCGACCGATCACCGCGACGAGCAGCACAGCGGTGACACCGAACATGAGGAGCAGGCGCTTCCGGCTCTGGCCGGCCCGAAAGTTGAAGCGAGCCGCGCGCGGGACGCTGCTGACACGCTTCTGCAAGGGCTTCGGCGGCGGGGTCCGTCGAGCCGGCCCACCGACCGGTCGCCGGCTCGGACCCGATCGACCGGCATTCGATCGACCGGCATTCGATCGACCCGCATCCGATCGACCGGCATCCGGGTTGGACGACGTCGACGCCGATCGCGTCCGCACCGGTCGTGCCGGGTTGCTGCGCGACGCAGTCGGCGCCACGCGAGGCGTGCCGTGCGATCGGGCTCGAGTGCTGGGTGGTCGTCGGCTCACGGCGCTCCACGCACGAGGCCCTTGATGGCCCGGTACTCCTCGAGCAATCCGTCACCGAAGAGCGCAGGCCCCTGGTCGATCGAACCGGTGCTCTGCTGGACGGCGACGTCGATGTCGGGCGAGATGACGACGAAGTCACCGTCCACGGATGGCCGCATCGACGACGATTCGGCGATCAATGCCAGACGGTCGGGCTCGAGCAACTCGGCCCGCTCGCGTCGGAGCGACTCGTACTGCTGCATGGCGACCCGCAACTCGCGATCGAGGCGGTCGAGATCGAGCTGTCGTTCGGCGAGCTCGATCTGCACGGCGACCGCACCGATCATGGCGCCGCCGAGGACGAGGCTGAGCGTCACGATCACCCCGGCGGTACGGCGCCTCCGCCGTGGAACGACCGCGAGGTCGGGCTTCGGCCGAGGGATCTTGTCGGCGCGCGTTCCTGCGGGCGCGCCACGACTGCCGCCGGTCTGGCCGGCGGCGGCAGCGTTGCGGCTGCGGAGGGTTCGTGCTGGGACGGCCACGGTCAGCGCCTTCCCTCGCGCTCACCGCGGCGAGCAGGGTGGATCCGTTCGACCACACGAAGACGTGCGCTGCGGGCACGCGGGTTGGCGTTGCGTTCGGTGTCCGACGGCCGTTTTGAGACGCCCCGGACGACCCTGACGATCTGCACGGCATCGCACACGCACGGCAGTTCGGGCGGGCAGGCACAGCCTCCGGTCTCGGCGGCGCGCATGCGCTCTTTCACGATGCGGTCCTCACCGGAGTGGTACGACAACACGGCCACTCGGCCACCCGGCACGGTGCGCTCGATCGCACGGTCGAGGGCCTGCGGGAGCACGTCGAGCTCGCCGTTCAGTTCGATCCGGATCGCCTGGAAGGTGCGCTTCGCCGGATGACCCCCGGTCCGCCTCGCGGCCGCGGGGATCGCGCCGACCACCACCTCTGCCAACTGCGTGGTCGTCTCGATCGGTCGCGCCGCCACGACGGCTCGGGCGATCCGCGAGGCGAACCGCTCGTCGCCGAGGCGACGGATCATGTCGGCGAGACGATGCTCGTCGTAGCCGTTGACGATGTCTGCTGCGGTCCACGGGTCGCGCTGGTCCATGCGCATGTCGAGCGGCGCGGTGTGCCGATACGAGAAGCCTCGTTCGGCACGGTCAAGCTGCGGTGAACTGACACCCAGATCGAAGAGGGCGCCGGACAGGGCGGTGATCGAGAGCGCTTCCATGGCGTGTTCGAGGTGATCGAACCGCTCGTGGGCCGTGGCGACCCGGTCGCCGAACGGCGCCAGCCGTTCGCGAGCGACAGCAAGCGCGTCACCGTCACGATCGAGACCGAGAACCCGCAGGTGAGGATGGGCGGACAGCAATGCCATCGCATGCCCTGCCCCACCGAGGGTTGCATCGAGCACCCAGCCGGGCGGCACGGCTGCGAAGACCTCGATGATCTCGTCGAGCATCACCGGACGGTGCTCGAAGGGTGAGGTCATCGCGTGCTCCGGGCCGGGCCGACCTTGCTACGTTGGTGGCACATCTGCAGCCCGCCGGCCGACTGGTGTCGCCGGGATGTCTCCCCGGTCGAACAGACGGCAAGCGGGCGGAGTGGGGCTGTCCATCTTGCCGACCGGCGGACTGCAGATGTGCCACGCTTCTCGTTGTCGTGAGCGTGTTGGTGACGCTGCGCTGTCATCGTCATGGCGACGGTGACGGAGCAGTGGTGCCTCGTTCCCCTTTCGTGTCTCCGACCGAACTCATTCGGACTCGCCTGCCAGGTCATTGGTGCCGACGTCGAGGATGTGATCGAAACGTTCGGGTGACCAGATCTCGATCACCTTGAAATTGCCCGTGACGACCACTCGCGACTCGGTGCTCAGCCCGGCGTACTCGCGCAGCCGGTCATCGATGCTCACCCGACCCTGTTTGTCGACGGTGACGAGCGACGCACTCGACGACACAGCCCGCTGGCGCTGCATGCTGATCTCGCCGCGCTCGACCCGAGCCATCAACAGTTCGGCCATGGCTTCGAATTGGTCGGCCGGCACCACGTTGAGGCACTTGCTCTCGCCGATCGAGAGGTAGCAGTGCTCGCCCAGATGCGTACGGAACGACGCCGGCAACGCCAGGCGCCCCTTGTCGTCGAGCGTCCGCTCGTGGGTTCCCACGAAAAGCACCTGGTTTCACCTCGTTCCATTCGTCGTCCCTGCGCCAGGCAGTGGTGGTGTTCAGATCACCATTCTTCCCCCACAATCCCCCACCGGTCAACTCTCTTCCCCACTTTGCCCCCATCGGCACCCTTCTTGACCCATTCGGCTCTGCATGTGTGCGCTGCCGCGATCTCCAGAACGGATTGGCCTCCGAACCAGAATCCCGTGCCGTGACAGCCAGAATGGTGTGGCGTGACATCCGGAACGCTGTGAAGCGATTTCCAGGACGACGTGCCGCGATTTCCGGCGCTTCGGGTTTCAGCGGGGTGTGATGGTGTCGAGTAGGTCCCAGTTGGGGTGTCCGGCGTAGAGCAGCACGCGGATCCGGTAGTGGCGGAACGTGCGCATCCCGAACGCGACGCGCTTGATGCGCTTGATCAGGTTGTTGAGAGCTTCGGTCGGCCCGTTGGAGACGCGGGCGCGATGCCAGGCGATGATCTGTGCTCGCCAGCGGCGCAGTGTCCCGGCGAGCGAGCGGACCTCGACGGGCATCGCACGGTCGGCCATGTCGTCGATGAGTTCATCGATGAACGCGGCAGCGTCGTTCGGGTCGACGATCGTGTAGAGGGCTCGCACGGTTTCTTTGGCGTGCCAGGTCGTGCGCACCTCGCCTCGCGGGTCGCCGGCTTCGAGCAACGACATCAGCTTGGCTTCACCGCGTTCGTCGAGGTCCTCGTGGGCCTTGGTCAACAGGCGCCGCGCACGGTAGAGCCCCGAAACACGGCAGATCGACCAGCTCCACGACCGGTCGTTCCTTCACCCCGGCTCGTGTGCCGCACCCGGTGCACCGTCTGCTCCAGGCGGGCTTCGATGTGGACCACGATCAGCCCGCCCGGGCGGTCCTCGACCGCCGTCACGATGACTTCAGGCAAGCCGACCAGCAGCTCGCACATGCGCGTAGGGTTGAAATCCAACAGGGACTCCGAGGACTCGACAGGTATAGGAACCCTCGATTCTTGGAGTCCCTGTCCCACGAACCGCGAACCCTCACCTACGCAACCCCACCCCGCTCAAATCCGAAGAGCCGCTATGCCTATGTCAGTCCGCTGCACACCTACACGGCTCTGCACGCCTGACCCCCGAGTGTCAGCGCCCAGTGACGCAGACCACCGACGTTCCACATCTCGGTAACGACCTCAAGCGGCAGCTCGCGCCCGATTGCGACCTCGACAGACAAGACAGCTTCCAGCAGAGTAAGCGAATCACAGCCGAGGTCCGCCATTGAGCAAGAGTCA
>JBDKIV010000303.1:0-4594 GCA_039796935.1 Actinomycetota bacterium | reverse complement strand
ACCCGGCGTACGGGATGGGGATGTTCCACCGTCTCCCTCAGACGATGCGGGCCCTCGAAGAGATGCCGGCGAGCTTTCGCAGCGGTCTCGGCCACGACTACGACAGCCACGGACCTCAGGGCGCGGTCGGGATCGAGCGCAGTTTCGAGCCGTGGAACCGAGCGCACCTCCTGCCGACGGTGCTTCCGGCGCTCGACGGCATCGTCGACAAGCTGAGTGCCGGTGCCCGTGTGGCCGACATCGGTTGCGGAGCCGGTGGGGCGGTGCTCTTGATGGCCCGAGCGTTTCCTTCGAGCAGCTTCGCCGGATACGACATCTCGCACTACGCGCTCGGCCGTGCGCAAGAGAAGCTCGAGGCGGCCGGACTCGCGAACGCGTCGTTCCACGATCCCCGTCACGAACCCATCCCGAGCAACGGATCGCTCGATCTCGTCACGACGTTCGACTGCATCCACGACATGACACATCCGCAGGAGATGATGTCGGCCATTCGCTCGGCGATCGCCCCGGACGGTACGTGGCTGTTGGTCGACATCAAGGCTCTCGACACGTTCGAGCAGAATGCGGCGAAGAACCCGATGGCTTCCCTGATGTACGGCATCAGCGTGCTCAGCTGCATGTCGTCGGCGCTCAGCGAGCCCGGCGGCGCGGGCCTCGGCACGCTCGGACTGTCCGAGAACAGAGCGCGCGAGATGGCGGAAGCCGCCGGATTCACACGGTTCCGGCGGCTCGACGTCGACCACTCGGTCAACGCGTTCTACGAGGTTCGTCCGTAGCGGTCAGCCCGGTTCGAACCGACCCGGCACGCGGCTCAGCGTTCGCTGATCACGTGAAGCGTGCGGGAGTGGAACAACCAGGTGCCGCCCTCTCGGCGGTACTCGTCGGTGTAGGTGCCGAGCAGTGCTCCGGCCCCACCGCGCTTTCGTTCGAACCGCTCGTCGATCGTGACCCGACCGGTTGCGCTGCCGGCGATCTCGTCCACCTCGAACACGCAGATCGCCGGCGTCTGGATGAGCCAGCTGAGCTTGCGCATCGACGCCACCCAGGCCGACGTGACGGCCGTCCGGCCTTCGATGACCACGCCGGGCGTGATGCTCCATCGGGCATCGTCGGTCCAGGTCGCCGACCAGCCGTCCGCATCGTTGCGCAGGATCGCATCGGCGTGACGCGCGCACAGCTGTCGCAGGGCTGCCTCGGTGGCGGCGCTCGGCGCTCGACCGACCGTCACGCCGGGGGCCTCTGCCCCTCCGACGAAGTCGGCCAGTGTCAGCCCGATCTCGGCCGCGGCGACCGTGCGGACATGGTCGATCAGCTGGCTTCGGTCCATCATCCCGTCGTGCGCGGCGAATTGCACGGCGAGGCCGTCGACGAGCGCTGTGAGCCGGATCGCCGTGGCCTTGGGTGACGGACAGACGAACTCACCCGACGCGAGACCGGCCTCGAGCACTCGCTCGAGCATGTCGCTCGTCTGCTCGTCGAGCTGCTGGCTGATCTTCTTCATCATGGGGTTCCGGAGCGCCTCACCCCATCCATCGATCCACAGCATCCACTCGACGTCGTCGCTGCCCTCGGGAACCATGTTCTGGATGACCCTGTCGAGCTGGGCCAGTGCGGTGGGCGCTGCGCCGACCTCACCCTCCATGTCGGCCAGGTCGATCTGCGCGTAGTGCGCGAACGCCTCGGCGAGCAATTGCTCTTTCGAGTCGAAGTGATAATGGATCAGGCTGCTCGACACGTCGAGCCGCTTGGCCACGTCACTGATCCTCGTGCCCGCGAACCCACGTTCGATCACGACCTGGCACGTCACCTCGAGGATGTCATTGCGGCGCTCTTCGACGGTCTGCTTCTTCACCGGTCGAAACGCTATCGTTCGCCGTGCCGTCACCGGAGCCAGGCTTCGAGAGCTCTCGAGGGGGCGGAACGAGGGGGATCCATGCACCGGTCACGCACACTCGCACCCGACGCGATCGGGTTGTGCCAGTTCGACGGGTCGGTTGCCGCATGAGCGGCCGCCTCTCGTCGCTGTCACGTTCGGTCGCCGGCAAACGGGTGATCGTCACCGGCGCCGCATCCGGCATGGGTCGCGCACCGGCCCATCTCTTCGCCGACGAGGGTGCACGCGTGGCGGTGGTCGACCTCGACCCCGAGCGGGTCCTGGCGGTCACCGACGAGATTCGTGACGTGCATGGCGCAGAGGCCGCGATGGACGTCGCGTGCGACGTCTCCGACCACGCAGCCCTGCACCGTCTGGTCGACGCAGTGGCGACGGGCTTCGGCGGGATCGACGTCGTCATCAACAACGCCGGTGTCTCGCTCGTCACGTCGGCGTTCCAGGACGAGGGTGGCTTCGAGGCCAACTGGGCGAGAACGCTCGAGATCAACCTGACGGCGCACGTGCGATTGATCCGGTTGGCGCTGCCGTATCTGATGCGGGCCGATGGTGGTGGACGGGTCGTCAACATCGCCTCGACCGAGGCCATCGTCACCACGGCGGGCCTCGCCGCCTACGCGGCGTCGAAGGCCGGCGTCGTCGGGCTGACCAAGAGCTTGGCGGTCGAACTCGGACGACATGGGGTGACGGTCAACTGCGTGTGCCCCGGTCCGATCAACACCGGGATGACGGCGGGGATCGACGCTGCGGCGAAAGAGACGTACGCGAAGCGGCGGGTTCCGCTGCGGCGCTACGGCGACCCCGAGGAAGTGGCCCAGATGACGGTCAGCATGTGTCTGCCGGCAGCGAGCTTCCTCAACGGTGCGGTGATACCGGTCGACGGTGGCATGTCGATCCGACACACCTGATCGTTCCGGCCGGTCGTCAGCCGCCGAACGGGTCGAGGATGCCGGTGAGCCCGGTCGGGCGGTGGTCGCCGAGCGCCAGCTGCTCGAGGATGCCTACCCCGTGTTCTTGACGCCCGTCGGGGGCGGTGTAGACGGCCCGGCAGAAGGCCTGCACGTGCACGTGTTCGCGAGCGCACGGCGTGTCGACCGGTAGCTCCAGGACCTCGCCACCGATCACCGATTCGCCCTTCCAGACACCGTGGCTGAACTCGGGGTGACCGTATCCGATGCCCCGCATGAGGAACTCGAACGTCGGGGTCAGCGTCACGGTGTGCGTCGATCCGTCCCAGTCGATCAGGTCGTACTCGAAGTGATCGGCCCAGCGGGTGCCGGGGCGCCAACTGACGCGCCACTCGACGGTTCGGACCAGGTGCGGCTGCGCCGTGCCGACGGGCGCCAGGGCCCCCACTTCGTGCCAGCGACGACCGTCTGCGTACTCGTTGACATCGAAGTGGGTCGACAGCGAGGGGAAGTTGACCGGGGCCCACAGCCAGAAGAACTGCGGCGGCCAGCCGACCGGAGCGCCTGTCGGCGCGGGCTCTCCGATCGGGCGCACTCCCCATGACCGGTCGCGTGATCCGAGCACCTCGTCCGAGCGGACCTCGATCCGCTCGCCGTCGCACTCGATCCACCCGGTCCAGCTACCGAACTGCGTCAGGCGTGTGTAGTCCATGAACGTGCGGTTGCCGTGTCGCTGGAAGAAGTGCGGCTCCTCGAGGACGGGCGACCGGTGATCGAAGCGGAGTTCGGCGCGCAGACCCTGATCCGGGGCGTCGACTCGTACGCACAACGACTGCAGAGGGGCCAGCACCTCGACGGTGATCGGACCCACCTGCGTTGCATCGCGCCGATCGTCCGGTGCCCGTCGCGAGGCGAACACGCTGCGCTGACGACCGTCTCGAACCACGCAGAACGCAGCATCGGACACATGGCGATTGGGGTACAGGCCCATGGCGACCCCGAAGTACAGCGAGCCGTCGCCGGTGTAGCCGTTGAAGAAGTACCGGTCGTACTGGTTGAGGTCACCCGTGGCCGAGTGAGCGATCGGGACCGAGGCCTGATGGATCGGGTAGTCGTCGTAACTGGTGAGCACGAGACGTGACCGTAGCCACCCGATGGCGGTCGATCGTGAGTGGGCGTGACGGGCGGCTGAAACGTACGCTGGGGAGGTGCGGCGACGTCGTCTCTCACCCCAGCGGTACCGGGCGGTCACCGTCGTGGCGCTCGTGCTCCTCGGAGTGATCGTCGTCAGCGGTGCCGCAGTGCGGCTGACGGGTTCAGGCCTCGGTTGTGACGACTGGCCGAACTGCAACAACGAGAAGCTGATCGACGTGTCGTCGACCCACGCTGCCATCGAGCAGATCAACCGGCTCTTCACGGGTCTGGTCGCACTGGGCGTCATCGTCGCCGTGCTGGGGGCCCTCGCCCGCCAGCCGCGACGACGCGACCTCACCTGGTTGTCGGTCGGCCTGGTCGCAGGTGTCCTCGGGCAGATCGTGCTGGGCGGCATCACCGTGCTCGTCGACCTGCACCCTGCGGCGGTGCAGGGTCACTTCATCCTCTCGATGGTCCTGGTGGCCAATGCCGTCTGGCTGGTCCACCGGTCGGGTCAGCCCGATGGTGCGCTCGAGCGGCGAGTTTCACGAACCATCGGCTCGCACGTGGCGGTGCTGACGATGGCGACGGCCGTGGCGATCGTGCTGGGCACGGTGGTCACCGGGGCCGGCCCGCACGCCGGGGACGAAGAGGCGAGACG
>JBDKIV010000302.1:0-3019 GCA_039796935.1 Actinomycetota bacterium | reverse complement strand
CGGATGGGGTCACGTGCCGGGCGGCAGATCTGAACGGTATCGAACTGATACCATGCGCCCGTGGCCATGACCCTGCGACTGACGGACAGCGAACAAGACGCCCTACGCGAGCGCGCTGAGGCAGAGGGCATCTCGATGCAGGAGGCGGCCAGGCGCGCCGTGCGCGAGTTCGTTGCCCGGGGCGAGCACCGCGATCGTGTCTCGTCGGCGGCAGCGCTCGTGATGGACCGCCATGCCGACGCGCTGCGTCGCCTCGGCGAATGAGTGATCCGGTCGAGTACCTCGACCTCGAGGACCTGGTCGATCTCGCCCGCTCGCTGCTCGGCGATCCGCCACCGATCCGCGATGTCGGCCTCCTCGGCTCAGCAGCTGCTCGCCCCCAGGCAACGGCGTTCGGCCATGATGCCTACCCAGACGTCGTCACGAAGGCTGCAGCGCTGCTGCAATCGATCGTCAACAACCACGCGCTCGTCGACGGCAACAAACGGCTCGGCTGGCTCGCCGCGGCCGTCTTCCTCGAGCTCAACGGGTTCAACGCGTCCAAAATCGCCAACGACGACGTCTACGACCTCGTCATCTGGATCGCCTCCACCAACCCATCCCTCGAGGACATCACCACCCGACTCTCACGACTCCTCGCACGTCGCCGTCGACGCTGATTGCGTCGCGCCCCACCTCTGCGTTTTCGATCATTTCGTGGGGAAGGCCACGTTGTTCGAGTCGTGTCGGGCTCGGTCCTACGTGTCGGGACTACGTACTTCGATCTCGTTCCCGGTGATGTCATTGATCACTCGCCGATCACCGATCGGCTCGGTGAGAAGCACCAATTGAAGATGGGCACACTCCTCGACGGGCTCACCCCACCCTGAAATCCGAAGAGACGGTCATCCACGACCCCGAGCGCCAGCGATCGATGCGCTCCGCCACGGGCTGACTCGCAAAGGCCTCGGGCGGACGGGGACGAAGGACACGGACGGAGGCGGGCACTCCCCTCGTGGCGCTTCTGATCGGCCGATCGGGTCCGATGGCAGTGCCAGCAGATCGGCGCTTGGACTGGGCGCTGTCACCGATGGACAAGTCGCAATGACCTGGATACTGTTTGATTCTCAAACCTATTGTCATAAAGATTGGTCCGCTGATGAAGGCGAAGCTTGTGAAGTCCACCGTGGTAGCTCTTGCATTGGCGGCAATGCCGACAGCGGCGTACGCGGTGAGCGTCTCGTCGAACGACGGTTCAGGCACGCAGTATCGAACCGTTTCTTACAGCAATGGTGCAAAGGTGTCCGGCACCCTTCGATCGACTTCAGGGAAGAAGGTTGGCTACAACGGCAAGGTAGCGGTGAGTCTCTGTTCAGATATCGATGTCGGTCGCTACTCCGAAACCACGACGAGCGTCACGGCCGTGACCAGGGGAGGAACCATCTCCGCGTTGATCCTCCCGCCCTGTGGTTTCCAGGGCGTCGAGTCGCGGGTGTGCACCGTGCGTACGTTGTTTCCGGATGCCTGCGGCTCGGACTCGGCGACGTACTGACCAGATGGCTCGCGCTGACTGCCCCAGGGGGGCGATTGTTCGTGACGATTGAACTCGACAGCGTGAAGGTCCGGTTGTCTGGGGTCGAGGTTCTCCGCGGAGTGAGCCTCGGCCTTGGCCCGGGGGTCACCGCACTGGTTGGCAGGAATGGTGCTGGCAAGACCACGCTGATTCGGACGCTGTGCGGGTTGCTCACCCCGACCTCCGGGTCGGTTCTTCGGGATGGTGTCGACATTGCAGGTAGTCGAGAGCTGATGTCGCTTCACCGACGAGAACTCGGTTGGTTGCCGCAGGAACCCGGCGGTCCCCCACGGATGCGGGTGGAATCGCTGGTCGGGTATGCGGCCTGGCTCAAGAAGATTCCGGTTCGGGATCGGCCGGGCTGCGTCGAGGCGGCGCTCGTCGAGGTCGGTCTTGTCGACTTGCGCCGGCATCGACTGGGCCGCCTTTCGGGCGGTCAACGGCGGCGAGCTTCGTTGGCGGCAGCGATCGTCGGAGCACCAGAGCTGCTGGTTCTCGATGAGCCGACCAACGGCTTTGACCCCGTTCAACGTGAGCAGTTTCTCCGGAGCGTTCGCGCGCTCGCATCTGATCGAATCGTGTTGCTCTCCACTCATCTTCTCGAGGACGTCGCGTTGGTTGCCGACACGTGGTGTGCTCTCGACAGTGGGCTTGTCCGCGCATCAGGTGCGGTCGACCGATCCTCAGCCGAACGAGCTACGGCGAGTATGAGCGTCATTCGGTCGGCGATCGCTGATTGCAGGCACCTTGGATGATGTGGCCGCGAGACGCCGTCCGAGGCTCTGCACTCGAGCGACCGTGGGCGGTGCTGTTCGTCGTGATTCTGGTCGCGGTGGGCGTGGCTTTGTTCATGCCGTTCTCGCGCATGGACGAGTGGATCGGGTGGCTGCCCGGCACGATCAGCATCTTCGAGTCGATCGCGATCGTGCTTCCGACGTTCCTGGCAGCAGTATCGGCCTGGATCAGCGGCCAGCCGCGTGCCCATGGGATGTCCGAGTGGGCCGCCGTCTCGGCCACGACGAGTGGTGGGAGGGTTCTGCCTGCTCTGGTCATTGTCGGAACCGCCGCCCTCGTGGTCGAGGTCGTGGTGGTCGCTGTTCTGTTCACGGTGTCCGCGCATTTCGGGTTGAAAGAGGGTTGGGTAGCCACCGACCTCCTTCTGGTGATTCCTGCCGTCGCGGCGTATGTGGGTGTATGGGCCGTCGTCGGAGCGTGGCTTGGTTCCAAGTTCAGGCGCGATGTTGCGATCTTGGCGGCCGCCTTGCTCCCGTATCTTTGGTACGCCTTGTCAATCTCGTTCTTCGTCGGCAAGCCAATCGAGGCGCTCACTGTCGGTGATCCGGGAACGTTCGACTACTTGCGGCCGACGGCCGGTGCGGTCATCCTCCGCACCCTTGTCTGGTTGTTGCTCCTCGTCTTGCTGTGCGTGTCCATCTCCGGCCAGCGAAGGTTGGCCCGGCTGTTCGC
>JBDKIV010000301.1:0-14354 GCA_039796935.1 Actinomycetota bacterium | reverse complement strand
ATCGCACCGTAGACAGCTCAGGTGACCGATGACCCGCGATCAGGTGAACGGAACATGAACGAACGACGACGTTGCGCTGAACTCCGCCGGAGACCACCCGTCAGTGGCGCCCCGTCACGGGCTCGGTCCCCGCCTCAGCGCCGCTGACGATCGGCGACCCAGCGGTAGAAGCGTGCCTGAGCGTCACCGTCGGCGAATGACGCCGGGCCACGGCGGTGCCACCGGCCGTCCGAGTCGAGTTCCCATCGCACGGTGTCGGCCGAGAACCCGAGTTCGAAGACCTCGTCCAGCCAGGCCCGGTGCTTCGGGTGGGTCACCGGCACCAGGACCTCGACGCGGCGATCGAGATTTCGCGGCATCCAGTCGGCCGAGCCGATCAGGTAGAGCGGCCGGGCGTTGGCAGCGTCGTGATGCCCGTCGTCGTCGTGCAGACCGTGCCGGAACCAGATGACGCGCGAATGCTCGAGGTACCGCCCGAGCTGGGAGCGAACATGAATGGTCTCGCTGAGCCCGGGCACCCCGGGCACCAGACAGCAGATCCCCCGCACGAGCAGATCCACCCGGGTGCCGGTCTGCGAGGCCGCGTAGAGCGCTTCGATGACCTCGGGATCGGCCAACGAGTTGAGCTTCACGCGGATGTGGCCATCGGCGCCATAGGTCGACTCGTGCTCGATCAGGTCGAGAAGTTGATTGCGCATCTCCCTCGGCGCCACCAACAGCGACCGGTAGTCCTGCGTGCGGCTGTACCCGGTGAGGTGGTTGAACAGTTGGGTGACGTCGGCACCCACATCGGGGTCGCAGGTGATGAACCCGAGGTCCTCGTACACCCGCGCCGTCTTCGAGTTGTAGTTACCGGTGCCGATGTGGCAGTAGCGACGCAACCCGTCGTCGTCGTTGCGGACGACGAGCACGCACTTCGCATGGGTCTTCAGCCCGACGAGGCCATACACCACGTGCACACCGGACCGCTCGAGCGCCTTGGCCCACCCGACGTTGGTCGCCTCGTCGAAGCGAGCCTTCAGCTCGACGAGGACCGCCACCTGGACCCCGCGCTCGGCCGCCCGCATCAGGCTGCGTGCGATCGGGCTGTCACCGCCCGCTCGATAGAGCGTCATCTTGATCGACTGGACCTTCGGGTCGTCAGCGGCTCGAGCGATGAAGCTCTCGATGCTGCTGGCAAAGCTCTCGTAGGGGTGATGCACGAGCAGCGGCCGCTCACGGATGACGGAGAACATGCTGCGCTCGGCTTCGTCGGCGGCGACGATGCGCCCGGCCGTGACCGGTGGCCATGGCTGATCCTTCAACCCCGGCCGATCGAGCGCCGCCAACTGGAACAGTGCCGTCAGGTCGAGCAGCGTCGCATGGAACGACACGTCACTGTGGTCGAGTTCGAGTTCGCGCACCAGCAGGCCGACCATCTCGGCGCTCATCCCTGCCTCGACCTCGAGTCGCACCGCACGGCCGAAGCGTCGACGACGAAGCTCGAGCTCGACCGCTGCCAGCAGATCGTCGGCCTCTTCGTCCTCCACCGTCAGGTCGGCATTGCGGGTGACCCGGAAGGCCGCGCACTCCTCGATCACCATGCCCGAGTACAGCCGGTGCATGTGCGCTGCGATGACCTGCTCGGCGGGCACGAAGCGGTCCCCGTCGCCGACCTGCATCAGGCGGGGGAAGACGCTCGGGACCTTGACGCGGGCGAAGCGTCGCTCGCCGGTGTCGGGATCGCTGACCATCGCCGCCAGGCTGAGCGCCAGGTTGGAGATGTAGGGGAACGGATGGGCGGGGTCGACGGCCAGGGGCGTGAGAACGGGGAACATCCGCTGCTCGAACTGATCGCTCGTCGCTCGTTGCTCGTCGGCAGTGAGGTCGGCCCAGTCGAGGACCTCGATACCGACCTGCGCGAGCTGCGGGATGAGCGAACCGACGACGAGGCCCTCTTGGCGAACGACCAGCGAGGCGACTGCGTCGCCGATCGCGGCAAGCTGTTGCGCCGGGGTCATGCCGTCCGGCGACGGTGCCGTCAGGCCCGCCGCCAGTTGGTCCTTCAGCGCCGCGACCCGTACCTGGAAGAACTCGTCGAGGTTGTTCGAACAGATGGCGATGAACTTCACCCGCTCGAGCAACGGGATACCCGACTCGGAAGCCAGGCTGAGGACGCGTTCATCGAACTCGAGCCAACTCAGCTCTCGATTGAGGAAGCGCCCGGTCACCGGAGCAGGGCCAGTCAGGCGTCGGCCTCGTCGATGCCGAGATGCCACTCGAGGCTGATGCGCTCGCGCTCGGCATCGCGGTTGATCCGCTCGCGGTTGCGCCGGAACTGCGGGTCGTCACGAGGGAGCAGCACCAGCCTCGCGAGCACCCGGTTGCGGAACTCTTCGAGCAGTGTCCGGTCGCCGTAGTCGCCGTACACCTCCCAATGCGGAGAGACGGACCCGAGGTAGACGACGCGGGCATGCGCACGCGGCGGCTCATTGGCAATGTCGGTCATGTTTCCTCGATTTCGTTCCCGGGCACAGTGGCCGCCAGCAGTGTATCGGCAGGCGAGACATCGAGCAGGAGGCGGCATGAGCGACGCAGCAGTGGTAGATTCCAGACATCCGGGAACCACCACGACGGTTCCGGCGTCGAATCTCTCGATGTCGGGTTGTGACGGCGACCGGTGCCCCCAGGGGCCTCGTGCGGGCGCACAACTCCCTGCGATTCATCGCGGGTACACAAGGAGAACCGCCATGCACCATGAGAACCCCCCCACCACCGTTCATGTGCCTGCCGACGCCGACTCGGTCACGGCGTGGATGAGCAGCGGCAACTGCCGTAACTATCCGCCGGCACTGTTCTTCCCGAGCGACGGCGTCGGCGTCGACCGCGCCCGCAAGATCTGCGTCGATTGCCCGGTGGCCGCCCAGTGCCTCGAGTTCGCCCTCGAGCAGCGGATCGAGCACGGCGTCTGGGGCGGCTGCAGCGAGCGCGAGCGTCGCCGGATCTTGAAGCGTCGCCGTCAGGGCGTCAGCGCCGCCTAGCACCCACAGTTCACCCACCGCTCACCCACCACCTCCCGGCCTGCCCGGCGGCGGGTGAGCGAAGGGCGCCGCAACGCGACAAGGGCATCTCGTCATCGACGAGATGCCCTTGTTCCGTTCGTGGACCGGGATCCGGCGCAGCGGCCGGCCGCAGGCCGATCAGTTCTTGGTGTCGGCCGAGTTGGACGCCTCGTTGGCGCCCTCGCTGAGGCCTGACTTGAACTCCTGCTGAGCCTTGCCCAGATTCTTTGCGAGCTTCGGCAACTGCGAGCCGCCGAACAGGACGAGGACGATGACCAAGACGATGATCATCTCAGGGCCACCGAAGTTGAAAGCGAACATGCCGGTGAGGCTAGCAGCCCGAAGCGCCTCGTGTCAGGCGGTCACCTTTCGGGTCGACAATGCACGTTGGCGGCGAAGTCGACGCCGCTCGCGCTCGGACAGTCCGCCCCAGATCCCGAACTTCTCGCCGTTGGTCAGCGCATATTCGAGGCAGTCCAGGCGCACGACGCAACCACGACACACTTCCTTCGCCTCGCGGGTGGATGCACCACGCTCGGGGAAGAACAGATCGGGGTCGACACCCAGGCAGTTCGCCTCGTCCTGCCAGTTTGCTGATTCGATCGGTTCGTCCTCGTGCATCGGTGTGCCTCCGCTGTAACTACAACGGTGTCATTCTCCACTATCACATCACGTACGCGCAAGTGAGGATTCCGTATGAGCCGTCTGGGTCACCCGGCCCGGCGAGTCGCGCGCCCCCGCGCCAACTGACGCTTGTGCTCGATGAAGTCGACCAACACGTAGTCGCCGAGCGTCTCCGGCGTCGTGAAGAACGCCCGCCCGCGATTGATCGAGGACAATTTCTCGATGAATGAGGTGAGCGCGCTGCTCGCATCGAGCATGAAGGTGTTGATGCGAATGTTGTCGCGAGTGCAGCGCACCACCTCGCGCAGCGTCGCCTCGACCGTTTCCTGCACCGGCGGATAGTTGAAGAACACATCGCCGCGAGGTGTGATGTGGGCGGTCGGCTCGCCGTCGGTGATCATGATGATCTGCTTGGTGCCGGTCTGCTTCGCCAAGAGCTGTCGGGCCAGTACGAACCCGTGCTGCATGTTGGTGCCGTACACGAAGTCCCAGCTGACCTCTGGGAGTTGGGCCGCCGACAGCACCCGCGCCGTCTCGCTGAACCCCACGATTCCCATGTAGTCGCGAGGGAACTGCGACGTGATCAGCGAGTGCAACGCCATCGCCACCTTCTTGGCCGGCAGGAAGTTGTCGCGCATCGGCATGCTGAGCGACAGGTCGAGCATCAGGACCGTCGATGACCGCGTCGAGTGCTCGGTCTGTTCGATCTCGAAGTCGTCGGGCGAGAGCGACACCGGGGTCCCGGTTCCGTTGCGCCGCAGAGCATTCCTGATGGTGCGATGCAGGTCGAGGTGAAAGGGGTCGCCGTACTCGTACGGCTTGGTCTCGTAGGTCCGCTCGTGCCCCTGACCGAGTCGGCTGATCTGGTGTTGGCCGGTCTTGTCCTTCGCCAGCTTGTCGAACAGATCGCGCAGTGCGTCGGCACCGATCTTGCGCAGGCCCTTGGGTGTCAGTTCGAGACGACCCTCCTTCTGCTCGATCAGGCCGGCTTCCTCCAACATCTTCGTCAGTTCGGCCAACCGCTCGAGCGAACGCGCCACATCGTCACCCATCAGGTCACGCACCCGGTCCATGTCGGCTTCGGCGAGGGCACCCGGGCTCGTGGCGTTGCGCAGCAGGTTCTCGAGCCGGTCGAGGTCACCGAGGTCCTGCATCGTCTGCATCGCCTGCGCCATCCCCATCGGGTCCTGGCCCTCGAAGTCGTAGCTCTGCTGCCAACCCATCTGCGGGAACAACTGCTGCAGGTGTTGGCCCAACTGGTCCATCTGCCAACGCAGGTCCATGTCCTCGAGCAGCTGATCGCTCAGCTGCTGGAGCTGGGCCCTCTGCTCGGGGGTCATCGAGTTGAGCATCGCCTGCATGGCAGCCATCCGTTGCGCCATCTGCTCGAGCAGCTCGTCGAGGTTCTGGGGCTGATCGGGGAAGAAATCGCCGAACTCCTCCATGAACTGCTCGAACCCCGGGTCGTCACCGCGCTCTCGCCGTTCGATCATCTCGTTGAGACCAGCCATCATGTCCTTCATGCGCTGCAGGTCGGCCGGTGAGAGGTTCTGCATCGCGCCGCTCATCTGATCGACCATCTGCTGCATGAGCTGCTGGCGAAGTCGGTCCATCAGCTGCTCGAAACGCTGAGCCGCCTCGCTCGATTCGAAGTCGTAGGCGCTGAGTTCTCGAACCTTCCCCGCGAGGTCGTCGGGCAGCATGTCGAGGCGGAAGTTGCGGTCGTCCGCGCTCGACCGAGCGGCCTCGGCCCGACGCTCGTCGCCGCTGCGTTGCGCGTCGCGTGTGGCGTTGTCGATGGCGTGACGCTCTTCGTCGACGATGTCGTCGAGCGCGGCGGCGATCTCGTCGTACACGCCGCCGAGATCGAACCGGTCGAGTCGCTCCTGACGCTCGCGCCGGAGCCGTTCCATCATCTCGCGCACGCCCTGGAGGCGTTCGCCGTTGCGGTCGGTCATGCCCTGCTGCATCAGGCGCCGGAGCGCACTGTTGATGTCACCGTGATACAGCAGGTCATCGTTCAGTTCTTCGAACAGTGCGTCGGCATCGACGTCGAAACCCTTCTGGGTGCCGTCCCATCGCGAGTACGTGAAGCGCGCTGCCATGCGTGGACCCTATACCCACCTAGACTGCGAGCAGCATGCGTGTACCTCGCACTTTCGCGTTCGTCGACCTCTCCGGGTTCACCAACTACACGGCCGCGTTCGGCGACGATGCAGCTGGTCGAATTCTGGGGGCGTTCCGCACGCTCGTCCGCGAGATCGCGAGCGAGCGCGGCGTGCGTATCGCCAAGTGGCTCGGCGACGGCTGCATGATCGTTTCCGTCGACCAGGCGAACGCCGTGTCGTTCGCGCTCGAACTCCAGAACCGGTCGTCCGAGGTCTGCGCACCGCTGGCACTACGCGTCGGTCTCGCCACCGGGTACGCACTGCTGTTCGAGGGTGACGACTACATCGGGTCGGCGGTCAACATGGCATCGCGCCTGTGCGACCTCGCCGGGCCGTTCGAAGTGCTCCTGCCGACGATGCAGATCGAGCGGCTCCCCGAGGGGGTTTCGGCCCAACCGCACGGCGAGGTCGAACTGCGCGGCTTCCCGGGGGCGATCGACGTCGTCGACCTGAAGGGACGACCGGCGAGCACGGCACTCAACGACACCAGCGAGCTGTGGACCCGCTCGCCGTTCACCTGAGCAATCCGTCGAGCGGCGCAGTCGTCGGGCTTCGATCCGAAGCCCTGATCGACGACACCGAGACCGCCCTCGCTCTGGGGCTCGGACACGCACGACTCACCCTGCCGTGGGCAATCGCCCAACCGCGACCAGGCACGATCGACGGTGGCACCGTCGAACGGTTCCGGATGGTCGCTCTGTCGCTGCGGGCGGCGGGCGTGAAGGTGTGGATCCATCTCCTCAGCCCCGACGTTCCCCGGTGGTTCGACAACGAGGGCGGGTTCACCGACGAGCGCACGGCGCGTCACTGGTGGCCACGCTGGGTCGAGGCGGCAGCCGAAGCCCTGGGCGACGAGATCGACGGTTGGGTGCCGTTCGAGGCGCCCTTCGCGCTCGCCGCCCGCCTGGTGCCCGACGATCCGCGGCGCCACGGCGAGGTCGTCGACACCCTGATCGTCGCCTGGAGGGATGCGTGGCGGATCCTCCACGGACCGAACCCGATCGCGACGTCGCTCGATGTGCGATTCGTCCCGATTCCGCGCGATGACGTTCGAGCAGCAGAAGCCGCCCGGCGGATCGAGCACCTGCGCTGGCAGACCTGGCTCCGAGCGCTCCGCGACGGGACGATCACGATCCCGGGTCGGGCCGACCGCGACCTGGCCGACCTCGGCGGATCGTGCGACGAACTCGGGATCGCAGTGAGTGGCGACGGCGCGGAGCTCGAAGCCCTCCTGCACCGGACCGCCGAGCAGGGACCCGACAGACCCCTTGCCGTGACGTTCCGGCCGGCCGGGCCCGATCGCGACGCGCGTGCCGAGACCATCGCTCGCGTCTCGTCGACCGTGATGCAACTGCGTGAGAGTCTCCCGGTGACTCGACTGACCTGGACCGACCTCGACGCATTGGCGCACAGCACGAGCTGACGCCGGCGGCCGTTCGTCTACGAACGACCTCGGTACGTGGCCCCGGCCCTCGACGTGTCCTTGTTGAGTCGCTTCGACAGATGGAGTCCCTCGAGCACGAACTCGATCGCAGCTGCCACGGCCGCGGGTGATTCGTCGCCGGCCGTCAGTCCAGTGACCGCCGAGCGCAGCGCCGGAACCTGCTCGAGCAACTGCGCTTCGTCGGCCGACGCGATGTCTTCGCCGGTGTGGGCGATGACCCCCTCTTCGAACGCAGCGATCACGTCACGAACCTGATCGGGAGTGACCCGCTCCTTGTAGACCGCCAGTACCGCTCCCTTGAGCAGGTTCTCGAGGATCACCCCGTCCCTGCCTTCGTCGAGCGACTCGATCTCGATCTTGCCGCCTGACGAGGCGGCGAGCGCATCGAGGTCGCACACACGCGGGACCACCGAGCGCTCACCGGCACGCAGGCCGCGGCGCAGCGCATTCGCGCCGAGCACCTCGAGGTTGCTGACCGAGAGGCGCACGCTCACACCGCTGCGCTGGTTGACCTGACTGCTCGACCGGGCGACCTGGCTGAAGGTGGCGACCACCTGCTCGAGGTAGTCCGGCATCGTCACCCGGACGTCGCCGACAGAGGCCGGCCGCGCCTCTTGACGCATGATCGCCACTTCCGTGTCGACATCGAGTGGGTAGTGCGTGCGGATCTGGCTGCCGAAGCGGTCCTTCAAGGGGGTGATGATCCGGCCGCGGTTGGTGTAGTCCTCGGGGTTCGCACTCGCCACCAGCATCACGTCGAGCGGCAGCCGGATCTTGTAACCGCGCACCTGCACGTCGCGCTCTTCGAGGACATTGAGGAGGCCGACCTGAATGCGCTCGGACAGGTCGGGGATCTCGTTGATCGCGAAGATGCCCCGGTTCGTGCGTGGCACCAGCCCGTAATGCAGGGTCAGTTCGTCGCTGAGGTATCGGCCCTCGGCAACCTTGATCGGATCGACCTCACCGATGAGGTCGGCGATCGAGGTGTCGGGCGTGGCGAGCTTCTCGCCGAACCGCTCGTCGCGGTGGACCCAGTCGATCGGTGTTGCATCGCCCATCTGTGCGACGAGGTCGCGGGCGTGGCGGCTGACCGGATGGTAGGGATCGTCATTGATCTCGCTCCCGGCGACGATCGGCATCCACTCGTCGAGCAGTCCGGTGAGCGAACGGATCATCCGGGTCTTCGCCTGGCCCCGCTCGCCGAGGAAGATCACGTCATGACCCGCGAGCAGCGCGTTCTCGAGCTGCGGCATCACGGTGTGCTCGTAGCCCATGACCCCTGAGAACAGCGGTGCGCCGGCGGCGATCTTGGCGACGGCGTTGCGGCGGATCTCTTCCTTCACCGGGATCGACTGCCAGCCAGCCGACTTCAGTTCCCCGAGTGTTGCGGGGAGGGCGGCCGTGGACGAGGTGGTGGAGCTGGTCGTCATGGACCGACCCTACCCTGCGTCGCACCTGGGTACGCTGGCGAGATGGACCTCGGTGGTGTCTGGCGTGCGACCATCGCCGACGACGAGGTCCGGCGCACGGGCATCGGCTTGTCCACCGACGACAGTTCCTGGCCCCGAGCAGAGGTGCCCGGTCACTGGCGTCTCGAGGAGGCGTTCGCCGACGCGGACGGACCCGTGCTCTATCGCCGACGGTTCCACCGCGACCGGCCGAACGACCGGGACGAGCGAGTCTTCGTCACGCTCCACGGGGTCTTCTATCAGGCCGACGTGTGGCTCGACGGCGCCTACCTCGGCGACCCCGAGGGCTACTTCATGCCCCACACCTTCGACATCACCGACCTGTGCCGGTTGGCAGACGATCACGTGCTCGCCATCGAGATCACCTGCAGCCCTCACGGTGACGGTCGCGCGAAGCGCTCGCTGACCGGTGCGTACCAAGAGCCGGCCAGCGTCGGCAGCTCGTGGAACCCGGGAGGACCCTGGCGCACCGTCACGATCGATTCGACCGGACCGGTGCGCATCGATCGATGCCGGGTCATCTGCCGCGATGCCAACGCGACACGCGCCCATCTTCGGCTGACCACGCGACTCGACAGCGCCGTCGCCGGCCCGGCAAGGGTGGTCACCTCGGTCGACGGACAGGTGGTCGCCGAGCAGGACATGCCCCTGGCCGCCGGCACCAACGATCTCAGCTGGAATCTCGATGTCGACCGGCCGAGACTCTGGTGGCCGTGGTCGCTCGGCGACCAACCGCTCAGCACGGTCGAGGTCTCCGTCTCGATGGATGGCCGAGAGAGCGACCGATACACCGTCACGACCGGGCTGCGCGAGGTGACCGTCGACCACGGGATCGTGTCGGTCAACGGAGAGCGGCTCTTCTCGAAGGGCGTCAATCTCGGACCGAGCCGACTCGACCTTGCACGCGCGACCGACGACGACGTGCGCCGAGACGTGGTCCTCGCCCGCGAGGCAGGGCTCGACCTCATTCGCTGCAAGGGGCACATCGCCCCCGATTCGCTCTACGACGCGGCCGACCGACTCGGCATGCTCGTCTGGCAGGACCTACCCCTCGTCGGTGGCTACGCCCGCTCGGTGCGGCGCCAGGCCGTCGAGCAGGCACGTGCGGCCGTCGACCTCCTCGGCCACCACCCGTCGATCGCCATCTGGTGCGCCCACGATTCGCCATCGGCCACATGGATCGACCAGCAACTGCCCAACTGGAACAAGACGATCCTCGACCGGTGGGTGAAGCGGGCGATCGAACAGGCGGACGAGAGCAGGCCGGTCATCGCCGCGAGTGGGGTCGCACCCCACCTGCCCCAGCTCGACGGAACGGCAACCCATCTGCACCTCGGTTGGGGCCGGGGTGACGAGCGCGACCTGCCGTCGCTCGCTGCCTCACTCCCCCGGCTCGTGCAGTTCGTCAGCGCGTTCGGAGCCCAGTCCCTTCCCGAGAGCGAAACGATCGCCAGGTTGGTCGACGAGGCCGCACTCCCGCTGGTCGACTGGCAGCGACTCGGCGACCACGGCGCCGACGTCGACGCGTTCCAGCAGCACCTGCCGGTGGGCGACCACCGGAGCTACGCCGCATGGCGAGACGCATCGCAGGCGTATCAGGCGCAACTCGCGCGCCATCACATCGAGCACCTTCGACGCCTCAAGTACCGACCGACAGGCGGGTTCTGCGTGTCCTCGTTGGTCGATCCGGCGCCGATGGTGTCGGCATCGATCCTCGACCACGACCGCCGCCCCAAGCAGGCGTACGCAGCGATCATCGAGGCATGCCGACCGGTGATCGTGGTGGCCGACCGATTTGCCGAACAGGTCGTTGCCGGTCAGGCGCTCGCGCTCGACGTTCATGTCATCAGCGACCTTCGTCGGCCGCTGGAAGGGTCGCGCTGCACCGCCACGATGACATGGCCCGGCGGGCACCACGAATGGGCCTGGCGCGGCGACATTCCCGCCGACGACTGCGTCCGGGTTGCGACCGTGCAGTTCGTGGTACCCGAGTCACCGGGAGTGCTTCGCCTCGACCTGACGCTCGACCACGGCGACGGTGCAGCCACCAACCGCTACGAGACCGTCATCACCCGAGGCGCCGCCTGAGCAACGCAACGCCCGCCGACGGCTGGGCGTGGCGGGCGTTCGGTCGACAGTGCCGTTGCCGTTGCCGTTGCCGTTGCGGTCAGGCCCTCGACAGCGACTTTCGGTTGGCGAACTTCGCCTTGCGGTAGTCCTGGTGCATGAGGGCGATCACGTCGATCGAGATCTCCTTCGGGCATGCCGCCTCGCACTCACCGTGGTTGGTGCACGACCCGAAGTACTGGTCCATGGTCTCGACCATGGATTCGGCCCGCTGATAGCGCTCGGCCTGGCCCTGCGGCAGCACGTTGAGATGTGCGAGCTTGGCCCCGGTGAACAGATTGGCCGCGCCGTTCGGGCAGGCTGCGACGCACGCACCGCAACCGATGCATGCCGCTGCGTCCATGGCAGCGTCGGCGACCGGCTTCGGGACCGGGATGAGGTTGCCGTCGGGGGCGCCGCCGGTGTCGGCCGTGATGAACCCGCCGGACTCGATGATCCGGTCGAGCGCGGCGCGGTCGACCATGAGGTCCTTGATGAGCGGGAACGCCGAGGCGCGCCATGGCTCGATGGTGATCTCGGCGCCGCTCTGGTACTTGCGCATGTGCAACTGGCATGTCGCCGTGCCGCGCTGCGGGCCGTGTGCCTGCCCGTCGATCATGAGCGAACAGGTGCCGCAGATACCCTCGCGACAGTCGTGGTCGAACGTGACCGGCTCGCGGCCCTCGCTGATCAGCTGTTCGTTGAGCACGTCGAGCATCTCGAGGAACGAGGCCTCGTCGCTGATCGACGGAACCAGGTAATGCTCGAACCGGCCGGGCGAGTCGGGACCGGACTGACGCCAGACCTTGAGCTTGATGTCGGACAGATGGCTCACTTGTAGCTCCGGGTGGCGAGGTGGACGGTGGTGAACTCGAGGGGCTCGACGTTGCGGATCGACGCCATGGGGTCGCCGGTCCACTCCCAGGCGGCGACGTGCGCGAAGTTCTCGTCGTCGCGTACCGCCTCGCCCTCGTCGTCTTGGAACTCCGAGCGGAAGTGACCGCCGCAGCTCTCGTTGCGCTCGAGTGCGTCACGGCACATGAGCATGCCGAGTTGGAAGAAGTCGTCGACACGACCGGCCTTCTCGAGCGTCTGGTTGAGCGAGGTGGTGTCGCCGGTGACACGAAGGTCCTTCTTGAACTCTTCGTACAGCGCAGGCAGCTCGGAGAGGGCCTTCTCGAGGCCCTGCTCGGTGCGCTCCATACCGCAGTAGTCCCAGATGATCTTGCCGAGCTCGCGGTGGAACCAGTCGGGCGACCGGGTGCCCTTGATGTCAAGATAGCCCTGGAACCTGCGCCGGGCCTCGTCCTCTGCCTGCTTGAAGCCGGGGTGATCGGTACCCGGGATCGGCTTGTTGAGCATCGGTGCGAGGTAGTTGCCGATGGTGTAGGGCAACACGAAGTAGCCGTCCGAGAGACCCTGCATGAGCGCCGACGCCCCGAGCCGGTTGGCGCCGTGGTCGCTGAAGTTCGCCTCGCCGGCCGCATACAGACCTGGCACCGTGGTCATGAGTTCGTAGTCGACCCACAGCCCGCCCATGGTGTAGTGGCTGGCCGGATAGATCCGCATGGGTACCGAGTACGGATCTTCGCCGGCGATCCGCTCGTACATCTCGAACAGGTTGCCGTAGCGCTCCTCCACCACGTGCTTGCCGAGGCGAGCGATGGCGTCGGAGAAGTCGAGGTAGACACCGTTCTTGAGCGGACCGACACCGCGGCCGCTGTCGACGGCTCGCTTCGCTGCTCGCGACGAGATGTCACGGGGGGCAAGGTTGCCGAAGCTCGGGTAGAGACGCTCGAGGTAGTAGTCGCGCTCTGCCTCGGGGATGTCTGCCGGCGCACGATCGTCGTCGATCTTGGTCGGAACCCACACTCGGCCGTCGTTGCGGAGCGACTCGGACATGAGCGTCAGCTTCGACTGCGTCTCGTCCGCCTGCGGGATGCACGTCGGGTGGATCTGGGTGTAGCACGGGTTGGCGAAGTACGCGCCGCGCTGGTGCGCCCGCCACGCAGCGGTGACGTTGCATGCCATGGCGTTGGTGGACAGGAAGAACACGTTGCCGTATCCGCCCGTGCACAGCACCACCGCATGCCCGGAGTGCGAGCGGACCTCGCCCGTCACGAGGTCACGGGTGACGATGCCCGCGCAGCGGCCGTCGATGACGACGGTGTCGACCATCTCGACCCGGTTCCAGAGCTTGATGTTGCCGAGGCCGACCTGGCGCTCCATCTGCTGGTAGGCACCGAGGAGCAACTGCTGACCGGTCTGGCCACGGGCGTAGAAGGTACGGCTCACCTGGGCGCCGCCGAAGCTGCGATTGTCGAGCAGACCGCCGTACTCGCGGGCGAACGGCACACCCTGGGCCACCATCTGGTCGATGATGTCGACGCTGTTCTCGGCGAGACGGTGCACGTTCGACTCGCGGGCCCGGAAGTCGCCGCCCTTGACGGTGTCGTAGAACAGTCGGTGGACGGAGTCGCCGTCGCCCTTGTAGTTCTTCGCCGCATTGATGCCGCCCTGCGCTGCGATCGAGTGCGCACGGCGGGGCGAGTCGTGGAACGTGAATGCCTCGACCTGGTAACCGAGCTCGGCGAGCGTCGCTGCCGCCGAGGCCCCGGCCAGCCCGGTGCCGACGACGAGCACCTTGAACTTGCGCTTGTTGTTGGGGTTCACCAACTTCATGTCGCTCTTGAAGGTCTCCCACATGGCGGGAACCGGAGCGTTCGGTGACTTGCTCTGCAGCTTGTCGCTGATCTGGGCAGTGCTCATGGTGATGTCCTCCTGATCAGCCGACGATGCCTGCGAGCACCGCAACGGGGAATGAAACGTTGCCGACCACGACGATGGCGGCGAAAGCGGTGGCGAAGGCACGCCGCCACTGGTTGAAGCGAGGGTTGTTCCAGCCGATGCTCTGGAAGATGCTCCACGCACCGTGGAACAGGTGCACGCCGAGCGCGATGTTGGCGAGGATGTAGAACGCGGCGACAGGGACCCGCTCGAAGCTACGTACGACGTTGTCGTACACGTCCTTCTTGTCGAAGTCGCCCGACCCGAGCGTGTTGGTGACGCCGAAGGTGAAATCGAGCAGGTGCCAGACGATGAACAGCAGCACGATGAGCCCGGTCGCCCGCATCGTGCGGCTCGCGAAGTTGGCGATCTGGTAGTCACGGGCGCTCTGGTAGCGAACCGGTCGGGCACGACGGTTGATCACCGTCAGCGAGTAGGCCGCGTGGAGATGGAGTGCGATCATCGCGATCAGACCGGCCCGCATCAACCAGAGCACCGCGCCCTCGGGGGCGAGCGGATAGGCCAACTTGTTGAGGAACTCGGCATAGCCGTTCAGGTCCTCCTCGCCCAGGTACATCTTGAGGTTGCCGATCATGTGTGCCAGGACGAAGCCCATCATCGCAATGCCCGTGACCGCCATCACGTACTTCTTGCCGACCGCTGTGCTGTACAGATCGAGCAGGAAGGGCTTCTTCTTGGGTCGCTGGCCACCGGT
>JBDKIV010000300.1:0-3895 GCA_039796935.1 Actinomycetota bacterium | reverse complement strand
GGCCTTGCGTTCTTCTACGGCGGGATGGACCGTGGTCGAAACGTGCTCAACATGTTGATGATGAACTTCTACTGCGTTCTGGTGATCCCGGTCCTGTGGGTCGTGGTCGGCTACACGCTGGCGCAGGAGCCGTTCGACGCAACCTTCATCGGTGGATTCGACAAGCTGTTCCTCGAGGGGATCGGCGTCGGCGAGGACAACGGCAAGACGCTCGCCGTGGTTGCCTTCCTCGGGATGTTCGCTGCGATCACGCCTGCGCTCATCTCGGGCGCTGTGGCGGATCGGATGAAGTTCTCGGCCTGGGCGATCTTCGTGCCGGTGTGGTCGCTGCTCGTCTACGTCCCGGTCTTCAAGTGGGTGTACGGCGGCTGGTTGTTCGATCGTGGATCGATCGACTTCGCAGGTGGTACGGCGATCCATGTCAATGCCGGTATCGCGGCGCTCGCATGCGTCCTCGTGCTCGGTAAGCGCAAGGGGTGGCCGAAGGAGGGGCAGCCGCCCCACAGCATGCCGCTCGTGATGATCGGCACCGGGATCCTCTGGTTCGGCTGGTTCGGGTTCAACGCCGGATCGGCGCTGGTCGCCAACGGTCAAGCGGTCCAGGCATTCATGAACACCTTCCTCGCTGCTGCGGCTGCCGGGCTGGTGTGGGTCGTCGTCGAGTGGCGCCGTGACGGCCACCCCACCAACCTCGGCGCAGCATCCGGGATCGTCGCCGGTCTGGTGGCGATCACGCCCGCTGCGGGGTACGTGTCGGGCATGGCCCCGTTGGCCATCGGCGCGATCGCCGGGCTGGCCTGCTGCTATGGGTGCGGCTCAAGACTCGTTTCGGCTACGACGACGCGCTCGACGTCGTGGGCGTGCACTTCGTCGGTGGACTCGTGGGGTCGCTCCTCATCGGCTTCTTCGCCAATCCCGGGTTCTTCGCCGATCTCGGCGTGGAGTTCGGTGAGGGACTCTTCTACGGCGGTGATGCCAGCCTGCTGCTCGAGCAGGCCCTCGCCAACGGAGCGGCAATCGTGTGGTCGGGCGTGCTCACCTTCGTGATCATGAAGGTCCTCGCCGTGACGATCGGGGTGCGGGTGTCGGCCGAGCAGGAGGTGTCGGGCCTCGACCTCGCCCTGCACGGCGAGACCGCCTACCACTCCGGGGGCATGAGCTGATCGCCGGTCACTCGTCCCGAACGCGTCGCCGGAGGCGGCAGAGCCTGTCAGGATCGTGGTGATGGTGAAGCCAGTCGATGCAGCGACGATCCGCCGGGTTCGGGCGAGGATGGTCGGTGACCCCGAGTTGTCGGGCCGGAGTCTGGCCAGGCGGCTCTCGCAGCAGGTCGACTCGTGGTTCGAGAGCCTTGCCGTCGACCTTCCGACGTCGTGGGCGCTGGCGGCCACGGGCGGTTACGCCAGAGGGGCGCTGTGCCCCGGCAGCGATGTCGATGTCGTGCTCCTGCATCCCCCGAAGGCCACGGATGACCAGATCCGCGATGTGGCCGAGCGACTCTGGTATCCGATGTGGGACGCTGGGATCAAGCTCAGCCCTGCGGCGCACAGTGCGAAGTCGCTGCTGTCGCTGGCCACGGACGACCTGGAGACGGCGACGTCGATCCTTCGGGTGCGGGTCCTTGCGGGTGACGCCGACACCGTGCAGCGGCTCCAACGTGATGCCCTCGATCAGTGGCGGCGAAAGCCGGCGATGTGGCTGCAGCGGATGCACGACGCCGGCCGAGAGCGCTGGACACGATTCGGTGACGCTGCGTCGCTGCTCGAGCCCGACTTGAAGGACAGCCGTGGCGGACTTCGGGATCACGACATGCTGCGGTGGGCGTTGGCGCTCGATCGCGCCGAGGTGACGGCGGCGCTCGAGGCGCCGTTCGACGATCTGGCCGGCCCGGCCGACCTGTTGCTGGCAGCACGATGCGAGCTGCACCGCGCCACCGGGCGGTTGTCGAACGTGTTGCTGCTGCAAGAGCAGGACCGTGTGGGCGAGGCGATGGGCTATGCCGATGCGGATGCTCTCATGCTCGACATCGCCACGGCTGCCCACTTCATCGAGTGGGCGACCGAGCGGTTCTGGCGGCGGGTGGAGCGTTCGCTCCGGCGAGGCGGTCGCGGGGCGACCGCCCGCCAGCTCCCCGACCACGTCGTCGGGGTCGCAGTGGTCGATGGTGAAGCGCAGGTCACTCGTGATGCCGAGGTCGACGAGCAGTCCTTCGTGTTCCGCATGGCTGCGGCGGCTGCGCATGCCGGTGTGCCGATCGGGGCCAGGTCGCTGCGCATGCTGGCGAGTCGTGGGGCGGAGCCGGGCGAGGCCTGGACCGAGCGGACGCTTCGTGCCTTCGTCAGCCTGCTCGGTTCCGGGTCGTCGCTCGTGCCTGCAGCCGAGGCTCTCGAGCGGTACGACCTGTTCAGTCGCTACCTGCCCGAGTGGCGTGCCGTCCGCAGCCGGCCGCAGCGCAACGCATTCCACACCTACACGGTCGACCGGCACCTGTTGCAGACGGTGGCGAACGCTGCCGAGATGGTGCGTTCGGTGACCCGGCCCGACCTGTTGCTCGTGGGTGCCCTCCTCCACGACATCGGCAAGGGGTACCCGGGCGATCACACCGAGGTCGGCATGGAGCTCGTCGATGTGATCGCAGCGCGAATGGGATTCGCGGGCGGTGATGTGGCCGTTCTCCGCAGTCTGGTCGAGCATCATCTGCTCCTGTCCGAGACGGCGACCCGACGTGACTTGAGCGATCCGAAGACCGCCGAAAACGTCGCCGCAGCCGTCGGTGATCAACTGCGACTCGAGCTGCTGGTCGCCCTCACCCGCGCCGACAGTCTTGCGACGGGTCCATCCGCATGGTCGTCGTGGAAGGCGTCCCTCATCGACGAGCTGGTGTCGGCAGTCAGTCAGGTCTTCCGAGGCGAGGCACGCTCGGCTGCTGCCGCTGCCGACGACGACCGGTACGGCCGGCTGGCCGATCTGGTCCGGACGAGCGGCGGCGTCCATGTCGAGCACCAGCCCGATGGCGAGTTCGACCTCGTCAGCATCGCGAGCCGAGATCGTCGCGGCCTGTTCTCGCTGATCGCCGGCACGCTCGCGCTCCACGGTCTCGACGTGGTCGGTGCCGATGCGTTCACCGGTCGGGACGGGACGGCCGTCGACCAGTTCCGCATCCTGAGGGTGGGGGGCGGTTCGCCCAACTGGACGAAGGTCGAGCACGACGTGCGTGGCGCCCTCGACGGGACCCTCGACGTCGATGCCCGTCTCGAGCAGCGCATCCGGACACATGTCCGGTCGCGTCGTGCGCTGGCTGCGGCGTCACCCACGCTCGAGGTGTTCGTGACCAACGAGGCGTCCGAGGCGACGACGATGATCGATGTGCGGGCACCGGATGGCCCAGCGGTGCTCTATCGGCTGTCGCACGCGCTCACCGCGGCGGGATGTGACATCAGGTCGGCGAAGGTCGTCACCCTCGGCCACGAGGTGGTCGACGTGTTCTACGTCGAGCGGGGCGACGGCCAGCTTCCCGTAGCTGCGCACCACGAGCTGCGTGCGCAGCTCGTGGCGGCACTCGCCGACTGATTCGTCAGATTGCGTCGACGCCGGTCTCGCCGGTGCGGATGCGGACGATCTGTTCGACCGAGGTGACCCAGATCTTGCCGTCGCCGATCTTGCCGGTGGCTGCCGCCGAGGTGATGGCCTGGATCGCCTGGTCGACGACGGCGTCATCGACGACGATCTCGACGCGGACCTTCGGTACGAACTCGATGTTGTACTCGGCGCCGCGGTAGGTCTCGGTGTGTCCGCCTTGGCGGCCGAAGCCACGGACTTCGCCGACGGTGATGCCCTGGATGCCGATGGCCTTGAGGGCGTCCTTGACGTCGTCGACCTTGAAGGGCTTGATGAT
>JBDKIV010000299.1:0-11456 GCA_039796935.1 Actinomycetota bacterium | reverse complement strand
CGACCCGGCAACCGCAGTGTCGCTGGCCTATGTCGAGGGCATCGTCGATGGTCGTGGACTGCTCGACAAGTTCGCGTCCGTGGCGGCGCGAAAGCCACTCGTGGTCGTCAAGGGCGGGGCGACCGAGGGCGGGGCACGCGCTGCGGCCAGCCACACCGGAGCGCTCGCCGCCAACGACAAGATCTTCGACGGTGCCTGCAGACAGGCCGGCGTCACGAGGGCGTCCACGGTGGAGGAGGCATTCGAAGCCGCAGCCACCTTCGCGACGCAACCACTGCCCAAGGGGCCGAACGTCGTCGTCCTCACCACCGCAGGCGGATGGGGCGTGGTCACCAGCGACGCCATCCACAGCGAGGAGGGTCTCGAACTCCTGGCCCTGCCGGATGACCTGCGGGCGGCCATCGACGAGAAGCTGCCGCCCCGCTGGAGCCGGAACAACCCCGTCGACTGCGCAGGGGGCGAGACCCGAGACACGATTCCCGAGGTGATGGAGTTGATCGTCTCGCACCCTGCGGTCGATGCGGTGGTCTACATCGGCCTCGGGATCCAGAGCAACCAGGCCCGGATGATGCGCGAGGGCGGCTTCCACCCGGACCACGGACTCGACCGCATCGTCGCCTACCACGAGCGCCAGGACGAGCGATTCGCCCGGGCTGCGGACGAATTGTCCCGGCGGTACGGCAAGCCCGTGCTGACCGCGACCGAACTCGCCGTCGCCGACCCGGACAACCCCGGTCCGGTCGCGGTTCGCGACTCGGGCAGGCTCTGCTATCCGAGCGGGAACCGGGCGGTGACGGCCCTCGGTCATCTGGCTCGATATGCCCGCCATCGTCGCGACCGCGGTCTCGACTGACCGTCGTCGCCATGGCGCGTCGTAGCAATCCCGTCGTGGTCCTGGTCTCGCTCGCGATCACGGTGACCATGGTGCTCCTCGTCCTCTGGCAATGGGCCGACGTGCACACCACCGTCGCTGCCGAGCCGGTGGTCGAGGCTCTTGCAGATGCGTCGATGCAGCTCGGCACACCGGTGCTGTCGGTCCGACGCACACCCGGCGTGTTGTCACGGGCAGCAAATGCGAGGGCGCTGCGCAACCAGCTCGTTCCCCTCGCGTCCCGGATCGGTCCGAGCTCGTGCGGGTCGGTGGCTGTCGACGGACTCACCGTGTCCACGGTCAACGAGGACCTCCCCGTGTTGCCGGCCTCGACGCTCAAGCTCGTCGTGGCGGCCGTGGCCGTCGACGTGCTCGGCCCCGACCACCGCTTCACGACGACGGCACACGCAGACGTTGCGGCGAACGGAACGATCGGCGGCGACCTGGTGCTCGTCGGCGGAGGAGATCCGGTTCTGACCACTGCCGCATGGCTGCAGGATTCGGGGCAGACGTACCCTCCGATCAATGTGACCTCGCTCGAAGCCTTGGCCGACGCAGTCGTCGCAGCCGGTGTCGCGCGTATTGCGGGTCGGGTCGTCGGCAACGGCGGGCGTTACGACGACGAGCGTTTCATCCCCTCGTGGAGCGAGGCGATCCGCGTGACCGAGGCGGGCCCGTACGGCGCCTTGATGGTGAACGACGCGCGCCTCCCGAACGCAGCGGTGGCGAGCGACCCTGCACTCGGTGCGGCAGAGGTCTTCACCAGGCTCCTCCTCGAACGAGGCGTCGAGATCGCCGAGGAGCCCGCCGCCGACAGTGCTGCACCGACGGGCGTCGAGATCGCCGCCGTCGAGTCCGCCCCACTGTCGGCGATCGTTGCAGAGATGCTCGTCACGAGCGATGACAACACCGCAGAGTTGCTGGTGAAGGAGATCGGGCTCTCTGCCGGCGGAGAGGGCTCGACCGCAGCGGGCCTCACCGAGGTGGAGCGGCGCTTGCAGGGCTGGGGAATTCCCTCCGACGGGGTGGTCCTCGTCGACGGCTCGGGACTGTCTCGGGACAACCGTGTCACCTGTCGAGCGCTCATGGGTGTCCTGCAGCACGGGAGCATCGAGGATCCGGTGGGTCAAGGGTTGCCCGTTGCCGCCCAGTCGGGGACGCTCGTCGCCGAGTTCGAGGAGACGCCCATGGCAGGAGTCCTCCGCGGCAAGACCGGATCGCTGACCGATGTCAAGGGCCTGGTCGGGTATGTACCGTCCCCGGACGGTGCCGTCATCGAATTCGCCCTCGTGCTGAACGAGAACGCCATCCAGCAGGACGCATTTCGAGATGTCTGGGAGCGTCTCCTGGCAGAGGCGCTCGCCTCGTACCCGAGTGGCCCTCGAGCCGATCAACTCGCCCCCCGGTAGGCGCCCCGCGTCACGTTCACCGTAGTCTCGCCTCCGTGGCGGTCACCCCGATGTTCCCATTGGGGAGTGTGTTGCTCCCCGGCGAGGTGCTACCCCTGCACGTCTTCGAGCCCCGGTACCGGAAGCTGGTGGTCGACTGTGTCGAGTCACCCGACCACTCCTTCGGAGTCACGCTCATCGAGCGTGGGAGCGAGGTCGGTGGAGGTGACCAACGGGCGACGGTGGGTACCCTCGCCCGACTCGTGCAGGTCGCCGAGCTCGGGGACGGACGTTTCGCAGTCGTCGCGGTCGGCGCCGACCGTATCCGTGTGCATGCCTGGCTCCCCGATGATCCGTATCCGTTGGCAGATGTCGACGTGTGGCCGGATGCACCCGGCGATGACAGCGGTCGTGTTGCCGGCGACGAAGGCCTGGTGTCGAGGGTGACGCAGCGGGCCCGCCGATCGTGCGCGCTGGCACGCGAGCTCGGTGACCCTGTCGGCGACCCGTCACAGGAGATCAGCGGCGAACTCCTCGCGGCCAGCTATCAGCTGGTGTCGTTGTCACCGGTCGGGCCTTCCGACCGCTATGCGCTCCTGTGCGCCGACGGACCGGTGCAGCGTCTCCGAGCCTTGGAATCGATGCTCGACGACGTCGAGGTGCTGCTCCGATATCGCCTCGAAGCCGGTGGCAACCAGGCCGAGCCGGGCGAGATGTGATAACAAAGAGGGGTGGCCCATCAGGACACCTCTCACCAATCGTCCCAGCCGGCGAGTCCACCCTCGTCGGTCAATGTCAGCGACGTGGTCGATCTCGTCAAGGAGTACGCGCGACAGGAGACCCTCGGGCCGCTCCGTGGTGCCGGGCGGTGGATCGCGTTCGGTCTGGCCGGCAGCCTCCTCATCGGGTCTGGGGTGTTGCTCGTCGTGCTCGGCATCCTGCGGCTCGTCCAGAACGAGTTCGGAGACACCTTCGACGGTCGGTGGATGGGTCTCCTGCCCTACCTGTTCGCCCTCCTGGCGAGCCTCGCGGTCATTGCGATCGCGGTCAGCCGGATCAGCAAGTCCTCCCTTCACCGGGACTGACGTCGGAAGGTCTCCATGACACAGCAACGGATCACGCGTGACGACCTCGAGGCCAAGTTCCGGTCGCTCCAGGACGAGGTGCAGGGCAAGGTCAATGATCGCAAGCAGAACCTCGTGGCCGCAGGCGCGGTCATCGCTGCGGTCCTCCTCGTGGCCATGTTCCTGCTCGGCAAGCGCAGCGGACGCAAGAAGACCACGTTCGTCGAGATTCGACGGCTCTGACGTCCATGGTCCGCCGCACGCTGATCGCAATCGACTGGTTCGTCAGGCACCAGCCATCCGGGCTCCTCGGTCGAGTCGTCCTCGCTCGTGGTGTGCGCGGGTCCAGCCGAGTCTGGTGGTGGATCGGCGTCGCGATGTGGGTCGGGTCGATCGTCAGGCGCATCGTCGGCCGGCACCCGGAGTCGCTCGGTACCGAGGTCCTGCACAGGGGACAGTTCGTCACCGTGCGGTCCATCGGAGCGCTGTCGAAAGCGGAGCGCAAACAGGTCCGCAAGGCGACCGGCTCGCGATGAGGGTTCTGCTGCGCCACCCCTCGAGAGAGATCGAGATCACCGGTCGTCGACGGGTCCATGCTCTGCTCAAGGAACTGGGCCTCGACCGAGAGGCTCATCTCGTCATTCGCAACGGAACGCTCGTCCCGGGTGACGCCGAACTGCAAGCCGATGATGTCATCGAGATCCGTCCGGTCATCTCCGGTGGTTGCTGATGGAGAGCGGATCGAAGTGTCGTACCTGTCGTGCTCCGGCCATCATCGACCTGCCACGGCACAATGCGAACTTCTGCGAGGTGCACTTCGTCGAGCTCTGCCGGCGACAGGTCGTCAAGGCCATCGACCAGTTCCACATGCTCGAGCCGGACGACCGGATCCTCGTGGCCGTCTCGGGCGGCAAGGACAGCCTGGCCGTCTGGGATCTCCTGATCGATCTGGGTTACGCAGCGGACGGTCTGTACATCGGTCTGGGCATCGGTGACTACAGCGACGTCTCTGCCGAATACGCACGTTCGTTCGCGCATGCCCGAGGCCTGCGCCTGATCGAGGTCTCGCTGAGGGGCGAGTACGGTTACGACATCCCGACCGCGGCGCGAGCGACCCGGAGGGTCCCGTGCTCGGCGTGTGGTCTGTCGAAGCGGCACCTGTTCGACAAGGCTGCACTCGACGGTGGTTACACCGCACTCGTCACCGGCCACAACCTCGACGACGAGGCTGCGGTGCTGCTCGGCAACACCATGCGCTGGGAGGTCGAGTACCTCGCCCGGCAGCTTCCGATGCTCGAGGCACGAGACGGGTTCCCGAAGAAGGTCAAGCCCCTCGTTCGCCTGACCGAACGCGAGACGGCCGCCTGGTGCGTGGTCCGCGGTATCGACTACCTGATCGATGAGTGCCCGATGGCCGTCGGCAACCGGCATCTCGAACACAAGGCGACGCTCAACTCGATCGAGGCCCGATCGCCGGGGAGCAAGGCCGCGTTCTACCTCAACTTCCTCGAGCGGATGGCCCCGATGCTCGAGTCGCACGCACGCGACGAACGCGACGCGCTCGGCACCTGCACACAGTGCGGTGCCCCCACCTCCGGGGAGGTGTGCGCCTTCTGCCGACTCGTCACGACTGCACGGGCTCACCAGCCCGTACCGGTGGAACTGGTCGCCCGAGGCGGCCGCCGATGAACCATCCATTCGCTTCCGGCGAAAAAGTCCTGCTGCTCGACAACAAGCAGCGTCGTTATCTGATCACGCTCTCCGAGACCGGCGAGTTCCACAGCCATACGGGACTCTTCCCGCATACGGCCCTCATCGGCCAGGTCGAAGGAATCGTGGTCCGCAACACCAAGGGCACCCCCTACACGGCCTTGCGTCCGACGCTCGAGGATTTCGTCGTCGAGATGCCGCGTGGAGCGCAGGTGATCTATCCGAAGGACCTCGCGCCGATCTGCATGCTGGCCGACATCGGCCCGGGAGTGCGCGTCCTCGAGAGCGGCGTCGGCTCGGGCGCGCTCAGCATGACGATGCTGCGTTGGGGAGCCGAGATCGTCGGCTACGAACTACGCGAGGATTTCGCCAATCGGGCGCGTGCCAACGTGCGGTCGTTCCTCGGCGAAGCGGCGCTCGACAAGTACAGGGTCGAACTGCGTGACTGCTACGCGGGGATCGACGAGCGCGACCTCGACCGGGTCGTGCTCGACCTGCCCGAGCCGTGGCAGGTGGTGCCGCACGCCATGGAAGCCCTCAGACCGGGTGGCATCCTGGTCGCGTATCTACCGTCGATCATCCAGGTCTCGCAGCTCCGCGAATCGATCAACTCGAAGCAGTGGAACGGCACTCGAACGCTCGAGGTCCTCCATCGCGGGTGGTATGTCGAGGGCACCGCAGTGCGGCCCGACCACCGCATGGTGGCGCACACCGGCTTCCTCACCGTCACGCGTTTTCTCGGCTGATCGCCGGCGCCTCCGTCGGGGTCGCTCGCACAGCGTGTGGCCCAACGCGAAACGGCGCCCCGCAGGGCGCCGTCAGCAGAACGTTCGATGAACGAGCCGGGGCTCAGGGTTCGATGAAGATGCACTCTCCGGGGCACTCCTCGGCACTCTCGATCACCGCGTCGAGCTGGTTGTCGGGGATGTTGGCCATTCCGTCAGCACCCTGCGGATTGCCCTTGGCGGCGGCGTAGATGGTGCTGCCTTCCTTGACGTAGGCGAGGCCATCGTCGAGCAGGGCGAAAACGTCGGGGGCGATCTCCTCGCAGAGGCCGTCGCCCGTGCAGAGATCCTGGTCGATCCAGACCTTCATGGTGGTGTGCTGTCTCCTGATGAGAGTGGCGGACGCTGCGAGTGTACATCCGAGGTGGCCGCGCAGACGTAATCACTCCGACCATGACGCTCGCGGTGAACACCCTCGGTCGTGGCCGTCTCGGCTCGTGTCCGGTGCCGACATCACGATCGGGCGCGCGTGTAGGTTCCACCCATGGCACGCCGAGACGACGAATCGTTCGATGAGTTGAAGGCCCAGGCGCTGGTGCTCGAGCAGGAGATCGCCGAACTCCGCCGCAAGCTCTCCGACGCGCCCAAGCGGATGCGGGTCCTCGAAGAACGACTGCTCGAGACGAAGGGTCAACTGGCACAGGCGGTGTCGCAGAACGAGAAGCTGAGCTACACCCTGCGCGAGGCGAGGGAGCACATCGCCACACTGCGCGACGAGGTCGACAAGCTCAGCCAGCCGCCGTCCGCGTACGGCGTCATCGTCGGCAAGAACGACGACGGCACGGTCGACGTCTTGACCAGCGGCCGCAAGATGCGTGTGTGCCTCCATCCCGACGTCGACCATGAACGGCTCGAGCGAGGGTCGGAAGTGGTGCTCAACGAGAGCTTCAACGTCGTGTCCGCTCGGCACAGCGAGAGCAGTGGCGAGGTCGTCACGATCAAGGAGGTCTTGGACGACGGCGTCAGGGCACTCGTCGTAGGTCGCGCCGACGAGGAGCGCGTCTGCGAACTCGCCGACGCAGTCCGCGGTGTCCACCTCCGGAGCGGAGACTCGATGCGGCTCGACCCTCGCAGCAATCTGCTGCTCGAGAAGCTGCCCCGGCCGGAGGTCGAGGACCTGCTCCTCGAAGAGGTGCCCGACATCTCGTACGCCGACATCGGCGGCCTCGACGACCAGATCGAACAGATCGCCGATGCCGTAGAACTTCCGTTCCTGCACGCCGACCTGTTCGCCGAACACCAACTCCCTGCCCCGAAGGGCATCCTCCTCTACGGCCCTCCGGGCTGCGGCAAGACCCTCATCGCCAAGGCAGTCGCCAACTCGCTTGCCAAGAAGGTTGCGGACAAGACCGGCGGCGAGAAGGGGAGGAGCTACTTCATCAACATCAAGGGCCCGGAGTTGCTCAACAAGTACGTCGGCGAGACCGAGCGTCAGATTCGGCTGGTGTTCCAGCGGGCACGCGAAAAGAGCGAGGAGGGCTGGCCCGTCATCGTCTTCTTCGACGAGATGGACTCGATGTTCAGAACTCGTGGTTCTGGTATCAGCTCCGACATGGAGTCGACGATCGTGCCCCAGCTCCTCGCAGAGATCGACGGGGTCGAGGGGTTGCGCAACGTCATCGTCATCGGTGCCACCAACCGCGAAGACCTGATCGACCCGGCGATCCTGCGGCCGGGCCGCCTCGACGTGAAGATCAAGATCGAGCGTCCGAGTTCGGCCGCAGCGCGTCAGATCTTCGCCAGGTATCTGACCGACGAGATCCCGATCGCTCACGGTCAATCCGTTCCGGCGATGATCGACGAGACCGTGTTCGAGATGTACCGCGACGACGAGGAGAACCAGTTCCTCGAGGTCACGTACCAGAACGGCGACAAGGAGATCCTCTACTACAAGGATTTCGCCTCGGGAGCGATGATCGAGAACATTGTTCGCCGGGCGAAGAAGCTCGCCATCAAGCGCGTCATCGCCGGCGGCGAACGCGGTGTCTGCCTCCAGGATCTCCTCGACTCGATCAAGCAGGAGTACAAAGAGCACGAAGACCTGCCGAACACCACCAATCCCGACGACTGGGCCAAGATCTCGGGCAAGAAGGGCGAGCGGATCGTCTTCATCCGGACGCTCGTGAAGGGCCGAGCGCCGGCCGATCGCGAGGGTGGGCGGGCCATCGAGCGGGTGGCGACCGGCCAATACCTCTGAACGCTGCTCGGGCGATCCGGCTCCCGGGTGCGAGGCCGGCTGCCGTCGGGGTATGGTCCCGACATGGCGATCCCGAAGGTCTGCGGCATCGAGACCGAGTACGGAATCATCGTGCGTGGCTCCGACAACAATCCGGTCACGGCATCATCGCTGTTGATCACGGCCTACCTCGGATCGCTCGATCGTTCGAGACGGTCGCGAGTCGGTTGGGACTTCGACGACGAGCACCCCGATCACGATGCACGGGGCAGGCATCTCGACGAGTCGTTCGCCCCCGAGGTCGAGTCACATCTGGTGAACGCCGTGCTCACCAATGGGGCCCGCTACTACGTCGACCACGCTCATCCCGAGGTGAGCACCCCGGAGTGCAGGACCGCGAGAGAGGCCGTCGTCTTCGACCGGGCCGCCGAGGAGATCGTCCGCGCAAGCATGACCGCAGCGCGCTCGCTCCTGCCGGAAGGCGCCGAGATCCTGTGTCACAAGAACAACTCCGATGGCAAGGGCAACAGCTACGGCTGCCACGAGAACTATCTGATCGCTCGCGAGACCCCATTCGGACGGATCGTCGAGCAGATCACCCCTCATTTCGTGACCCGACAGATCGTCGTGGGCGCCGGAAAGGTCGGGTGCGAGCTGCCCGGTCGGTCCGCACACGAGGTGCCGTACCAGCTGAGCCAACGTGCGGACTTCTTCGAAGAGGAGGTCGGGCTCGAGACCACGCTGAAGCGCCCGATCGTCAACACCCGCGACGAGCCCCACTGCGACCCGACGAAGTACCGCCGACTCCATGTCATCGTCGGCGACGCCAACATGAGCGAGGTGGCAACCTTTCTCAAGGTGGGCGCCACGGCACTGGTCCTTGCGATGATCGAAGACGACGTGCTCGGCGACGACCTGGCGGTGGCCAACCCGGTCGGTGCCATCCGCCAGGTGAGCCATGACCCGACGCTACGACGCACGATCCTGTTGCGTTCGGGCCGACGAGCCACGGCACTCGACGTGCAGTGGTCACTCCTCGAGCGGGCCCGCAAGTACGAACGTTCGCACGGTCTGGAAGCCGTCGGTGAAGAGGTCGGCATCGAGGTGTTGGCGGGCTGGGAGCGCGTCCTCACAGGACTCGAGCATGATCCTGACTCGGTCGCCGACTCCGTCGACTGGGTGGCGAAGCGGCGCATGGTCGAGGGATACGCCGAGCGCCACCGTCTCGCCCCGGACGACTCGCGCCTGAAAGCGCTCGACCTGCAATACCACGACATGAGGCCGGACCGATGCCTTGCCACACGGCTCGGGCTACGAACCCTGACGACCGACCACGAGGTCGCCCGGGCGATGACCGAACCCCCGCTCAGCACCCGCGCCTATTTCCGCGGGCGTTGCCTCGATCGGTGGCCCGATGACATCGTGGCCGCCAACTGGGATTCGCTCGTGTTCGACATCGGCAGGGACCCGCTGCGTCGGGTGCCGATGATGGAGCCGCTTCGCGGGACGTTCGAACATGTCGCTAGCTTGATCGACGAAAGTGATACGGCAGCCGAGCTCCTTGCCCGGCTCGAGTCCTGAACTACGCACACCGACGGAACGGATGGAACCGAACGATGGCAGAGCGAACACAGAAGTCGAAGCCGACACCGAGCCGCGCTGACGACGAGGTCGTCGACGCACCGTCGGCCAGCGCAACCGGCGAGAAGCTGAAGGCCGAGCTCGACGACCTGCTCGACGAGATCGACGACGTCCTCGAGACGAACGCAGAGGACTTCGTGAAGTCCTATGTGCAAAAGGGCGGTCAGTGAACTCCATGGCGATGCCGTTCTTCGCGCCGGGCAACGATCCCGGGTCGTCCTTCCCCGAACTCCTGCGCCGCCTCGAACTCACCCCTCCGGTTCCGGCGGGTCTCGCGCCCGGCGCCGGAGGACTGACGATCCCGCACGCAACCACCTGCGTGGCGCTGCGGTTTGCCGACGGAGTCGTCATGGCCGGCGACCGTCGCGCCACCTCGGGCAATCTCATCAGCCACCGAGGCATGGAGAAGGTGGTCCAAGCAGATCGCTACAGCGGCGTCGCCATCGCCGGGGCGGCCGGCCCCGCCATGGAGATGATCAAGCTCTTCGCCCTGCAGCTCGAGCATTACGAGAAGGTCGAGGGGACGGGCCTGAGCCTCGAGGGCAAGGCCAACCAGCTGTCCATGATGGTGCGCGGCAATCTTCCGGCGGCGATGCAGGGCCTCGTCGTCGTCCCCCTCTTCGCCGGCTTCGACGAGCGGCGCAAGGTCGGTCGGCTGTGGAGTTACGACGTGACCGGTGGGCGGTACGAAGAGCTCGACCATGCGGCGACGGGCTCGGGCAGCCTCCACGCGAGCACGGTCGTCAAGGTCGGCTTCAGAGACGCCATGTCACGCGACGAAGCAATCCAGTTGGCGTGTCGCAGTCTGTGGGAGGCAGCCGATGCCGATTCTGCCACCGGTGGTCCCGACGCACTGCGTGGCATCTACCCGGTGGTCGCCACCGTCACCGAGAGTGGCTGGAGCCGCCTCGACGACAGCGACCTCGCGTCTCGGTACGACGCCATCATCGAGGGGGTCCGTAGTCGATGAGCATGCCGTTCTACGTCGCTCCCGAGCAGGTGATGAAAGACCGGGCCGACTACGCCCGTAAGGGGATCGCCCGCGGTCGCGCGCTCGTCGCCGTTCGATATGTCGATGGGATCGCGCTCGTCGCAGAGAATCCATCGAACACGCTTCGCAAGATCAGCGAGATCTACGACCGGATCGCCTTCGCCGGCGTCGGCAAGTACAACGAGTTCGACCAGCTCCGTGTGGCGGGGGTGCGGGCGGCCGATCTGAAGGGCTTCCAGTATTCGCGTGACGACGTCGATGCGAGGAGCCTTGCCAACCAGTACGCGCAGATCCTCGGCCAGATCTTCACGCACGAGATGAAGCCGATGGAGGTCGAGATCCTCGTCGCCGAGATCGGGGCGAAGGGCTCCGACGACCAACTCTTCCACATCCTGTACGACGGCACCGTCATGGACGAACGATCGTTCAGTGTCCTCGGTGGCGACGCCGAGGCGATCGCCGGCCGGCTCCGCGAGCTCGACGTCGAACAGCTGCCCCTCGCCGATGCCGTCGCAGCGGCGACACAGGCGCTCTGCGGGCCCGACCGGACCCTGCGATGCGAGGACCTCGAGGCCGCTGTCCTGGCGCGGTCGAACGGGCGACGTTGCTTCCGCCGTCTCACCGACGACGAGGTCGCTTCGTTCCTCGGCAGCTGATGCCCGACGCATCGATGGAGCGAGCGGTCGACCTCAACGCCGATGTCGGCGAGGGCTACGGACGGTGGACGCTCGGCGACGACGACGCACTCATGCGTGTCATCACGTCGGCCAACATCGCCTGCGGGTTCCATGCCGGCGATCCGTCGATCATCCGCGCGACCTGTCGCAGTG
>JBDKIV010000298.1:0-18667 GCA_039796935.1 Actinomycetota bacterium | reverse complement strand
GCTCCGTCGTCGAGTTCCGGTATGTCGTGGAGCGTGCCGGACGGCGCTGTCCACGCCTCGGGCATCAGCCGCTCGTCCCTGCTCGCGACAGAATCGGTGATCGGCTCGGTGACGAGTTCCTCGTCCACCGCGTAGGGGAGATCGGCCGGGATCTCTGCGACCCCGAACTCGTCCTGGGTGACGGGGTCGGTCCCGAGGGTCTCCTCGTCGAGGCCCTCGGCCACATCCTGGGGTTCGCTCATCCCCGAGGCTGCCCCGCCGATCCGAATCGCAAACAGCGGTTCGCCGTCACCGCTGTGCCAGCAGCGACTCGATGGCCTCGAGAGGGAGCGAGGTCCGCTCGGGCCTGTCACGAAGCGCGCGGCGTAGCTCGTGCACGCACTCGCGAAGCACCATGAGGTGCAGCAACAGCGAAGCGTCGGCGTCCTCGTCGGGTACCAGTCGAGAGGCGCCGGCGTGCTGAAGATAGGCACGGAGGAAGCTGTCGGAGGTCACTGCGGCCCACTCACGGCCGTAGGGCAGCAACTGCTCGACGCTGCCGATACCGCGCTGAACGGCGTCGAACGTGCCGCGTTCGGCGACGTGATGGAACGAGCGGATCATCGTGGCGACATCGGCGAACACGCTGCGCTTGATGGAGCGCTCGCCCAGGGCTCGGGCGCTGTTGCCCTCGAAGTCGATGAAGGTGACCGATCCGGCGCGGGTGAGGATCTGGTCGAGATAGAGGTGCCCGTGCGTGCGCACACGGTCGCACTCGATCGGCCGGACGGTCACCTCGGAGTATCGCTGGACCACCCGCTCGGCCAGGTCGCGTGCACCGATCGGGAGCAGTACGGCACGTGCCTCGTTCCGCATCGACTGGAAGAGCGAACGCTGTGCGAGCCGGGTGAGCGGCTGCGGAACGAATCGTTCGTCCTCGCTGTGCGACAAGGCGAGGTGGAGCAGTGCCGTGTGTTCGCCCAGCAGTCGGGCGTGCTCGCGTGCCGACGAGAGTGATTCATGACCGACCTCAGCCGTGGCGTCGGTGGGATCCGGTGCTGCGGCCGCCACCGTCGCTGCCGCCGCCTCGAGGAAGCGAGCCGCATCGTCGAGCATCAGGCTGCGAGCATCGCCGTCACTCGGCACCCAGGTGAGCAGCGATGCAACGACGATTCGGTGTGCGTCGTCGCGGTCGACGTCGTCCGAGCGGTACTCGAGCGTGCCGAGCAGCGTGGGTGCATTCGCGAAGCCCACCGTGGCAAGGTGTTGCAGCATCTCGGCCTCGGGGTGAGGGCCTCGCTCGACGCGTCGATAGACCTTGACGACCACGCGGTCGTCGATCACCGACGAGACGTTGCGCACCTGCGAGCCCAGGCTTCGTACGGTCGTTGGCCGATCGAACTCGAGCGCCGGTCGCAGTGCTGCGAGGGGTCGGCCCACGAGTTCGCCGTCGGCGCCGCGCCAGCCCTCACCGCGAAGGATCGCCTTGGCGACCCTCGTGACGACGTGTGGGGACTGCGTGACATCCACCACCGTTGCGGCGTCCATCGCTCTCGCCACGAGAGCGCCGTCGCCGGTGTCCGGTGTCGGCGCCGCGACATCGCCGGAGATCGGCGCCATGCGCCGGGCGCCGTGCGACCGGACACCGGGGCGGATCTCGAATGCCACGACGTGGTGACGAGGCTCGTCGCCCGTCAGATCCACCCGGACGAGCAGTACGGCCACCGATGCCTCGCGGGTCGCGGTTCGACCCGAGCGGGTCGACGGGCTTGCGGCCGGAACCGGCACGCAGTCGACGAGGCGAACGTCACCGATGCTCGTACGGTGCGGATGGAACCACCTCTGCACGGCAAGGTAGTCGGGCAGTGCTCGCGTGATCGACGCTGCCGTGGCGCGGTCGGTCCATTGTCGTCCACCACGAAGGTGGAGCAGAGGCGGCTCGTACGCCTGTGTCGATGCGAGCTCGCTGCGTCTACCGAGGCGTAACCAGAAGAAGTCGTGCGGACCGAGCGTCAGGCGGTACGGGCCGTCAGAGACCGGATCGAAAGTGGACTGTCCGAACAGCTCGACGGGACGGCTGCCCGCATGGCGGGGGAGCGACATGCTGACGTGTTGCGCGTGCCGCGACAGGTTGGCGACGATCAGCACATCGTCCGAGGTCGGTGTCGAGCCGCCTGTGGCCGGGCTCTCCGACGGCGCTCGAGTTCGCAGGAAGGTGAGCACCCTCGGGTTGTCCGAGTCGACGACTTCCATGGTTCCCGACCCGAAGACATGATGCCGACGACGAAGGGTGATCAGGCGCCGCATCCACCACCACAGGGAAGCGGGGTTCCTCCGTTGGGCCTCGACGTTGATCGCCTCGAAATGGTGCTGAGGGTCGACGACGAGTGGCAGGAACAGTTGTTGAGGATTGCACTTCGAGAAGCCGGCGTTCCGATCTGCGCTCCACTGCATCGGGGTCCTGACTGCGTCTCGGTCCCCGAGATAGACGTTGTCGCCCATGCCGATCTCGTCGCCGTAGTAGATGATGGGAGTACCCGGGAGCGCGAAGAGGAGCGCATTCATCAGTTCGATCCGGCGGCGATCGTCGTCGAGGAGCGGCGCCAGTCGCCGGCGGATGCCCAGGTTGACCCGCATCCTGCTGACACCGGCGAAGCGTCGATACATGTAATCGCGCTCTTCATCGGTCACCATCTCCAACGTCAGCTCGTCGTGATTCCGCAGGAACATGGCCCACTGGCAGCCCGGTGGGATGTCCGGCGTCTGCTCCAAGATGTCGAGCACGGGTGTGCGGCTCTCCATCTGTACCGCCATGAACAGCCGCGGCATGACTGGGAAGTGGAAGGCCATGTGGCATTCGTCGCCGTCCCCGAAATACGCGACGGCATCCTCGGGCCACTGGTTGGCCTCGGCGAGGAGCATCCTGCCCGGGAAGTGCTCGTCCACGTGTCGCCGTAGCTCCTTGAGGAACTGATGCGTTCGCTCGAGGTTCTCGCAGTTGGTGCCCTCCTGCTCGAACAGATAGGGCACCGCGTCGAGTCGGACGCCGTCGACGCCGAGACGGAACCACCGGTCGAGGGTCGAGACCATGGCGCGTCGGACGTCTGCACTCTCGAAGTTGAGGTCGGGCTGATGCGAGTAGAAGCGGTGCCAGAAGTACTGCTTGGCCACGGGGTCCCAGGTCCAGTTCGATGACTCGAAGTCCTGGAAGATCACCCGCGCCTCGCTGTAACGATCTGCGGTGTCGCTCCAGACGTAGTAGTTCCGCTGTCTGCTGCCCCGTGGTGCTGTGCGAGCGCGCTGGAACCACTCGTGGGCATCGGAGGTGTGATTGAGCACGAGCTCGATGACGACCCGCAACCCCGCATCATGAGCGGCCCGGAGGAACCGGCGGAACGACGCCATGTCGCCGTACACCGGGTTGATCCGGTGATAGTCGGCGATGTCGTAGCCGTCGTCGCGCAGCGGCGACACGTAGAACGGGAGCAACCAGAGCGTGTCGACACCGAGATCGACCAGGTAGCTCAGGCGACTCGTCAGGCCGTCGAAGTCTCCCGTGCCGTCGGCGTTGGAGTCGGCGAACGACCGTACGTGCAGTTGGTAGATGACAGCGTCTTCGTACCATGCCCGGTGGCGACCGGAGGCCGGGGTTGGTTCGGCCGATGCTGGCACGAACGGCCGCTACCCGTCCGGCGAGCGGGCCAAACGGGAGTCGACCTGTTCAGGTTCGTGCAGCGACCTCGACCAGGATGCCGGTCATGTGGGCCTGGCTCGAGAGTGGTTCGAAGCTGTCCTCGCCGATGGGCAGGAGCACGTTCGGGTTTGCGCCGGGACTGCGGTGCGCGATCTTCAGGCTCGGACTGGCCGCGTGGCCCCACCCGTGGACCATCGACACGACTCCCGGCATCAATGCGTCGTCGATCTCGGCCACCGTCTCGACGCGGCCGTGCTCGCTGGTGACGGTGACGGCTTGGCCCTCGTCGATGCCGAGCCGGGCCGCGTCGGCAGGGTGGAGGGAGACGGGATTGGTGGTTCGCCCGTTGCGCTTCATCCGTTCGACGTTGGCGAACCACGAGTTGTGCATCCAGACATCGCGTCGGTGGATCAGACGCAGCCGTCCGTCGCCCAGGCTGCGCGCGGTCTCGGCGAACAGGTCGTGCGAGCGCTCGAGAGCAGCGGTGAAACTCTGCGGGCAGCAGTCGACCCGTCCGTCGAGTGTCTGCACCTGGCGATCGTAGAACGCTCCGGGCATGGGCGGTGCCAGCACGTGCACCGCCCCGGTCCGGCGGAGCTCGGCCAACTCGACGCCCGAGCCCTTACGGACCATGTGTGCGAGCTTCTGCCACGGATCCGGGTCGTCGTCGTCGAGCAATGACGGCAGCCCCAGCTCGCGCATCAGTCGGTGAGCGATCCACCACTCTGGCTTGCGGTCGGCAGCCGGATCGACGACAGCCGGTGTGTACTGCACGAACGGTTGCGCGCTGGTGCCGATGTTGACGATGTTGAGATCGTCTCGCTCGTACATGTCGGTCGCCGGCAGCACGACATGTGCCAGTTCGGATGTTGCGCTCGGGTAGATGTCGATGACGACGAGCAGTTCGAGCTGCCCGAACGCCTTGGCGAGCCGCTCCTGGCCGGCGATCGACAGGAGCGGATTGCCGGCAGCGACGATCATCGCCCTGACCGGTTGGTCGCTGTCGAGAATGGCGTGGGACATGAGGGTGCCCGGCAGGGGGCCCCGGCGCAGTCGACCGAACTCGGTGTCGACGTATCCCTGCTCGGGTACTCCTGCACCGGATGCGGCGTTGGGGTAGAAGCCGTCGCTCTTCAGGTTGCCGCCGTCGACGTCGAGCCGGCCGGTGACGAACGACAACATGTGGACGAGCCAGTACGCCAGGGTTCCCTGGCGGCCCATGTTGATACCGGTCGAGGCGTGCACCGATGCCCGCGGTGTCACGACCCATGACGAAGCCAGTTCGCGGATCGTGTCGGCGTCGATGCCGGTGACTGCTGCAACGCTGTCGGCGTCGTACCGGGCGATGAACGCTCGTAGACCCTCGATGTTCGAGCCGTGTCGTTCGATGACCGCGCGGTCGAACCCGCCGAGCCGGTCGATCTCGTTGAGGAGCGCAGCGAGCAACCAGACATCGGTGTCGGGTCGGATCTGGATGGTGTCTCCGATCCCGCGGTCGGCGGTCTCGATCCGACGGGGATTCACGAAGACGATGCGCGCCCCGCGTGCTGCGGCCCGTCGAAGTTCGCCGAGCACGTTGGGGATCGAATAGAAGCTCGCCTGAGACGCTCTCGGGTTCTCGCCGATGATGATGCACAGGTCGGTTCGCTCGAGATCGGGAATGGGATGGACGTTCGACGAGCCGAAGACCGCCTCGCTCGCGACGAACTTGTTGGCGCAGTCCTGTGTGCCCGACGAGAACGAGCGCCTGACCCCCAACGCCCGCAGCAGTGCACCCATGTGCAGTTGCCCCAGAGCGTTGAACGCCATCGGATTGCCGATGTAGGCAGCGATCGCGTCGTCGCCGTACCGGTCCTTGATCGAGCGGAGCTGCCGCGCCGTGACGGCCATCGCTTCGTCCCACGAGACATCGCGCAACGTCCCGTCGGCGGCTCGCAACCGAGGGTGGTTCAGGCGGTCCGGATCGCGGTGCACATCGATCGCCGCGAGGCCCTTGTGGCAGGAGAACCCTTTGGTGACGGGATGAGAGCGGTCGGGGCTGAGCTTCACCAGTCGACCTTCGTCGACGTGAGCGATCAACCCACACGATGGTTCGCAGATGCGGCAGAACGTCGAGACTTCCCCCATGGGCCGAGACTACCGAGCAGTGTCTCGGATGATCCGCTCGGAGACGGCGCGGTGGCGCAGTCAGATTCCGAGCAGCTCGAGTACGTGGTCGGTACGAGACAGGTCGGGCAGGACGGCATCCACCCCGAGGGCACCGAGTTGATCCACCGAATACGTGCCGGTGGCCACGAGGATGCAGCGCACGCCATTTGCGTGAGCGCAGGCTGCGTCGCGCGGCGTGTCGCCGATCACCCAGGTGCGTAGCGGGTCGACGTCATGGAACGCGCCGGCTCGCTGCAGCGCCAACCTCACCAGCTCGCTGCGATCGTGGTGATCCGAGCCGAATGCGCCTCGCGTGAGGTCGAGGTGGGACTGCAGTCCGCCCGCTTCCAGCTTGCAGCGGGCGGCGGTCTCGATGTTGCCGGTGACGACCGTCTGGGTGCCGACACGGCCCGCACAACTCGTGAGGAGCTCGACCACGCCGGGGAGCGTGACGATGACGGTGCGCAACTCGGGGAGCAGTTCGCTGTAGCGGTGTTCGACCTCGGCGAGGACCAGCGGCACCACCGACCATGGATCGTCCACGCCGATCGCCTCGAGCAGTTCGAGTGCGATGACCGGGTCGGTCTTGCCCCCGAAGTCGTATCGCTGGGCGACCATCGCCGTTCCGGTGACGGTCTCGACCGCAGCGGCGAACGCCTTGACGCCGATGGCTGGAGTTCGTGTGAGCGTGCCATCGATGTCCCACAGCAACACGGTCTCGGCCATGGACTGATGCTACGCAGCGCCGGCCCACCACCGATCAGGGGTCGGTGCTCGGGGGGTCGCCGCCGGGCTCGTGGTCGTGGTCGGAGGTGACGGCATCCAACTCGAACCACACCGTCTTGCCCCGCCGCGAGTGATGACTTCCCCAGCGGTCTGCAACGGTGTCGACGATGTTGAGGCCTCGACCGCGCACCTGTGACGGTGGAGGCACGGGCGGCAATGCCGGGAGCACCGTCCCCGAGTCCTCCACCTCCGCGCGCAGGCCGTGCGAGGGCGAGTACCAGACGATCACCCAGCAGCCGTCGTCGTTGTAGGCGAGGGCGTTGTTGATCACTTCGGTCAGCGCCAGCAGGGCCGACTCGCCGAATGGCGTGAAGGCCGCGTCGGCAAGCACGCGGCGCAGCGCCCGTCGAGCTGCGAAGGTCGACGTCGGGCTGTCGGCAAGGCGCAAACTCAGCTCTGGCGCCGGACGCAGCATGACGCCGTGTACCCGGACGGTGAGCCCGTCAACCGCCGCGGGGCCGAACGGCCAGACCCGAGTCGGCTGTCACCGGACGCGTCACGGCGGTGCGTTTGATCACCGCCGTGGTCGGGTACGTGGTGACCATGGACACCGTCGACCACAGCGCGCCCTTCCGACTCTCGATCGCCGAGGACGGGACCGTCGTCGCCGGTGGCGAGGTCGACATGGCGGTGGGTCCCGAACTCGAGGCGCTGGTGATGCCGCTCGTTCGTCAACGCTCGGTGGTGATCGACCTCTCCGCTGTCTCGTTCCTCGACTCGTCAGGCCTGCGCAGTTTGCTGCGGATCGCCCAGATCGCCGACGAGCACGGGACAGACCTGGTGGTGCGGTCACCATCGCCCGAGGTCGGACGGCTGTTCGAGCTGACCGGGACGAGGGACCGCTTCACCATCGAGGTCTGAGCCGGTCGTCCTCGATCGGGCGCCCGTGTCGGCGCAGCTTGTCGATCTCGAACCACGAGAGGCCGACAGCGGCAGCACCGGCCGCAACCGCTGCATCACCGAGGCCGATCGGTCCCAGAGCGAGTGCGTCTCGGGCGGCCGGGACGGAGACGAGGGCGACCAGCAGACCGAGGGCCGGTACGAGGATCCACGCCAGGGCGGGGTTTCGTCGTTGCGCGAAGGTGCGCCACACCGGCAACCGCCAGGACCTGTTGACCAGGATCAGCCCCAGATTGCTGAGGGTGATCGTCGTGAATGTGAGCGTTCGGACGACGTCGTCGGATCGGCCGGACATGAGCGCCCACACGTAGACACCCAGCACGGCGAGCAGGCTCGAGACACCTTGGAGCACCGCGACGATCAGGACACGTCGGGCGAGGACCGGTGCTCGGGGAGGCCTCGGCGGCTGGTCCATGATGCTCGGGTCGCCCTCTTCGGCCTCGAACACGATCGAGCAGGCCGGGTCGATGACGAGTTCGAGCAACGCAAGGTGAACGGGCAGGAGGACGAGCGGCCACTCCGACGACACGAGCGGGAACAGAGCCATTCCGACGATCGAGACGTGGACCGCGACGATGTAGGACATCGCCTTGCGGAGATTGTCGTAGATGCTCCGACCCTGACGGATGCCTCGGGCGATCGAGGAGATGTCGTCGTCGGTGATGACGAGTGCTGCCGCCTCGCGGGCGACGTCTGTGCCGCGCCCGCCCATCGCGATGCCGATGTCGGCAGCTCGTAGTGCTGGCGCATCGTTGACCCCGTCGCCGGTCATGGCCACCACCTGGCCGGTTCGTCGGAGCGCACGGACCAGGCGGAGCTTTTGCTCGGGCACCATCCGGGCGTAGATGTTCACGATCCCGACACGACCGTCGAGCGCGTCGTCGGAGAGTTGATCGAGTTCTGCTCCGGTCATGATGTCTCCGGGCGGGAGCGCGATCTCGGCGGCGATGGCCCGTGCGGTGCCCGGGTGGTCGCCGGTGATCATCACCGTGCGCACCCCGGCTCGGGCACATTCGGCGACCGCCGCTGCCGCCCCTGGCCGAACGGGGTCGTGCAGGCCGGCGAGACCGACGAATTCGAAGTCGACATCGTGCTGGCGCTCGGGGAGTGCTCGACTGCCGTCGAGCGTGGCACAGGCCACTCCGAGCACCCGCTCGCCGCGTCGTGTCGCCGAATCGACCCGATCGAGTACGTCTCTGCGCTGGACGTCGTCGAGATGACACAGGTCGACGATCGCCTCCGGCGCACCCTTTGCAGCGACGACGAGGCGTCCGTCTCCGGGCTGTCGCCACACACGCGACAGCGCCAGGAGCTCTTCGGACAGCGGATACTCGTGGACGAGCTGCCACTCCGGGTGACGCGCGTTCGGGGCGAAGTCGTCGATCGCGGTTCGAAATGCTCGGTCCATCGGATCGAACGCATCGACCGGGGATGCGAGTGCAGCGACCTCGAGAACTCGATGGAATCGCTGCGGCAAGGGGTCTGCGGTCAGTTGGTGTCGGGCATCGTCGACCGTGAGCGATCGAAGCGTCATCGAGTTGAGTGTCAACGTGCCGGTCTTGTCGACGCAGACGACCGTTGCCGATCCGAGTGCTTCGATGACGGCCGGTCGTCGAGCCAACACCTGCCGCTGGGACATCCGTCGGGCTCCGAGCGCGAGGAACACCGTCAACACCACCGGGAACTCCTCGGGCAGCATCGACATGGCCGTGGCGATGCCCGCGAGCGCTGCTTCGAGCCATTCGCCACGGGTCGAGCCGTACGTGGCAAACACGATCGAGGCGGCGGTGACGCCGATGACGGCGATCACCCGCACCAGTCGGTCGATCTCGCGTTGGAGAGGGGTGCGCTCGGAGCGGATCGCCTCGAGAGCGTGCCCGATCCGTCCCAACTCGCTCGACGGTCCGGTCGCTTCGACGACGGCGACCCCGCGGCCGTGCACGACCAGCGTGCCCGAGAACACCCAGGGGGTGTCATCGCCGCCCGGACGAGGCGGGCCTGGGGAAGGTGCCGATGTCGGCGCCTTCCTGACGGGCATGGCCTCACCCGTCAGTGTCGACTCGTCGACCGAGAAGTTGGTGCACTCGACGATGCGTGCATCGGCTGCGACACGGTCTCCCTCGGCCAACAGGATCACATCGCCGCGGACCACCTCTCGACCGGGGATACGTGACCGGGTGCCGTCGCGTACGACCAGCGCTCGCGGTGCCGACAGATCGCGCAGGGCTGCGAGCGCACCCTCGGTCTTGTGCGCCTGGTAGAGCGAGATACCGATCACCACGATGACCGACGCCATCAAGATGCCCCCGTCGAGCGGCTCGGCGAGCAGGAAGTTGATGGCGCCGGCAGCGAGCAGGAGCACGAGCATGGGTTCTCGCAGCACGCCGCCGAGCTGGTGGAGCAGGCTCAGGGGCTTGGATGTCGGCAGTTCGTTGGGGCCGTCGGCCCGAAGACGGCGGGCGGCTTCGTCGGCGGTCAGTCCGTCAGGGACCACCCCGCTACTGCCGCTGCTCATGACCAGATCTTCGCGCCCCGGACGAATCCGGTCACCGTCATCGCTCGAGTACGGCAGTCACCCTCGATCGCTCCAGAGCGCGAACTCACGCTCGAGCACTCGGTCGAGGTGGCGCCTCTGGGCTCGCACCACGAACCCGTGCGAGGTGACGAGCGCTGTTGCGCCGAGCAACAGGCCACCCACGGCGTCGCTGAACCGGGCTGACCCGAGGGCGACCCCGCCCCACCCGGCGACGGCGACGAAGCCGATCGTGAGTGACCACGAGCAGAGCATTCGCCAGGTGCGGTCCTCCAGTTCGGACAGGCTGATCGCCCCACCCAGCACGATGGCGAGTGCTGTGTGCCCCGACGGGTGACCAGCCTGCTCTGCTGCCCAGGGACCTGCCCCGATGCCGCCGAACTCGACCGCGAGGACGGCGACGACTGCCGGGACGGTGACGGTGAGTGCTGGTCGCCACACGTGCCATTGGCGCAACCGGCCGAGGGTCAAGGCGGCGATGAGTAGGGCGAACGTGACCGACGACGTCGGTGCGGTCACGGCCAGCGCGACGCTGTGGGGTGCCGAGTCCTCTGTGACGATCGCCGCCGTGGCCACGCGCCGATCGAGTCCCTCGATCGGCGTGAGGGGCGCAACGAGCGGGAGCGAGGCGAGGACGGCGGCCAGACCGAGCACGGGCGCGACGAACGCGAGCAGTCGTGCTGCGTCGCTCCACGTCAGCGGCCAACTCGCACGAAGCGCATGACGGGTCGGTGCGCCATGCCGATGGCTGTGCAGTGTCACCTCTCGCGATGGCCTCACGTTCACCAGCGACTCCTCTCCGCGCCGCTGGCCTTCTACCCGGCGTCCGCGCCGTGCAAACGGCGTACGGGCGCTGGGCTCGTCAGAGTCGTTCGATGATGGTCGCGGTCCCCATGCCGCCACCGGTGCACATCGTGACCAGTCCGGTACTGAGGTCGCGTCGCTCCATCTCGTCGAGCAGGGTGCCGATCAGCATGGCGCCGGTTGCGCCGATCGGATGCCCGAGCGCCATGGCGCCCCCGTTGACGTTGACCTTGTCCCACGACACGCCGGTGTCGCGCAGGAACTTCAGTACGACTGCAGCGAATGCCTCGTTGACCTCGTAGAGGTCGATGTCGTCGTAGGTCATTCCGGCGCGCCGCAGGCAGAGGTCGGTGGCCGGCCCGGGGGCGGTGAGCATGATGACCGGTTCGGTACCAGCCACTGCCGTCATCACGATGCGAGCGCGCGGTGTCAGCCCGTGCGCCCGGGCGTAGTCGGGTGACGTGACGAGCACTGCCGCAGCACCGTCGACCACACCGGAGGAGTTGCCGGCGTGGTGGACGTGTCGGATGTGGTCGAGATGTGGATAGGCGAGCAGTGCTGTCTGGTCGATGCTCAGGTTGCCGCCCTTCGGCACATGAGCACCCATCGCCTCGAAGCTGGGTGCGAGCTTGGCGAGATCGTCGAGCGTGGTGCCGGGGCGGGGGAACTCTTCGCGGTCGAGTGCCAAGCGACCATCGTCGTGGAACACCGGCACGAGCGATCGGTCGAATCGACCCTCGCTGATCGCTGCCTGCGCCCTGGTCTGGCTGTCGACGGCCAACTGGTCGCACTCGTCACGGCTGAATCCCTCGACGGTGGCGATCAGATCTGCGGAGATGCCCTGCGGAACCATGGCGTATTGATCGCGAAGATGCGCATTGTTCGCCGTGAAGCCGTCCACATGCATCGGTGACGGACGCGACATCGACTCGACACCTCCGGCGACGACGACATCTTGGAACCCCGAGCGAACGCCCATGGCAGCGAAGTTGACGGCCTGCTGTCCGGAGCCACAGAAGCGATTGAGCGTGACGCCAGGTGCTTCGATGGACCACCCGGCGTCGAGTGCCGCCATGCGCGCGATGTCCATCGAGTGATCGCCGCTGCCTGCACCGCAGCCCATGACGACGTCGTCGACCTCGCTCGTGTCGAAGCCGTTCCGTGCCTGCAGCGCGTTCAGGACCTGAGCCAGGATCCGCTGGGGATGCAGATCGTGCAGAGCGCCCGACTCGCGCCCTTTGCCCCGTGGAGAGCGAACCGCATCGATGATCCAAGCCTCGTGTTCCATCGTCATCCCTTCGTGTCCGGCACCGGCTTCGTCCGATGACGTCGACGCTAGCCAGTGGGATGTCCCGGGCTCGGCCTCAGCGCCGAGCGGTCGGCCGGACGAGGTGCCCGGGTCGTGCTTCGACGGCGGTGGGGTCGAGTTGGCCGTCGACCACCACGGGGGTGCCGTTCACGAGGAGGTGGCGCATACCTTCGGGTCGGTCGGCGGTGAGTCGCTCACCGTCGGCGGGGAAGTCCCTGATTCGCCGGAGTGGGCCAGGCGCCACCGTGGCCGGGTCGAAGACGACGACGTCGGCAGCGGCGCCGGGCCGAAGCACTCCGCGGTCGGTGAACCCGAAGAGGTCGGCCTGGACCGAGGTGAGCTTGCGGATCGCCTCTTCGAGGCTCAGCACTCCGAGGTCGCGGACCCACGGCCCGAGCAGGTCGGTGGCGAGTGGGGCATCACACAGCTGCCCGACGTGTGCCCCGGCGTCGCTGAGGCCCAAGGTGCAACCTTCTTCTTGCAGCAAGATGGCGATGCCCGACTTGTCGTCGTTGGCGAGGACCGCCTTCACCCGCAGCCGCAGGGCTGGTTCGTCGAGGGTCAGGTCGAGGAGTAGGTCGAGCGGGTCGACCCCACGCGACTGTGCCAGCGGTAAGAGGCGCTGACCCACCAGATCGGGATGCGCCGTCGACTCCATGATCTCGTACGTGTCCCATCGAGGCATCAGCCCCTGTCCTGATGCCCACCCGTCGCGGCACCGCTGCCGCCACGCTGGATCGGCATACGCTGCCCTCCGGTCGTCGAGCGAGCCCGGCATGAGTTCGGCGAACACGGGCGACGTGTTCAAGGTGAACGGTTCGATCATGGTCATCGAGAACGCCAACGGCCGACAAGACACCTGCGGTCTTACATCGGCACCCGCCGCACGTCCCCGGCGGTGCACCTCGAGCGCGCGCAGATGGGCGCCGGTGTTCGACGTGAGCAGCGCGGTGAAGGTGATCGGGACGTCGAGGCTGGGCTGGATCTCGTAGAGGTCCTCGAACCGCAGGTCGTCGGTCACCCCGTTGATCCCGATGGCGCCGCGCCCTCCGCTGGCGGACGCACGGAAGAGGGCTTCGACCTCGCTCCGATCTGCGACGCGACTCGGGATCGGCCTGCCATCGGCGCCGAGGTGGGTGACTGCGAAGCTGGTCGCGAATCCGGCTGCGCCCGCGTCCATCGCCTCGACGACGAGATCCGCCATGCGTTGCACCTCGTCGGGTGTTGCCGTTCGGCTCGATGCGTCCGCGCCCATGACGTACAAGCGGATCGGCGTGTGGCCGATGTAGGCCGCGTAGTTGAGCGCCGCTCCATGTCGCTCGACCGCAGCGAGATATTCGGGGAAGGTCTCGAACTCCCAGGGGATCCCTGCTTCGAGCGTCGCAGGGTCCATGTCCTCGACTTTTTCGAGTGTCTTCATGATCAGGTCACGATCGGCGGGTCGAACCGGAGCGATCGAGAATCCGCAGTTCCCTGCGACGACCGTCGTCACGCCGTGGAAGCACGACGGGGTGAGAGCCGGGTCCCAGAACACTTGTGCATCGAAGTGCGTGTGGATGTCGATGAAGCCCGGCGCCACGATGCACCCCGTTGCGTCGAGCACTCGGTCACCCTCGAGCGACGGACCGATGCCGATGATCCGGCCGTCGGCGATGGCCACGTCCGCGTCGAAACGTGGTGCGCCCGTCCCGTCGATCACCGTGCCGCCACGGATGACTGTCGTGCCCGGTGTTGACCTCGCGTGCCCCATGGCCACATCGTGCCACAGCGCCACGACACGACGACGACGGTGTCCGTCAGAGGTTGTTCGTTGGGGCCGCTGAACGTGACGCGGATACGGTGGGGCGTGTGACCGCTTCGCTGTGCGTCCTCGGTGATTTCGCCTGGGATGTCCTCATCCGCACGAACTCGGAACTGTTGCGTGGCGGAGACACGTTCGGCGAGGTGATGCTGACGCCTGGCGGCAGTGCCGCCAACGTCGCCGTGTGGGCGAGTCGCTGCGGGGTGCCGGTCCGCTTCGTCGGAAAGATCGGCCGCGACCGGTTCGGCCAACTGGCACAGGAGGACCTCGGGCGCGAGCGAGTCGTTGCTCATTTCGTCGAGAGCGACGCACATCTCACCGGGTCGGTCGCGGTGTTCGTCGATCACACCGGTGAACGATCGATGGTGTCCGGCCACGGCGCCGACTTCTTCCTGCTGCCATCCGAACTGCCGCGTGACGAGATCCGGAGCTCGTCGCACATCCATCTGACGGCCTGGTCGTTCTTCGTCGACCCGCCGCGGGCCGCCGCCCGCGAGGCGGCGAGGTTGGCTCGTCAGTCGGGCGCGACCGTGTCGTTCGATCCCGGTTCGTTCCAGATGATCCAAGAGATGGGCATCGCGCAGTTCATCTCGTGCACGAGTGATCTCGGGGTGGACATCCTGCTCCCGAACCAGCAGGAGGCTGCGGTTCTGACAGGCCTGTCCGAGCCGGCAGACATGGCCGAGTGCCTGTCCGAGATCTATCCGGGGGCGCTGGTGATCGTGAAGCTCGATGCCGAGGGCGCATACGTGCACCGATCGGGGGGCGGTGTCCACATTCCGCCCGCCACCAACAACCTCGTCGACGCCACGGGGGCAGGTGACTCCTTCGCCGGTGGATTCCTCGCGCACTACCTCCGCTCGGGTGATGCGGTGGCGGCGGCTCGCTTCGCCACGTCCATCTCGGCCTGGGTGATCGAACATCTGGGGGCGCGTCCGCAGCCCGATGCTCGCCTCGACAGGGTCATCGCTCGACTCCACGTCTGATCGGTCGCCGCCTCGGCGGAGACGAGGGACTGCGTGAACCACCCTCGAGTAGTGACATCCGTGGTGCCAGCAACTTACGATGTGCCGATGCGCTCTCGGTACGGAACCATCGACACCAACTTCGCCACACAGCTCGCCACGTTCCCCGTCGACCAGGACGGGCCAGCGCTGATGGTCAACTTCATGCGGTATCACGCCGAGGCGCAGTACGCCGATGGCACCACCGGCGTGTCGGGCAAGGAAGCCGACGACAGGTACGCGCCGGTCGAGATCCTGGCCGACATCGGAGCGCACGTTGCCTTCTTCGGTGACGTGGTCGAGTCGTCGGCGTCCGACCGATGGGATCGAGTCGGGATCGTGCAGTACCCGACCCGTCGGGCGTTCATCGAGATGCAGAGTCGGCGCGACTTCCAGGCCAAACACGAGCACAAAGCCGCAGGCATGGAGTTCACCATCGTGGTGGTTGCCGTTCCTGTCACGTCCGGCGGCGATGTGCTCGCAGGGTCGGCTCCGGTGCGGTTCGTCCTCTGGCCCCTCGGCTCGTCCGTCGAGGTCGACGGTGACGTAGCGGTGTTCCACGTCGAGGGGCGGGTGATCGGCGACGAACGGGCCTTCGGAACACTCACGATCCACCCGCTCGAGTCGCCGTTGCCGACGCTGCCGGACGGATCGCTCTGGGCGGTGTCGAGCCGTTCGATCGACCGGCTGGGCGCCCTCGTCGAGGCGTGGCCCGACTCGAAGCGAGGTTGACCGTCCTTGTGATGCGCAGGTAGTTCCGCGGGTCAGCTCGGGTACAGCCGTGGCGAGCGCTGGTAGGGGGTCACCGACGAGGTTCCCATCATGAGGTCGGCGGCGACCGCCGCGAGGAGACCCGGCACCACGACCCCCGGCTGTCCGGTCGCCTCGGCCACGAACATGACGCTCGCCAAGGGAACGCGGTAGCCGGCACCGAGGAATCCCGCCACGCCGATGACGGTGAAGAGTTGGGGATCGAGCGACCCGACGGCATCGCCGGTGAACCGGCCGGCGAGTGCGCCGCCGACGGCGAGCGGGATGAAGATGCCTCCGGCGCCGCCCGCAGCGATGGCGGCCGTGGTCGACGCGCACCGTATGACCAACACGGCCAGGATGAGCGCCAGAGCGTGGTCGCCTTGTGCGGCCCACTCGACCGCTGCGCCACCCGCGCCGATCGTGAGGCTCTCACCGGTGAGCAGCCGTGACACGACGAAGAGCGCCACGAGTGCCGGCGCCACCACGGCGAACCGGACCACGATGCGACGTCTGGCGAACTGCTTCGCCCAGCGAATGGCTTTGGCGAACGAGCGGGCGCCGAGCCCGGCGATCAGGCCGAGCAGGATGGCACCGGCGAGGTCGCGAATCCCGAACGCCGGTTGTCCGGAGATCGCGAACAGCGGCTCGGTGCCGTGGAACGCAGCAAAGACCAGGTAGCCCGTTCCGGCGGCCACCAGAGCCGGGAGGAGCATCCGGCGCGCGAGGTCGTCGCGGTAGGGCACCTCGAGGGCGAAGACGGCTCCGGTCGCAGGCGCCTTGAAGATCGCTGCGACTCCGGCGGCGGCCCCGGCCACCAGGAGTGTGCGGTGGTCTGCGTTGCGAAAGGGTCGAGGGAGACGGCGCTGGATCGCCGAACCGATCGTCGCCCCGGTGTACAGCGACGGCCCCTCCAGCCCCATCGCCGCCCCCGAGCCGAGGGTGGCGATCGCAGCCGTCATGCGAATGACGAGGTCACGCACAGTCAGCCGATGCGAGCTGTCGTGATACGAGCGAAGGTATTCGTCGGCGGTACCCGCACCGAGGTCGGCGCGTTGCAGCACGAGGGCACTGACGGCAAGGCCGACGATCGGCAGGAGTGCGGCGATCCACAGTGGGGCGGTGCCGATCCGGGGCAACAGCATCTCGACGATCAGTTGGTCCAACCCGGCCACGACGGCTCCTGTCGCGGCGCCGGTGAGGGCCGAGACGGCCACGACTTCTCGTGACCGCCGCGCAAGATCGGCGAGTTCGGTTCGTCGATGGACCGGTACTCGGAGACGGCGGCGCACCGTCCGAACGCTACTGGTCCGCCCGTCACGGGTGGTCAACGGTGGCGGAGCATTCCGGAAAACGATGTTCACTCGCAGTTGGCCCGGTCCGAAAGAGGTACTATTCTCATAGTTGTGAAAAGTCGAGGCGGGGTCATGTCGAGATCTGGAAGGGGAGCCGGATGAGCGAGCCAGGAATCGAACCGCTCTCGGCTCCCACCTTCGCTTCGGCACCCAACGGCACCGCCGTCGGCCTCCTGGCCTCGGCGATCGACGTCATCGAAGAGCGTGGTGAGACCGCCGTCCGGGTCGAGGACGTTGCCTCATCGCTCGGTCTCGCCGTCACGGCGGTGTACCGCTACTTCGGTAGTCGGCAAGGCCTCATCGACGCAGCACACGCAGAGCGGGTCGTTCGTGCCACGAGCGAGCAACTGACGGCGCTCGAACAGGTCGTCGACACGTCGACGTCGGTCGAGGAGTTCCGTTCGGCGTTCGATCGGTTCGTGCTCGACTCGCTGTCGCCTCAGCGTCGATCGCAGATGTTCGTTCGGGTGCACGCGATCGGTAGCGCCTACGGTCGGCCCGAACTCTTGGATTTCCTGGGTGAGGTCCACCGCTACGGTGTCGCCGGTACGGTGCGGTTGCTCGAGCGGGCTCGTGAACGTGCGTGGATCTCGTCGAGCGTCGACCTCGAGGTGGTGGCCGCCTGGTTCTGGGCGGTGACGCTCGGGGGTGTGGTCAACCTGGTCGATCCCACCCCGGTGGACCACGACGCATTCGCCACGTTCTCGCTCGACGCGCTCCGGCGTTCGCTCTACGCCTGAGCAGACCGAACATCGATGTGCGAGCGGGTGACGGGAATCGAACCCGCATAGCCAGCTTGGAAGGCTGGAACTCTAACCATTGAGCTACACCCGCGAACGGTCCCCGATGCTACCGCTGCTGCTGCCGCTTCGCCTCGGGCGAGACGATCGGTTCGGAATCCTGGCCGCCGGGTCACCGCCGATGTTCTAGCCTGGCGAGGTCGCAGAGCCGGGAGGTGCCCCATGGGTGTGACCGAGATCGTCGTGCTGGTACTCGTGGTCCTCGTGATCGCAGCGCTCGTGACGTCCATCAAGACGGTGAGCCAGGGGACGGTCGCCGTCACCACGGTCTTCGGCAAGTACCGGTCGGTCCGTCGGCCGGGCCTCAACCTCTTGATCCCCTTCGTCGAGCAGATCTTCCGACGGATCAGCACGCAGAACCGCGCGGTCGAGCTGCAGTTCCAGGCCATCACCAGCGATCAGGCAAACGTCTACTTCACCGCCATGATGGTGTACTCGGTCGTCAACGAGACCGAGGCAACGGTGAAGAACGTGGCGTTCAAGTTCTTCAGCGAGAAGGACTTCCTGACGGCGCTGGTCCGCAGCGTCGAAGGCACCACTCGAGGATTCGTGGCGACCATGAAGCAGGCCGAGATCCTCGGACTCCGCGGTGAGATCGTGAGCGAGGTGAAAGAAAAGCTCGATCTGACGCTCGAGACCTGGGGTTACCACCTCATCGACCTGCAGCTCAACGACATCACCTTCGACCAGGCGATCACGACCTCGATGGCGCAGGTGGTGGCCTCGAACAACCTGAAGGCAGCGGCGACCAACGAGGGTGACGCCCTGTTGATCCGCAAGACCAAGGAGGCCGAGGCCGAGGGT
>JBDKIV010000297.1:0-2913 GCA_039796935.1 Actinomycetota bacterium | reverse complement strand
TCGTCACGGCCGCGGCGTTCTGCGTGCTGTGCGCCGGTCTGGTCGTGCTGAGCGCGATCGACCTGCACACCCATCGACTCCCCCGTGAGGTCTCGTACTCGACCCTGGCGCTCGGAGCGCCGCTCTTGACGGCCGCGGCACTGGTCGACGGCGAGCCTCACCGCATCGCCACCATGCTCGCCGGAGCGGCGCTGGCGCTCGCACTGATGCTGGTGGTCCACCTGGCGAGTCGTGGAGGGCTCGGCGACGGAGACGTGCGCATGGCTCCGCTGCTCGGCGCGTACCTCGGCTGGCTGGGCCCCACACACGTACCGGTCGGGCTCTTCCTGGGTTTCGCACTCGGCGCGCTGTACGGGCTGACGGCGCTGGCCCTCGGTCGAGCGGATCGGCGCACCGCCATTCCGTTCGGGCCGTTCCTCGCTGCCGGCACGGTGGGCGCCGTGCTCGGCGGTCAGGCGGTCATCGACCGCGTCTGGCCGACGTAGCGCTCGTCTGCTTCTTCGCCGACTGCGCGCCCTTCTTCGATGATGCAGCGTTCTTCTGCGGCACGGCCTTGTTCGGTGGCACGGTCTTCTTCGACGGTTCGGTCGTCGTCGGGGTGGTGCGTTCGCCAGCGTCTCCGGCATCACGCCGTCTGCGCAGCGCCCCGATCATCGTGGCCACGATCGTGATCACACCCGTCACGGCGGCCCCTGCCGTGACGGCACGGTCGAACCAGAACGGTGCATCGGTGGGAAGCACCGCGTAGCGGATCACCTCGGCGCGCAATCCCGCCCACACCGTCATGGCGAGCGCTCCACCGACTGCCACCCAGTTCGACCAACCTCGGTTGCGGTACGCCGTAGCCGCGGCACCGCCGATGACGGTGACCACCGGGAGCACCCACACCAACGGTCCAGGCGCAGTCTCGGACGGCAGCGACAGCACCTGCCAGACCCCGACGACGGTGGCGAGGACGCCCACGACGAGCACCGGTACGCCGGGAACGCCACGACGGGACATCGCCGAGAAACCGAGGATCACGCCGACCACGGCGGCCACGTCCACCGGCAATCGCGAGGGCTCGGGCACCCAGGTCGACAGGAGACGAACCGTGACCCGCTGGCCGTCGACGTCGAGAGGGATCGTGTTGTCGAGCACCTGATCGCCCGGGGCGAGACCGAGCGGTGGGGTGTCGGAGAGCCAATGCGCCCGGTGATCACGCCAGGCCCAGCGGCCCCCGTCGGCGATCTCGACCCACTCGGGTTCGTCCGACGGCAACAGGTCGTCGGGCACCTCGACGGTGCCGTAGCGGGTGTCGTCGAGGTACGTGGCCTTCGAGCGGCGGTTCTCGCTGACGGTGCCGTCGGCCTGGAACCAGAGATACGGCTCGGCTTCGTAGCCGAGCACGATCACCTCGTGGCCTGCCGTGACGGAGAGTTCGACGAAGTTGTCGCCGCCGATCATCGACACGGTGACCGTGTCGACCGCCGGCGTGATCGACTCGATCGTCGTCTCGTACCGGCTCGGCACCGCCTCGTCGGCTGCGGCGGGCGCGGCGATGCCGAGCGACACCAGTGTCGCCAACAGTCCGGTACGGATCGCTCGTCTCACGGTTGCTCCAGTCGCTCGTCGACTCATCACGCTACAAACCGAAACGGGGGCCTCGCTGCTGCGAGGCCCCCGTCTTCGGGTCGGATCGTGTCAGCCGATCAGTCGGCGAACCAGGCGCTGACGTCGGCCACGAGGTGCGTGTTCGTGTTGGCGAAGAAGCACACCTCACCGTTGGCCGACACCGGTGCGATCACCGAGTTCGGCACGGTCTGACCGGCGGCGAAGTTGACGCTCGACGCCATGGGCAGATCACCACAGGGGAACACCGTGACGAAACCGGGCAGGCCCGACTCGGTCGCGGTCACGTTCAGTGCCACAGCACCCACACCGGACAGCGGCACACCGGCGCGACCGGCGACCTTGACCTTGAGGATGTTGTTCGGCCCCACCGGGATCTTCTGGACGGCGGCAGCGCCATTGGCCTCGCCCGGCCGTGTGTCGAACAGACGGGTCGGCTCGCTACCGGCCATCGCCATACCGACTCCCTTGTAGAACCACCCGCTGATGTCGGCGATCAGGTTGGTGCGAGCGCTCGAGTAGAGGCACACACGACCCTGGTCGTCGACGGGGGCGATCACGAGGTTCGGCACCGTCTGCTTGGCCACGAAGTTGAGGTTCGACGTGCCCGGACGGCGATCGCCGCACGGGTACACCGTGACGAAACCAGGTCCCTCGGTGTCGGTGACCGTCACGTTCAGTGCGACAGCACCCACCTTGTCGACGCCGGGCGTGACACCCGGGATGTCGGTGACCCGCACCCGGAGGATGAGGTTCTCGCCCGGGTAGGGGCCGTACGGCTGCTTCGACACGCCGACCGCTCCCTGCGGCTCGGTCTGACGGGTGTCGAACACACGCACCGGATCGACCGGGTTGAGCGAGATGCCGTTCTTGAACCAACCGCTCACGTCGGCAAGGACGTGGGTGTTGACGTTCGAGTAGAAGCACACCTCACCGTTGGCCGACAGCGGTGCGATCACCGAGTTCGGGATGGTCTGGTTGCGGACGAAGTTGAGGTTGGACGCCTGCGGGACCCGACCACACGGATACACCGTGAGGAAGCCGTTGCCGACTGGTTCGGTGACGGTGACGTTGAGCGACACCGCTGCCACACCGCTGAGCGGTACGCCGCCGACTCCGGCGACCTTGACCTTCAGCACCGTGGCACCACCGATGACCTTCTTGGCGACGACGACGGCACCGTCGGGCAGACCCGGCCGGGTGTCGAACACGCGAACCGGCGTGAGCGACACGAGACCCTGGGTACCGATGCCACGCGGGATGACCGGATCGGAGGCGGCCGAGTAGTCGCCTCGCCCGGCC
>JBDKIV010000296.1:0-6099 GCA_039796935.1 Actinomycetota bacterium | reverse complement strand
TCGCCAGCGTCACCCAACAACGAGACCGCGACGACGCCCGAACCTTCATCAACCGCAAACTCACCGAAGGCAAAACGCGACGAGAAGCCCGCCGAGCCCACAAACGCCACCTCGCCAACCGCGTCATCCGACGCATGTGGAAAGACGAAACACAACGACGACAACACCCCGCCACAGCCGCGGCTTGACAAGGGAGCGTCTGACAGTCTCTCGCTTCAGAGGCCTGAGCAGGGGTTCGGGGAGCGTCGGCGACGACCGGGGCGACACACCGAGATCGGGGCCCACAGGTCGACGAGGCGCGGCCCGAGCTCGGGACTTTTCACCGCGAGGCGGTCTCGCTGTCCAGTTGTACGTGGAAGGAGCGCGACCGTGGCGATCGCGCGTGAGGGCGAGAGGCCCAGAGGCAACGACAGCCGGGCGGGAGTGGTGACTCGATCGGCTGGCGGGCACGAGAATCGAGAGGAGCGAACGATGCAGCAGGAGACGGCGCCGGCGGTGCGGCGCACGTACACGATCACGGAGACGGCGGAGATCCTCGGGATCTCGCGCACCACGGCATACGAGTGCGCGAAGTCGGGCGTGCTGCCCGTGCTCAAGCTGCGGGGTCGGCTCGTCGTGCCGGCGGCGGCCCTCGACGCCATGCTCGCACCGTGAGCGAGTCGCGTCAGCGACGGATCTTCGAAGCGACGACGTCGGCCGCATCCCGCGCGATCGACGGCGTCACGTGTGAGTACAGGTCGAGCGTGATGCCGACGGTGGCGTGGCCGAGCCGCTCGCTCACGACCTTCGGGTGAACACCGGCCTTCAGCGCCACCGTCGCATAGGTGTGGCGCAGGTCGTGCAGCCGGATGCGGGGCAGGCCGGACTTCCGCACGATCGTGTCGAACCGCTTGCTCACGCTGTTGGGATTCACCGGCACGCCGACTTCGTCGGTGAACACGTAATCCTCGTCGGCGTGCCACGCCGGCCCCGCTGCGAGACGATCAGCAGCTTGGCTCCGGCGCTGCGCTCGCAGCACGTCGAGCGTCCACTCGTCGAGGAACACCTGGCGGCGACTGCGGGCCGTCTTGGGCGGACCGGTCACGATCTCAGACTTGACCGGTGTCCGCGTGTTGGCGATCGCCAGATCGCCGGCATCGAAGTCGACGTCGCGCCACCGCAGCCCGAGCACCTCACCTCGGCGCATACCGGTGGTGGCGAGCACCACGAACACCGGATACAGCCGATCGTCACGCACCGACTCGAGGAACTCGCCGAGTTCCTCACTGCTCCACGTCACCCGATCGACGTGATCGACGGCCGGCGGCCGTGCCGCCGCTGCGGCATTGCGGATCACGAGCTCGAGCCGCTCGGCGTCGGCGAGCGCCTTGCGGAGCACGGTGTGCGTGTTGCGGATGGTCTTGGGCGAGTAGTCACGTCCCAAGCGGGCCGACGTCAGCTCGCGGTAGAAGCGCTCGACCTGCAACGGTGTGAGCGACTGGAGCTTGGCAGAGCCGAGACCGCTCTTGATCCGGTTGACCGCCATCGCGTAGCTGTGGTGCGTCGTCGCGCGAAGTCGCGGCTGTTGCATCTGCAACCACTCGTCGAGGTACTCCCCCACCGTGCGGTGAGTCCGGTTCGTGACCGCTCCCTCGGCGGCGGCCTTCAGCACGGCCTGGGCCGCCTGCTCGGCCTCGCGTTTGGTGCGGAAACCCTGCTTCGACGCCTGCCGTCGCTTGCCCGTCGCCGGGTCGGGGCCGAGGTCGACCCGATAGCCCCATCCGTTGTCGTGCCGCCGCACCGAACCCCTCGCCATGCCGGCACGCTATCGAAAATCCGTGCAGGATCTGTGCAGGAATCGCCCGTCGAGGCAGTTATCCACAGTCGGTGAGACTTGATCTTCAGCACATCATCCCAGTTCAGATGTGGTGCCCGGGGTGGGGTTCGAACCCACACTCCCTTGCGGGAAGGGGGGTTTAAGCCCCCCGCGTCTGCCAATTCCGCCACCCGGGCCGGTCACGCCAGGTGCCGTCAGATCACGATAGCGACCTGCGAACTCTGGATCGGTGGGACCTCGTGGTGGACCGGTACTCACACCCGGACAGCGGACTTCGGCCGCCGCGAGCCGCACGGCCTCATGCCACCTGTGCGGCATCGGCCGGCCAGTCGGCGCTCACCACCTCCCAGAGTTCCGTTCGGACGCGGTCTGCCTGCGGCGGCAGCAGCCGGTTGGCGAGCACCACGCCCTCGATCATGTCGGCCACGACTGCCGGCCACGGCCGGTTCTTCACCTGGACGGCGACGACCGCACCGGCGGGGGTTCGACGGATGCTCCGCTGAGCGCCGACCACCCGGGGCGGGCACCGGAAGCCCGGCGCCACCAAACCACGCCGACGCGCCTCGCTGGCCAGGAGGCGGGCGGTGTGGGAGAAGTGAACCGTGGTGCCGGAGGCGGTGGACGGGAGCATGCGCCCATCATGGCGAGGGGGTGTCTCACGGATTCCTCGCGCGCCCCCTCGGTAAGGTCACCGGTCATGGAACTCACGCCGACACAGCAGCGCCTGCTCCAGCAACTCCGCCGCGACGGAGAGCCGTTGGTGTTCGATGCCGACTTCATCGAGGATCTCCGAAGCCGTGCCGAGGCTGTCGTTGCCGATGCATCGGCCGCGCTCGGCGGTGCAAAGCTGGTCGTCGGCAAGACCTTCCTCAACACGGCGCTCGGGTGCGAGGCAAAGCACCTCGCTCCCGATGAATTCTCGTGGAACCCGGCCACGGCGCGGGGTTTCGTGTCGCACAAGGCAATCGAACTCGCCGCCCACTGGCAGGGCGAGGCCGACCCCGCCACCCTCGTCGACGAGTCGCTCGCCCGCTTCGCCGACGAGCCCGGCAACCGCGGCGATTTCGTCGCCAGCATGACCGACGCAGAGCGGGCCGAACTCCGAGCCGGCGCCATCGAACGCACCACGCGCTTCATCCAGGACTTCCCTCCCCTGCCCCGCAACGCACATCCCCTGTTCGAGTCGCGAATCCGATGGTCCCCCCGCGGCACGGTCGAACTGGTCGGCAAGACCGACCTCGTGGTCGGCAAACCTGATGGCCGCATCAGCACCCGGCTGATCATCGACTTCAAGACCGGCTGGCCCAGTGCGTTCCACCGGCTCGATCTCCGCTTCTATGCGCTGGTCGAAGCGCTCGTGCGTCGTGTCCCGCCGCGCCGTGTCGCCACGTACTACCTCGACAGTTGCGAGGCTGACGTCGAAGACGTCACCGAAGGCATACTCGAATCGACGCTGGCACGGGTGGAGGGCGCCATCCAACGCCACATCGAGATCACCGTCGGTGGCCGTCCACCGTCGAAGAGTCCCAGCGCTGCATGCCGATGGTGCCCGCTGTCGAGCGAGTGCGACGAGGGCACGTTGCACCTCCGAGCGCTCGCCGACGACGGTTCACAGGGCTTCGACTGAACCGTCACCCCGTCATCAACGCCACCGGCACACCCAGCCCGGCCGCGGCGCGAAACGAGGCGATACGACGGCCGGGCTGCACAGCATCGCGGGCAGGTCCGATCCGTTCGGGACCCAGGCGACGCACTGCTGCATCGAGGTCGTCGACGATCAGCACAAAGCCCCAGAACGACGAACGCTCCTGCGTCACCCGCTCGGACTCGACCACTTCGAGGATGATCGGACCCATGCGGTGGAAACCCTGTCTCACCGCACCAGCATCACGAACCCGTCGAAGTTCGGCACCGGTCGTCGCAGCGACAGCGCCGCACGTGCGCTCCAACGATGACGTCATCACCACCAGGTGATCGAACGAGCGCACCCCCAGCGGATGGTCCCACGACTCGCTGGCCATCGTTGCCGAATCCACATGGGAGGTGGCGAGACCATCGATCGTGTCAGCCTGCTCGACCGATCCGGCAAGCGTCCACCCGGTGACGCCTTGCATCGAGGCCCCGTCAACAAACCCCAACCGGATGCCGCCGATCCAGGTCGCATCGTCGTCGATCTGCAGACCGATGGAGGCCCACGGCTCAGGATCTGCGGCGACCGAGATCCCCACCACCGCCACGCTCACGATGGCCCTCCCTGCAGTTCGACCGCCATGTCGGCCTCTGTCCCCAACTGCCACGCCAGGAACGACAGGACATCTGCTCCCTCCGCACAACGCATCGACGCCGGTTTTCCCACGCCGTGCCCGGCGCGACTGGCCTGCCACACCATCACCGGTCGCTCATCGGAGCGGGCCGACTCGTGCTGCAACAGCGCTGCCATCTTCCGGGCGTGCAGCGGATCGACCCGAGTGTCACCCTCTGCCGTGGTGAACAGCACCGACGGGTACTCCGTCGCCGATTCGACGGCGTGGTACGGCGAGTACGCGTACAGCCAGGCGAACTCCTCGGCCACGTCGGGATCGCCATACTCGTCGGTCCACAGTCGGGCGATCAGGAAGTTCGGAAAGCGAACCATGTCGAGCAGTGGCACCGCGCACCAGACGGCCCTCGCGAGATCGGGTCTCTGAGTCAGGGCAGCACCAACCAGCAGGCCTCCGTTCGACCCGCCGACCAGCGCCATTCGCTCGTGTGAGGCCATCCCCTGCGCGACCAGCCAGTCGCCGGCCGCATGAAAGTCGTCGAACACGTTCTGTTTGAGGTGCCGTCTGCCCGCCTGGTGCCAACGATCACCGTGTTCGTGGCCACCGCGCAATCCGGCGATCGCCCAGACACCGCCTGCGGCGCACCAGGCAGCCAGATTCGGAATCCATTGCGGCGACTCCGTGATCGCGAAACCCCCGTAGCCGTTCAGGATCAGGGGGACGTCCGCTGCGGGCACCACATCGGGACGATGCATCACGAACAGGCCGATCTCGGTACCGTCGAGTGAGGGATACGAGAGCTGCGACACGGCGAGTGCCGGTGCATCGCCTCCGCCATCCGAACGATCGATCACCCACGAGCCCGTCGATGGCTCGAGCAGCCACAGCGACGTCGGGGCCGCGAACGACGACACCACGACAGCCGCATGTCCCGAGGTCGAGTCGGCTTCGACCTGCACGATCGAGACAGGCCCCATCCCCGCCTCCCCACCACGGCGGAGACCATCGAGCGACCATCGCTCGATCGAATCGACCGCGACCTGCGAGACGGCGACGATCAGCTCGTCACCGCGAAGGCCGAACTCCCCGAGGACGATCCCCTCACGTTCGGGGACGAGGGTCGTCCACTGCTCGACCTGCGGACGGGCGAGATCGACGGTGACGATCCGCCCGTTCGGAGCATCGATCGTCGTCCTGCCAACCAGGCCGTTCGGGCCGAACCGGAGGCTGGTCGAGGCATCCACTCCCTCGACGAGCACTTGCCATGTCTGGGCCGTAAGGTCGAGCAGGTGGACGTCGGTCCTCAACCAGCCGACGGCCAGGTGCACCAGAAGGTGAGAACCGTCCGGCGACACCTGGACATCGGGCCACGCCTCGGGGGTCGGCAGCCGATCGAACACAACCGGGTCGTCGTCTCCATGCGTCGACATGGAGTGCCAGCGGACGTGCCGGTGGTACTGGTCACCAGCCGGATACCGCGTGTACCAGAATCCCGACCCATCCGGGGCCCACGCCACGCTCGCAGCACGAGTGTCGCGGATCACGAGTTGGTCGAACTGGCCGGTCGACACATCGAGCACGCGCAGCACACTCTGCTCGGTTCCTCCCTCGCTCATCCCAACCGCCACACGACCGCCAGCGGCGTCGGGCTCGAACCAGTCGATCGCCACGGCCGCGTCCGTGGCCAACGAGGCCGGGTCGAGCAGTGTCCGGCGCCGATCTGCCAGAGTCGAATCGGTGCTCAGCAGTCGTTCGACGAGCGAGAACTGATCGGCACCCGAACGTCGCTCGAGCACGAAACACCGCCCGCCCCGCAGCGAACAACCGAGCACCGTCGGAAGGGCTACGAGCGCGGAAAGGCGCTCGTGCCACGCATCCCGTGAGGGACGGGCATCGAGCGCCTGTCGTGTGAACCGGTTCTGTGCTGCGACCCATTCGACGACCGCCGAGGACTCGCCGTCTTCGAGCCACCGATAGGGGTCGGAGACGGGGAGACCGTGAATGGTCTCGGTCAGTTCCTCA
>JBDKIV010000295.1:0-6838 GCA_039796935.1 Actinomycetota bacterium | reverse complement strand
CGATCGCTGCTCGCACGACGGCGAATTCGACCTCGTCGTGTTCGTCGACGATCCCGTACAGCTGATCGGCGGTCGGCTCCTCGCCGTAACGGCGCGGGTCGACGTCACCGCCGCCATGGAGGACCAGCGCGTCGAACCGTCGCATCGAGTCGGCGATGCGGTCGGTGAGGGCCGGTATGGGTGGCAGCATCAGCGGGATGCCGCCGGCGCGTTCGACCGCGTGGAAGTACCGCTGGCCGGCTGCGAATGCCTCACCGCGCACGTTGCGCGACTCGGGACTCAGCCGTCCGACGATGAGGACATGTGGGGCCACCGGCACATTCTGCCGGTCCATCGGCCAGAATCGAGTCATGAGTTCATCTCCTGCCGGCTCCTCGCACATCGTGCTGCGCAATCCCGCCACCGAAGCAGTCCTACGCGAGGTGCCGCTCGCGACGAGGGACGACGTCGATGCAGCGGTCGCCCGGGCATCGGCGGCTGCGCCGATGTGGAGAGCGGTCGCGCCCGCCGACCGGGCTCGTCTGCTCCGTCGCTTCGCCGACACCGTCGCCGCTCACGCCGAAGAACTGGCGCTCCTCGAGACGGCCAACATGGGCATGCCCATCGGCAACAGTCGCTGGTGCGCCAACGCGGTGAGTGACGTGATCCACTACTTCGCCGGTGCGATCGACAAGCACACCGGGTCGACCATCCCGGTGGCGGGCGGTGTGGACATGACCTTCCACGAGCCGCTCGGCGTGGTCGGGCTCATCACGCCCTGGAACTTCCCGATGCTCATTGCGTCGTGGAAGATCGGCCCCGCCCTCGCTGCAGGCAACACGGCCGTCATCAAGCCTGCCGAGATCACCCCGCTCACGACCATGCGCCTCGCCGAACTCGCTCTCGACGCAGGGATCCCCGAGGGTGTCCTGCAGGTGGTGGTGGGCACAGGGCCCGAGGCGGGTTGGCGCCTGGTCGAACACCCGGACGTTCGCAAGGTCGCCTTCACCGGATCGACCGCGGTCGGCAAGCGGATCATGGCAGGTTGCGCCGATCAGGTGAAGCGGGTCTCGCTCGAGCTCGGCGGCAAGAGCGCCAACATCGTGTTCGCCGACGCCGACATCGAACGAGCTGCCGCAGCCGCTCCCGGTTCGGTCTTCGACAACTCGGGCCAGGACTGCTGCGCACGAAGCCGGGTGCTCGTCGAGCGGTCGGTCTTCGATCGTTTCGTGGAGCTGTTCAGCCGTGCAGCCGCCGACTTCACGGTCGGCGATCCGATGGCCTCCGACACGGCGATGGGTCCACTCGTCACGGCTCAGCATCTCGAGCGTGTGCGCGGGTTCAGCGACGGTCTCGAGACCGTGTTCACCGGTGCGGTGCCGTCCGGGCCCGGATACTGGCATCCGATCATGATCGCTGCCCCCGTCGACACGTCGGCCTCGATCTGTCGGGACGAGGTGTTCGGTCCCGTGGCCGTCGTGATCCCCTTCGACGACGAGGCCGATGCGATCCGGATCTGCAACGACAGCGAGTACGGGCTGTCCGGCTCGGTCTGGACCGGGAACGGGGCTCGCGCGTTGCGTGTGGTTCGGGCGATGGAGGCCGGCACGATCAGTGTCAACTCGAACAGCTCGGTCCGCTACTCGACCCCGTTCGGCGGTTTCAAGCAGAGCGGCCTCGGCCGCGAGCACTCGATGGCCGTTCTCGACCACTACTCCGAGCTGAAGAACGTCTTCATCTCGACCGAGGGATGACCGTGCGCGCGTTGCTCGTGGCCAATGTGGCCGATGCAGACGCCGGCTGTGTCGGCGACCGGTTCCGGCACCATGGTTTCGACTTCCAGTTGTGCGGCCGTGAGGAGTTCCGCTCGTGGCCCGGACTCGACGCCGTCGACCTGGTCGTGTTGCTCGGGAGCGACTGGAGCGTCTATTGGCCGCACGTGGCCGACGAGGTCGCCGCCGAGGTCGAGCTGATCCGTGAGGCGCAGCGATCGGGGATCCCGCAGTTCGGGATCTGTTTCGGGAGCCAGTCGATGGCGCAAGCGCTGGGTGGGCACGTCGCTCGGTCGGCGGTCGCCGAGCTCGGTTGGCATCAGGTGACGTCGCACCTCCCGTCGGTGATCGCCGAGGAGCCGTGGTTCCAGTGGCACTACGACGTGGTCACGTTGCCCTTCGGTGCAGAGTTGCTGGCGTCCGGTCCGGTCGGACCGCAGGCTTGGAGGATCGGACGAGGCGTTGCCACGCAGTTCCACCCCGAGGTGACCGAGTCGGTGATCGCCCGGTGGTCTGCCGGTGCCGGCGCCGCCGAACTCGAGCGGTTCGGGATCAGGCCCGAGGACCTGATCGCCGAGACCCGGGCCAAGGTCGCACTCAGCCGCCCGAATGCCGATCGCCTCGTCGACTGGTTCCTCGAGGAGTGCTCGGGGCGCTCCGCCGAGCGGTGAGTCGGCGTTGCGCCGTCACTGCGGCGCAGTTGCTGCCTCGAGCCAGCGGGTGAACTCCGGGCGGGCGGCAAGGTGTTCGGCTCGTTCGAGGCGTTCGCTCGCATAGGTCGCGAAGTCGGTGTCGATGCTGCTGATCACCTGCTGCACCACGGCCCACATTCCTTCGCGGAACTCGCTCATGACCTTCATCAGCTGCAGGCGGGCCCACGACCGGTTCGTCACCGCACCGAAGCGGTGGCGGAGGAGTCGTTCGTCGTTCCCGGGGTCGAAGCCGCAGTTGATGCTGAGGTTGGCGAGGTCGAAGAACGCATCGTTCATGCCCGCGTACTCGAAGTCGATCAACCACACCCGATCGTCACCGACGAGCACATTGGCGGGCAGGAGATCGTTGTGGCACGGAACGGGTCGGTCCGCCGATCGGGCGAAGGCAGCCTCGATCGCCCTGCTGCGTCGCTGGAGGTGTTCGAACGCAGGTGGCGGGGTGACGCCTCGCGTGGCAGCATCACGAGCGTGCCGCTCGACCACCCGGTGCACGGGGAACCGGCTCGGCAGCGTCCCGCTGTGATGAAAGCGGGTGAGCAGGTCGACGACGTCTTCGAGCCGGTCGTCGACGGACCGGTCGTCCGCCGACAGGCCGGGGGCGAGTCGTGTGATGAGGGTGCCCACGCCGGGAAGTTCGCCGACGACCTCGGGGGCGATCCCGAGTTCGGCCGCCTGTCGGGTCGCCACCGCCTCGTGGGTGCGGTCGATCCCGAGGAGCTCTGTGTGCTCGCCGGGAATCCGCACCACGAACTGCTCGCCGTCGACGGTGACGACGAAGTTGTGATTGGTGATCCCTCCACCGAGGCGGCCGATGTCGACCGGTCGGCCGCGCCATGCGGACACCCCACCGACGGCGACGGCCATTGCATCGGTGCCGGAGGAGCCCGGAGCGTCGACATCCATACCGCTGGTGTAGCACGCTCGGTGGGGACGCCCGGCGGAGTTAGCGTGCGAGCATGACGGCCTGCATCCTTGCCATCGACCTCGGGACCGGCGGACCGAAGGTGGCGATCGTCGATGGGCGCGGCAGGGCGTTGTCGTGGGCGTCCGAGCGCGTGCGGACGACCTTGCTGCCCGGTGGTGGAGCCGAACAGGATCCCGACGAGATGTGGCGCGCCACGGTGGCGGCGACCCGGGCGACGCTCGCCGCCCTCACGCCGCGGCCGCCGATCGCCGCCGTCGCCGTCACGAGTCAGTACATGAGCACCATCCCCGTCGCATCGGACGGGACGCCGACCGGCCCCTGCATCCTGTGGATGGACACGCGTGGTGCCGAGCACAACCTCAGCCTGCTCACCGACGAATCGTTCATGCTGTGGGTCGGCCGACACGGCCTCATCCCCCTTCCGAGCGGGAACGACAACATTGCGCACGCCCACGTGCTGCAGACCCGTCACCCCGATGCCTATTCCCGTGCCGCTGCGCTCGTCGAGCCGATGGACTACTTGAACGCACGGCTGACGGGGCGGGTCAGCGCCACCCAGTCGACCGTGTTCGGTCAACTCGTGTGTGACAACCGGACGTGGGGTCGTACCGAGTACGACCCGGAACTCGTCGCCGCCTCCCGGCTCGACCCCGACAAGCTCGCTCCACTCGGGCCGATGAACGGGTTCGTCGGCGAGGTCACGTCGATCGCTGCGGCCGAACTCGGGATCGCCGCCGGGACCCCCGTCGCGGTCGGGACGATCGACTCGATCACGTCGGCCATCGGTTCTGGCGCCACGGGCCCGAGTGCCGGGTCGGTCATCATCGGTACGACGGCGGTGATGGTGAGCCACATCGGCGAACACCGAGGGGACCTGACCAGCGGTCTGCTCGCTGTGCCGAGTCCACTGCCGGGCAGCTACTACGTGATGGCCGAGAACGGAGTGGGGGGTCGTGCACTCGAGTGGGCGGCGCGCCTGCTGGGATACGGCGACGACATCCCGGCGGCGCTCGACGATGCGGCGAGCGCCGGCCTCGGAGCCGACGGAGTCCAGTTCATGCCCTGGCTGCTCGGTTCGATCGCTCCCTCGCCCGACGACGAGGTGCGCGCAGCGTTCACGGGTCTGCACCTCCGGCACGATCGGAGACATCTCGTCCGGGCGACGATCGACGGGGTGGCGCTCAACCTGGCCTGGTTGCTGCCGCACCTCGAGTCGTTCGTCGATGCATCCTGGCCGTTCCTGCGCTTCGGTGGCGGCGGCGCGACGAGTGATCTCTGGGCCCAGGTGCTGGCCGATGCGCTCGACCGGCCCGTGCACCAGTTGACCGACCCGCGGGTCACCAACGCGCGGGGCGCGGCGCTCCTCGCGCTCGTCGATCTGGGAGAGGCCTCCATCGCCGACCTCGATCAGATGGTCGAGGTCGGGGCTGTCCGCGAGCCCGACCCCGCCGCCCGATCGACGATGGATGCTGCGCTGCGTCGGCTCTCGGTGCTCCACCCCGCGCTCGGATCGATCGCCCGGTGAAGACGGGTCGCCCACCGGTGCCTGTCGGGTTCGAACCCGGTTTCGTCCTGCTGTTCGACGATGCTGCACCCGGTGCCGGCCGTTCGCTGCCTGGGCCGTTCCGTGAGCTCTACTGCGGTGACTGGATCGTGCCCGACTCGCCGCGGTCGCGGCCTCACACCGTGGTCAACTTCGTGGCATCGCGAGATGGCCGGATCTCGTATGCCGAACCGAGCCAGATCGGCGGCGCCGCGGTGTCGGGAGGCTCCGCCGCCGACATCTGGTTGATGGCACTGCTCCGCGCCCGCTGCGACGCCGTGCTGGTGGGGGACGGGACGGTTCGTGCCGAACCCGACCACCTCTGGACGCCGGAGTTCCTCGGCACGCACGACACCGCAGCCTTCGCGTGGCTGCGCTCGATCGAGGGTCGCAGCCCTGCCGCCCTGCACGTGGTGTGCTCGGCGACGGGCGAGATCGACCCGGCGTGGGCAGTGGTCGGGCGCGACGACGTGCACCTGGTGATCGCGACCACGACGGCAGGTGCAGCGATGGCGCGTGCACGACTGAGCGGTCGACCGAACACCGAGGTGGTCGACTTCGGTGCCGAACGCGTCGACACGAACGCTCTCGGCCGGTGGCTCGCGTCCGAGCGTGACGTCGCAGTGCTGCTGTGCGAGGGAGGGCCGGGCCTGTACGGTTCGTTGCTCGTCGACGGCGCCGTCGACGAGGAGTTCCTGACCTTGTCGCCTCGCCTGGTGGGCAGCGAGGCGTCGTCGGGGACCAGACGGCCGAGCCTGGTCGAAGGTGTCGGGTTCGATCCGGCGCGTGCACCGCGGTCGGTGCCGATCAGCCTGCGGCGAGCCGGCGAGCACCTGATGCTGCGCTCACGCATCGTCACCGCCCTGCGGTGATCCCCCACGCGTGACCGGCGCGTAGGGTGACCCCATGGGCCTCTATCCCTATGCCGACCGATACCCCGTCATGCGCACGCTCCCTCGTCAGGGGCGGTCGCGCGACGAGCTGCTCTCCGAGATCGTCGAGATGGCCGGCGCCGAGGATGCCGCCGCCCACGAGGGACTGATCAGCGGGTCGATCTACTCGGGCGACGTCGACCACTACGCGTTCCTCAACGAGGTGTTCGGACATTTCAGTCACGCCAACGTGCTGCAGCGCGACGTCTATCCGAGCGCCACCCGCTTCGAGGGCGAGATCATCGCCATGACGGCCGACCTGTTCCATGCGCCCGAGCCGTGCGGCGTCGTCACGAGTGGAGGCACCGAGAGCCTCATGAACCCGCTGCTCGTGTATCGCGAGTGGGGCCGCGAGCGGGGGATCACCACACCCAACGTGGTCATGCCGGTCACCGCCCATCCGGCGCTCGACAAGGGCGCTCACTACTTCGGGATCGAACTCCGCAAGGCGGCCGTCGACGCAGACTTCGTCGCCGACATGGCGTCGGTCAGGTCGCTGGTCGACGCGAACACCATTGCGCTCGTCGGCACGGCAGGCACGTATCCGCACGGCCTCGTCGACCCCATCGGCGATCTCAGCGATCTGGCCCTCGAGCGAGGGATCAACCTGCACGTCGACGGCTGCCTCGGCGGGTTCATCCTCGGCTGGGGCGACGAGGTCGGCGTCTCGGTGCCGGTGTTCGATTTCCGTCACCCCGGGGTCACCTCGCTCAGTGCCGACACGCACAAGTACGGCTTCGGTCTGAAGGGTTCGAGCGTGCTGCTGTACCGCTCGGCCGAGCTCCGCCGGTATCAGTACTTCGTGGTGCCTGACTGGCCCGGCGGCGCGTACACGTCGCCGGGGATGAGCGGGTCGCGGTCCGGGGGGATCATCGCCGCTGCGTGGGCTGCGATGGTGAGCCTCGGGCGCGAGGGATACCGGGCGATCGCCTCCGACATCTTCGCCACCGCGGCTCGCCTGCGTGACATCATCG
>JBDKIV010000294.1:0-31575 GCA_039796935.1 Actinomycetota bacterium | reverse complement strand
GGGGCGGCGAGCGCAAGGATCCGGCGCTCGCGGAGGCTCTCTCGGACCACCCGGAACTCGTAGGTCTCGAGATAGCGGATGCCGCCGTGGATCAGCTTCGACGTGGCCGAACTGGTCCCGTGGCCGAAGTCGCCCTTGTCGACGAGCAGCGTGCGCAGACCGCGCCCCGCCGCCTCGCGGGCGACGAAGACACCCGTGATCCCGCCGCCGACGACGACCATGTCGTAGTCGTCGTCGAGCCAGTTCGTCTGTCGATCGATTCTCATGGTGCGTCGAACATCTCCACGAGCACGTTACCCAGCCACCATTCGCGATCGGTCGCTGCAAGTGGGTACCGTTCGGCCTCGTATGAGCGACATCCCTGGCATCGATGTTCCGGCGGTCACGGCGTGGATGGAGTCCAACGTGACCGGCGCGATCGGCCCGTTCCGCTTCGACGTCATCGCCGGTGGACACTCCAATCTCACGTTCGGTGTCACCGGGGCCGACGGCACGAGGTTCGTCCTGCGCCGTCCGCCCCTCGGGCACCGACTCGCGAGTGCGCACGACATGGGTCGCGAGCACCGGATCATCCACGCCCTCTCGGCCAGCCCGGTTCCGGTGGCCCCTGCGCTCGGCTACTGCGACGACCCGTCGGTGAACGACTCGCCGTTCTACGTGATGGGCTTCGTCGAGGGTCACGTCATCCGCGACCGCGCCGCTGCAGAGTCGATCCTGTCGTTCGAGGCCCGCCGACATGCGAGCGAGTCGATCGTCGACACGCTCGCCGCCCTCCACGCCGTCGATCTCGACGCTGTCGGGCTGAGCGACCTCGGCCGTCACGACGGCTACATCGCCCGTCAGCTGAAGCGCTGGTACGGCCAGTGGAACGCCCAGAAGACCCGCGACCTGCCGGCGGTCGATCGCGTGCACGACCTGTTGCAGACACGGATCCCCGAGCAGGGCGCGGCGAGCATCGTCCACGGCGACTACCGACTCGACAACTGCATGGTCGACGACGACGGCGAGGTCGTCGCAGTGCTCGACTGGGAGATCTGCACCCTGGGCGACCCGCTCGCCGACCTCGGCCTGTTGCACGTGTACTGGACCGGACCCAACGACGAGGCATCGGCCTGGACAGGTTCGGCCACCACGGCGGACGGCTTCTTCGATCGCGCCGACCTCGCCGAGCGGTACGCCGCGGTGAGCGGACGCGACATCTCGCAGCTCCCCTTCTACATCTCGTTCGCGTACTGGAAGCTCGCCTGCATCCTCGAGGGCGTGTACGCCCGGTACCTGGGCGGCGCACTCGGCCAGCGCGACCCGGCCGAACTCGAGGTGTTCGCCATGCAGGTCGACCGAGCAGCCGCCTCGGCGCTCGCCATGCTGGAGACGACGTGAGCCAGGGCGGCTACACCCTGCACGAACCGCTCCCCGGTCTTCGCCGGCCGGTGCTGGTGGCCATGCTCACGGGGTGGATCGACGCGGGCGGCGCAGCAGCATCGGCGATGGAGTGGGTGCTCGAGCAGACCGGTCCACAGCGGATCGCCACCTTCGACGGCGACGTCTTCATCGACTACCGGGCCCGCCGACCGACGATGGAACTGCGTGACGGGGTCAACACCAAGATCATCTGGCCGGAGATCGTGCTCCAGGGTTCCGACGACCCGCTCCAGCCGGTCATGACCCTCAGCGGCCCCGAGCCGGACGCCGCATGGCATCGTTTCGCTGCGAGCGTCACCGAGTTGGCCGTGCAGTTCGACGTCGGTCAAGCGGTGTTCCTCGGGGCGTACCCGTTCGCCGCGCCACACACCCGCCCCTCGCGGGTCGCCTGCACCTCGCCGTCGGCAGAGTTCGTCCGACGGTCCGGCCTGATGGTCAGCACGCTCGACGTGCCTGCCGGTGTCGGTGCCGTGCTCGAGCACTCGCTCACCGAGGCCGGGATCCCGTCGATCGGGCTCTGGGCCCAGGTCCCCCATTATCTCGGCACCATGGCGTATCCACCTGCCACGCTGGCGCTGCTGCACACCCTTCGCTCGATCTCGGGCATCTTCGTCGACACCGACATCGTGTTCTCCGAAGCGCTCGCACTGCGCGAGCGGCTCGACCAGCTCGTGGCGTCGAACGCCGAGCACCGGGCCATGATCGAACAACTCGAGATCGTCTACGACCAGGTCGACGGCGGCGCTGCGGCGGTCGAGTCGGGCGACCTTCCCGACGGCGACGACCTCGCCGCCGAACTCGAGCAGTTCCTGCGCGACCAGGACGGCTGAGTCGGACGACGACTCGGATCGCGCTGTCGGCGCGCAGTACCCTCCAGTCACCGACGTCGATGGCGTCCGGCACACCTCGACGCCGATGGCGTCCGGCACACAAGGGGAACCCGATGAAGGTCGATGGAGGGCTCGGCTCGAACCTGCACCACGCTGGTCGACAGGCACGCGAGGCGGAGGCAGCGGGATACAGCGGCATCTGGACGGCCGAGACGAGTCACGATCCCTTCTTCCCGCTCCTGCTGGCAGCCGAGCACACCGAGTCGGTCGAGCTCGGCACCTCGATCGCCGTTGCCTTCGCCCGTAATCCGATGACGCTCGCCAACATCGGATGGGACCTGCAGGCCTTCTCGCAGGGGCGCTTCATCCTGGGCCTCGGCAGCCAGATCAAGCCGCACATCACCAAGCGGTTCAGCATGGAGTGGAGCCACCCGGCGCCGCGGATGCGCGAGATGATCATGGCGATCCGGGCCATCTGGGACACCTGGGAGAACGGCACGCCGCTGGCGTTCCGCGGTGATTTCTACACCCACACCCTGATGACCCCGTTCTTCACCCCCGACCGCGCCGAACTCGGTGGTTTCGGGGTTCCCAAGATCTTCCTCGCCGGCGTGGGAGAGAAGATGACCGAGGTGGCCGGCGAGGTCTGCGACGGCTTCATCTGTCACGGCTTCACCACCGAGCGCTACCTGCGCGAGGTCACCATCCCGGCGCTCGAACGCGGCCGCGCCAAGGTTGGTAAGACCATGGACGGGTTCGAGATCATCGGCCCGAGCTTCGTGGTCACCGGCACCGATGATGCCCAGATGGCCTCGGCGGCCAAGGGCACGCGACAGCAGATCGCGTTCTACGGATCGACGCCCGCCTACCGAGGCGTGCTCGACCTGCACGGATGGGGAGATCTGCAGGACGAACTGAACACGCTCTCCAAGCGCGGCCAGTGGGAAGAGATGGGCAGCCTGATCACCGACGAGATCCTCGAGGCCTTCGCCGTCGTCGGCGAACCCGAGCAGATCGCCCCCGAGCTGCACCGTCGGTACGGGGATGTGATCCAGCGGATCAGTTTCTACGCCCCGTACCAGTCCGACCCCGAGCGCTGGCACCGGGTGCTGGCCGATCTCAAGTCGGCGTAGTCACCGCAGCGGCCGGCGCCACGGTGCTCGCACTCCGAACACGATCCGGCGTCACAGGGTGCGACGGTTCGTCCGTTGCGATACACACCTGATGATGGCGATCTCGTGTGTCTATTGCGGCGGTGCGCACGCAACGAGCGGTGAGGTTCGCGCCTGCTGGGGGCGATCCCAGAACTCGGCACCGGTGATCCATCCAGGTCCCGATCGGCTGGCGCGGAACGTGATGGTGCGACCCGGAGCCGTGGAGCCAACGGGCTGGTCGGGTGCCGAGCGAGTGGCCGTCACCGACGACGACGTCCGCGGCCCGAGCAACGCGCTGGCGCGGCTCCGCTCGCTGGCGCTCGACCGGCAGAGGGCGATCATCGAGATCACCGACAGCGCCAGCGCCGCGCTCGACCAACCCGAGTCGACCGATGCACCACCTCACGCACTCGGGCCGCGATTCGACCTCCTCCGGTCGACGCTGCGTCATCTGGTGACGGCCAACAGCATCGACCTGACCGGCGCGCACCCTCGCTGGCCCGTACTCGATCAGGCGCTGGCCTCGGGCGCGACGGTGGCCCCTGACGGCGTCGGCGACATCGTGAGCGCCAGCGGCGAACGACTGTGGCTCGACGGTGGTCCGATTCGTTTCACGGAGCCGATCGACGGTGTTGCCGTGGTCCACCGGGTCGCGGTCGAACGCGGTTCGCTCGAACCCTTCCGCACCAACAGCACGACCGCCGAACTGGCCGCCGATCAGACCGCAGCAGTCACACACCAGACCGGCACCGCCCGCATCATCGCTCCCGCCGGTTCGGGCAAGACGAGGGTGCTCACCGAACGTGCTCGCCACCTGCTTCGCCACTGGGCACTCCCACCCTCGGCGGTCAGCCTCGTGGCGTTCAACAAACGCGCCCAGGAAGAGATGCGCGAGCGGACCGCCGACCTACGCGGACTGCAGGTGCGCACGCTCAATGCCATCGCCCTGGCCATCGTCAACGGCACTCCCCCGTTCGCCCCGACGCGCCGATCGTTCCAGACGATCGACGAGGGCGACGTTCGTCGAATCATCGGTCGTCTGGTGAGCTTCCCGCGCAAGCGCAACTCCGACCCGGTCGCCACCTGGATCGAGGCGCTCTCGCTGGCGCGGCTCGGCCTGAAGGACCCCCAGATCGTCGAGCGACTCTACGACGGCGACGTGGATGGGTTTCCCGACGTACTCGCCCGCTACCGCCGCGAACTCGAACGGGCCGGTCAGGTCGACTTCGACGAGCAGGTGCAACGGGCGATCGAGATCCTCCTCACCGACCCCGACGCCCGACGGGCGGCACAGCGGTCGTGCCGAGTCCTGCTCGTCGACGAGTTCCAGGACCTCACGCCCGCGCACCTGCTGCTCGTGCGTCTCCTGGCGGGTCCCGACGGCGCCGTGTTCGGAGTCGGCGACGACGACCAGACCATCTACGGGTACAACGGCGCAGACCCGGCCTGGTTGATCGAGTTCGATGCGCTCTTCCCCGGGGCCGGCGAACACCCGCTCGAGGTCAACTACCGCTGCCCTGCCGATGTGGTCGCCGCTGCCGACATGCTGCTGCGCCACAACGGGCGGCGGGTCGCGAAGACCATCCGGGCGGCGACCGACCGAACCGGCCTCACCATCGAGGCCGCCGACGACACGGTCAGCACCACCGTCGACCTGATCAGCGAGTTCGTCGGGTCGGGTGGTTCGCCAGCGCAGGTGGCCGTCCTCACCCGTGTCAACTCGTTGCTCGCACCGGTGCAGGTGGCACTTCGAGCGGCCGGGGTGCCCACGTCGGGAGGTGTCGGCCGCGAGTTCCTCGACCGGGTCGCCGTTCGGGCAGCCTTGGCCTGGCTCCGCCTCGCCGTGGCAGACGGGGACTTCCGCACGGACGACGTCGCCGAAGCGCTCCGACGCCCCTCGCGCTCGATCCATCCGAACGTTGCGTCATGGGCCGCCGAACAGCAGTCGGTCGACGGCCTCTCGCGCCTGGCCGGCCGTGTCAACAACGAACGAGACGCCCAGCGGATCGCGGAGTTCGCTGCCGACATCGAACGCCTGCGCTCGATCGCAGCGACTCGCGGGACCACATCGGCGATCCTCGACGCGCTGCGGACCGGCGTCGGGCTGGCATCGAGCATCGCGACGCTCGACACGCTGCGGCGAGGTATGAACCGCGCCGCCCAGAACGACGACCTCACGGCCATTGCCCAACTCGCCGCGCTCCAACCCGACCCGCGGCGGTTCGAACCGTGGCTGCGCGACGCCGTGTCGGCGCCGTGGAGCCCGGACGGCGTCACGCTGGCGACGGTGCACCGGGTGAAGGGCCAGGAGTGGCCGTTCGTCGTGGTGCACCAGGCCGACGCCGACCAGTTCCCGCACCGCCTTGCCGAAGACGTCGAGGAGGAGCGCCGCGTGTTCCACGTGGCGATCACGAGAGCGAGCCGCACGCTGCACGTCGTGGCCGGCGCGACACCCTCGCCGTTCATCGACGAGCTGACCAATCCGCCGACGCCACGGCGACAGGCGGATCCCCGGTCCGTCACGGCGGACCGGCCCTCCCGGTCGGTGCCGGCACCGACACCAGCTGGGCGACCGGGGCAGCAACTGGCCGGCGCGGATGCCGCCCTGTTCGCTGCACTCAAGGATCTTCGGCGCCATCTCGCCGCGGGAAAGCCGGCCTACACGGTCCTGTCCGATGCGTCGCTCGAGCAGATCGTGCTGCTCCGACCGCGGTCTCTCGAGGAACTCGCCGCTGTCCGCGGCGTCGGGCCCGCCAAACTCGAGGCATACGGTGACCGTCTGGTCGGTGTCGTGCTCGAGCACGACACTGCAGACTGACCGTCCCGGTCGTCAGCCCGCCAGACCCACCAACCAGCGGCGGACGTTCTCGCCCAGCGCCGACACGTCGTAGCCGCCCTCTTGCAGCACGACCGTGGGAAGGCCGAGCTCGCGGACCAAGGCCCCTCACCGTTCGAAGCCGTCGGTGGTGACGGCGAGGTCCGAGATCGGGTCGGTGTGGAAGGTGTCGAGTCCGAGCGAGACGATCAGCGTGGTCGCCCCGAACCGCTGTACGGCGGCGCATGCCTGCTCGAGACCGGCGAGAAAGCGATCGTCGTCGGCACGTTCCGGAAGCGGCAGGTTGAGGTTCGACCCGAGACCGCGGCCGGTGCCGGTCTCGTCGTCGAACCCCGTGAAGTACGGATATGCCCGCTCGGGATCGCCGTGGAGCGACACGTAGAGGACGTCGTCGCGATCGTAGAAGATCTCTTGCGTACCGTTGCCGTGGTGGTAGTCGACGTCGACGATGGCGACCTTGGTGCCGGTGGTGCCGACGATGTGGTGGGCAGCGACCGCTGCATTGTTGAAGAAGCAGTAACCGCCGTAGAGCGATGTCGTGGCGTGATGCCCGGGAGGCCGGCACAGACCGTACGCCGCCCGCTCGCCGCCGAGCACGATCGACGTGGCGGTGAGGGCGGTGTCGACAGCGCTCCGGGCAGCTTCGTAGGTGCCGTCGGTGAGCGGCGTGGTCGTCTCGAAACACCACCAGCCGAGACGGCCCTGGACGTTCGACGGTTCGCGCCCGTCGCTCATCTTGTTCCTCAGACCCGGGCGATAGAACGCGTCGGGGACCACCTCGCGGTGAGGCCCGGCGGCCGCCTGGTACTCGCCCCATGCCGATGAGAGGAACCGGACGAGACCCGGATCGTGGACTGCTTCGATCGGTGCGGTCCCCCACTCGTCGGGCGAGCGGATCGAGTACGCCGGATCGGCTTGCAGCGTTTCGCGGATGGTCTCGGCGCGGCCGATGTGCTCGAACGGGGGATGCGACGACGACGTCTCGAACTCGACCTGAGGATCGTGACGGAGGTGGGCGGCGGAGTAGACGACCTGCACGGCGTCATGCTCGCATGCTGCAGCGCGTCACACCAGGTCGAGTTGCTCGTCGAGGTACAACTCGCGGCACCTCGCTCGTTGCAGCTTGCCGCTCGAGGTCTTCGGGAGTGTTCCGGGCCGCACCAGCATCACGTCGCGCGGCGGCAAGCCGCACACTTCGAGCGTCCGGTGATGGATCGCGTGCCGAACCGGCTCGAGGTCGTCCGCGCGCACCTCGGCGACGACCACCACGGTCTCTTTCCCCTTGTAGCCGTCGACACCGAAGGCGATCACGTTGCCGGCCCGGACACCCTCGAGACCACCGCAGGCGCGTTCGATGTCCTCGGGGAACACGTTCCGGCCACCGACGATGATGACGTCCTTGATCCGGCCGCACAGGATGAGTTCGCCGTCGAGGAGGTACGCGAGGTCACCCGTGCACAGCCATCCCTCGTGGAAGAGCGCCGCCGTGGCATCGGGGCGCTTGTAGTAGCCCGGTGTGACCGACGTGCCGCGGAGCAGGAGTTCGCCGACGTGTCGTTCGGGCAACTCGGCCCGGGTGTCGGGGTCGACGACTTTCATCTCGAGGCCGGGCACCGCGGTGCCGAGCAAGGGGAGGCGACGGACATCGAGTTCTTCCTCGGCGTCTTCGACCGCCAGGGGCTTCGCGATCCGGTCACGCTCGAGCACCACCCGGTCGACAGCGTCCGTGACGAGTCCGCGATGCCGAGGCGGGAACGCGCCACCGATCGCGACCTCGGCCATGCCGAAGGCGGGGAAGATGCTGCCCGCACGAAACCCGAACGGCTCGGCGGCGGCCACGAACGCATCGACGGCGGCCGGATCGACCGGCTCGGCGCCGCTGAGCGCGAGCGTGAGCGCCGACAGGTCGAGATCCTTCGCCCGGCGCAGCGCCCGCGTGGCGAGCACCCACGAGAAGTTGGGCCCAGCGGTCGCCGTGCCGCGCCAGTCGCTGATCCACTGCATCCAGTTGCCCGGATGCGCCAGGAAGTCCTGCGGTGCCGCCTGTACCAGGTCGACCCCCTTCGTCATGGGGAGGGCCAGGAAGCCGACGAGTCCCATGTCGTGGTACAGCGGCAGCCACGACACCATCACCTCCCCGACACCCAGTTGCGCCGCCTCGCAGCAGGCATCGATGTTGGCGGCGAGCACCCGGTCGGGGATCATGACGCCCTTGGGCTCGCTGGTCGAGCCGCTGGTGTATTGCAAGATGACGAGCCGCTCGGGGTCGGGGGCAGGTATCTCGAGCCGCTCACCGCTCACCTGGCCGGCAACTCCGGGCAGGACTGCGCGCATCGGTTCGATCGGAGGGTCACCGGGCGCCGACTCGTAGAAGTCGGCGAGGAGATCGTCGATGAGCACGAGCTTCGCGTCGCCGTGCCTGATCCGTGAGCGCGTCGACTCGATGAACGCATCGAGCGAGCCCATTCGCATCGGCAGCGGCAGCACCATGCTCGCGCAGCCAGCCAGCCAGCATCCCTGGATGATGGTCATCAGCGACCGGCTCGTCGGGCCGAGGATCGCGACGTGATCACCCGGTACCAGGCCGCGCGCCTGCAGTGCGGCGCCCACCACCCGTGCCTCGTCGTGGATCTGCGCCCACGAGACATACCCGTCGCCGGATTCGGGCATGACGGATTGGCCGACGAAACGAACACCGGTCCGCTCGTCGACCGCCCGGATCAGACGTTCGACGATCGAGCCGTTCGGGACGGAGGTCGCACTCATGGTCCGGAACCGTAGTGCCGGACCTCCCGTCCGTAGAATCTCTTCCTTGTGAATCCGACCAGCGAGCCCACACCGTCCGGCGACCATCATCCGTGGAGGTACACGGGTGCGCTCGCGCAGCAGATCGAACTGCAGTGGCAGGACCGCTGGGACACGAACGGCACCTTCGAGACCCCCAACCCGGCGGGACCGCTCGCCGACCCGGCGGCGCTCGAGGGCCGAGAGAAGCTCTTCGTGCTCGACATGTTCCCGTACCCGAGCGGGGCTGGCCTGCATGTCGGTCACCCGCTCGGTTTCATCGGAACCGACGTCTACAGCCGCTTCAAGCGGATGACCGGCCACAACGTGCTCTACACGATGGGGTTCGATGCGTTCGGTCTGCCGGCCGAGCAGTACGCCGTCCAGACCGGCCAGCACCCAGCTCTCACCACCGAGCAGAACATCGCCAACATGCGGCGCCAACTGCGACGTCTCGGTCTCAGCCACGATCCACGACGGAGCATCAGCACCACCGACCCGGCCTACTACCGCTGGACGCAGTGGATCTTCACCCAGGTGTTCAACTCGTGGTACGACGCCGACGCGAAGCGTGCGCGGCCGATCGCCGAACTCGAGTCCGAGTTGCAGTCGGGCACGCGTGCGACACCCGATGGGCGGCCCTGGTCAGACCTGAGCACCGCCGAGCGGGCCGAACTGATCGACGGACACCGGTTGGCCTACATCAGTGAGGCACCGGTCAACTGGTGCCCGGGTCTCGGAACGGTCGTGGCGAACGAGGAGGTCACGGCGGACGGACGCAGCGACCGCGGCAACTTCCCCGTGTTCAAGCGCAGCATGCGCCAGTGGATGATGCGCATCACCGCCTACGCCGACCGGCTCATCGACGACCTCGAACTCCTCGACTGGAGCGATTCGATCAAGGCGATGCAGCGCAACTGGATCGGCCGGAGCGAGGGCGCGCGTGTCGATTTCGCGTCGCCGGCCGGGCCGATCACCGTGTTCACCACCCGCCCCGACACCCTGTTCGGCGCGAGCTTCATGGTGCTCGCACCCGAGCATCCGCTCGTCGACGCGCTCACCACCGACGGACAGGCCGAGGCGATCGGCACGTATCGCCGCCACGCCGCCGCCAAGAGCGACGTCGCCCGCCAGGTCGACGACAAGACCAAGACCGGCGTGTTCACCGGCTCGTTCGCCACCAACCCGGTGGACGGCCGCCAGATCCCCGTGTGGATCGCCGACTACGTGTTGATGGGGTACGGGACCGGGGCGATCATGGCCGTGCCGTGCGGCGACGAGCGCGACTTCGAGTTCGCCCGCCAGTTCGGTCTGCCCATCCCCGCCATCCAGCAGCCGCCGGCATCGTGGTTCGAACAGCGCGGCATGCAGGTGCAAGAGGGCCCTGCGCTCGACACGGCGACCTGGCCCGAGGCCTTCACCGGTGATGCACCGTACGTGAACAGCGCCAACGAGGACCTCTCGTTGAACGGTCTCGGCAGCATTGCCGAGGCCAAGCACCGCATCAACGAGTGGCTCGCCGCCAACGGATGCGGCGAGGCGACCATCAGCTACAAGCTGCGCGACTGGCTGTTCAGCCGGCAGCGCTACTGGGGCGAGCCGTTCCCGATCGTCTACGACGAGCAGGGCCGGGCCCACACGCTTCCCGACCGGATGCTGCCACTCGAACTGCCGCCCACCGACAGTTTCTCGCCGCGCACGTTCGACCCGGACGACGCGATGAGCAACCCCGAGAGCCCTCTCGATCGTCTCGATTGGTGGGCCGACGTCGAACTCGATCTCGGTGACGGGCCGAAGCGGTATCGGCGCGACACCAACGTGATGCCGCAGTGGGCCGGCAGCTGCTGGTACGAGCTGCGCTATCTCGACCCGACCAACGACGACGTCTTCGTCGACCCGGCCGTCGAGTCGTACTGGATGGGTCCGAAGGGGGACGGTCACTCGGGCGGAGCCGACCTGTACGTCGGCGGGGTCGAGCACGCCGTGCTGCACCTGCTGTACGCGAGGTTCTGGCACAAGGTGCTGTTCGATCTCGGCCACGTGAGTTCGAAAGAGCCCTTCCACCGACTGTTCAACCAGGGCTACATCCTTGCCGCAGCGTTCAAGGACGAGCGCGAGATCTACGTCGACGCCTTCTCGGTCGACGAGCGAGACGGCCAGTTCTTCTACGACGGCAAGCCGGTCACGCGCGAGTGGGGCAAGATGGGCAAGAGCCTGAAGAATGCGGTCGCCCCTGACGACATCTACGAGGCGTACGGCGCCGACACGCTCCGCCTCTACGAGATGGCGATGGGACCGCTCGACGCTTCACGGCCGTGGGAGACCCGCGACGTCGTCGGCATGTACCGATTCGTGCAGCGCCTCTGGCGCAACCTGGTCGACGAGTCGACAGGTGCCATCCGGTCCGATCTTCCCGCACTCGACGAGACCACCGACCGCCTGGTGCACCGCACCATCGACGGTGTGCGTGCCGACATGGATGCCATGCGCTTCAACACCGCCATCGCCAAGCTGATCGAGCTGAACAACCACCTGACCAAGCTCGGCGGGTGTCCTCGCGAGACCGCCGAGCAGATGGTGCTGATGGCCGCCCCGCTCACTCCGCACCTGGCCGAAGAACTGTGGGACAAGTTGGGTCACGACGCAACGATCACCTACGCCGACTTTCCGGTGGCGGACCCGGCGAAGCTGGTCGACGAACGCATCGAACTGCCGGTGCAGATCAACGGCAAGGTGCGTTCGAGGATCGTGGTGGCATCGGATGCCGAGCCGGCAACGGTCGAGGCAGCGGCCCTCGCCGACGCCAAGATCCAGGCGGCTCTTGCCGGCTCGACTCCGAAGAAGGTCGTCGTCGTTCCCGGACGAACGGTCAGCATCGTCGTCTGAGCACTCGCTCAGGGCTCGATCTCGACCCACGAGCGCAGGGCAACGTCCCCACCCGACACCTCGACCTCGGCTTCGATCACCGGTGGGCCGGTGCACGCCCCGACCGTGATGTCCACCGCCAGTTCGTCGAGCGGGACGAGCGTCCCGGCGAGCCCGCCGAGGACTGCATCGGCGATCGGCCCCACGGGTGTCAACTGCACCGGGCATGCCCGCAGCAGCAACCGCCGACCGAGCCGGATCTCGTCACGGTCGACGCTCAGTCGACACGAGTTCCGACGTTCGACCGACACGGCGATCCCGTTGAGGGCGCCGACCACCGGGGACAGCTCGCACGGCTCGGAGTGCTGAGCGGCCTCGGCCATGGCTCGGCGCAGCACACCTTCGACCGCCAGTCGCCGATCACGCCCCTCGCGAAGCGCTGCATCGGTGCGAACGCTCGACGACACCGCGACGGCGACACCCGACACCAACAGACCGCACACGGCGACCGCACCGATCGCCAGGACCAGCGACGAACCACGGTCGCTCACGCCGGCACCTCGGCCAGGGTGCGAAGGACCACCTCGGTGCTGCTCGTCGTACCGTCCGCTGCCGCGGCGCTCACCCGCACCCCGAGTACCGGGCCAGCGGTGGGACACATCGGGGCGGCACCGGACGGACCGGCCACGATCACCTCGATCGAACCGTGCGACCAGGCAGGCTCGACCAACAGTGGCTGGCCGGGCACACAGCGGTGCCCGGCCATGACCACCCGTTCGGCCGCCCCTCTCAAGGCTGCGTCGAGCATCACCCGCGATCGTTCCCGGCCGGCGATGGTCGAGGTGGTGGCCAGCGCGGTGAACATCGCTGCCGACGTGAACGACAGCACGGTCATCGCCGCGAGGACCTCGACGAGCGTGTCACCGCGGTCGTTGCTCACCTGGCCGCTCCGGTCGCCCCGGCTGCTGCGACGTGTTCGCACCGACCACCACCTCCTGTCGTCATGTTCCGCCGTCGCGCCCTACGTCAGGCCGTCATCGAGCACGAGAACACCGGCGGCGTGGATGCAGTTCCCACCGTCGTCATCTCGAGCGTCCAACCTTCGGCGCTGTGGAAGCTGGTGTCGGTGGCTGCGGGCGATGCTGCGGCGGCCGGGAGCTCGAGGAACGCGGGATCGGCGTCGGTCAGCTCGTCGATGGTCGTCGGGTAGGTCAGAGTCGCCGCAGCGACCGAACTGTCGGCGTAGTACGCCACCGAGGCGGCCTTGGCAGCGTCGAGCGACGACTCGCACGCGGCGAGCGATCCATTGCGTTGCAGGCTCTGCACACCGATCACGGCGACCGAGGCGAGGATTCCGACCACGACGACGGCGACGAGGATCTCGACCAGGGTGAATCCCCGGTCGGTGGCGAGTGCCCGGTCGATGTCACCCTCACCGTCACCGCCCGGGTCCGGCGCCGGCAGCAGCTCGCGCGCTGCATCGGTCGGCACCGATGGGTGTGTGCTGGCGACCCTCGGGGTCGATGGGATGTTGTGGCTCATGATTGCCCTTTCTTGCTCTGGTGCCGACCACTCGCCGAAGCGACCGCCGGCACGATGTGGGATCTAGATCTCGATGCGGCCGTAGACGCTGTACATGGCTGCCACCTGGGCCACGGCGATGAAGGCCACGGCGGCACCGACGGCGACCATCACGGCGGGCTGCAACAGCGCCGTGGCCCGAGCGATCGCGGCGGTGACCTCGCGCTCGAGATAGGCCGCTGCCTTCGCGAGCTGGGCTCCGAGGGCTCCGGTGCGTTCACCGACGTCGATCATGCGTCGGGCGGCGTCCGGGAACAGCCCGCTCTCGGCGATCGGCTTCGAGAGGTCACCACCGCGCACCAACGATTCCGACACCGACCGGAGTCGAGTCTCGAACACCCAGTTGCCCGTGCTCGACGCGGCCATCTCGACTGCCTCGGGAAGCGCGACACCCGTGGACGCAAGAACCGACAGCGTCCGGCAGAAGCGTTCGAGTGCCACCAGGCGGACGATCCGACCGACCACCGGTGTGTGCAGGGCCACCCGGTGGCGGCGCGCCCGGCCGCGACGCCCCCCGAACGTCGCAACGGCCGCTGATGCCACGACACCGGACGAGAGGGCGATCGGGAGCAGGCCGGCGCGGATGGTCCCGGTGGCACGCACGAGCAGGGCCGTCGGTAACGGCAGGTCGGCACCCAGCGAGTCGTACATGCGGCCGAACCTCGGCAGCACCACGGTCGCCATGATCACCATCGCGACACCGGCCAGGACCAGCACGACGAGCGGGTAGGTGAGCGCGCCGAGTGCCTGGCGACGTGCAGCCAGGTCGCGGTCGATCGAGACCGCCAGGCGGTCCAGCGTCTGATCGAGACGCCCGGTCCGCTCGGCCGCACGAACCATGGCGACGTACGACGACGGGAATGCCCGATCGTGGGCGGCGACCGCGTCGGCGAAGGACGCGCCGCGAAGCACGGCGACACGGATGTCGTCGACGATCCGTCTCATGGCCGCACTGTCGGCTGTCTCCGAGGTGATCTCGAGCGCTTCGACGACGGGGACGCCGGCCTCGAGGAACGCCGCGAGCCGCTCCGAGAACGACTGCACCTCGGCCAGCGTGACCGGCCGCCCGAACGACCGGCGGTACCAGGCCTCCTGCTCGTCCAATGGGCTGGTCGCTCGCACAGCCGTCGATCGTCCGGGCACCGAGGCGTTCCGCACGGAGCTGCCGAGTCGAACCCCCGGTCGCGACGAGCCGGCGGGCGCACCGTTGCGTCGTCTGGACGGTCGACGCCATGGGACGTCGAGAACGACGAAACGGTGGACGCGATCGGTCACCCGGCGAGGCCGTCCCCACACACGCCACCACCGCCGCGGCGCTCCCTCCGACGACACCGAGCAGCGATCGGTCCGTGGGCGACCTGCTCGTCGCGCTGGGTCTGCTGGGCGTCGACGAACTGCTCGCGCTGCTCGACGTGCAGCAGCGTGACGGTGGCCGACTGGTCCCCCTACTCGCCGACGCCGGACTGGTCGACCCACAGGTCATCGCGAGGTCGCTGGCCGAACACCTCGAGCTGCCGCTCGCCGATCTGCGGCACGATCGCCCGTCCCCGTCGGCACTCGGGTTGATCGGCGAGGACGACGCCCGCAACGCGTCGCTCGTGCCGCTGCGCATCGCCGACGACGTGCTCGAGGTGGCGGCAGCCGATCCGCTGAGCCGGGACGTCACGCTGCTGCTGTCGTCGCTACCGGTCGGCGCGGTCAAGCTGCTCGTCGCGCCGATCGACGATGTGCGCCTGGCGCTCGACACCCACTACCGGCTGCTGTCGTCGGGCGACGACGATGTCCGACTGGTCTGGGAACGTTCGTCACCGAGCGACACCGGCCCGGTCGTCACTGCGGCGCCCGACACCCCGGTGGTTCGCCTGGTCGACAGCATCGTGGCCCAAGCGGTACGCGACCGGGCGTCCGACGTCCACCTCGAGCCATCAGCCGGGCGGCTCCGTGTGCGATTCAGGATCGATGGCGCGCTCTGTGACGTCCTGTCGCTGCCGCAGACGATCGGACCCGAGATGGTCAGCCGCATCAAGGTGCTCGCCGGGATGGACATCGTCGAGCACCGTCGCCCCCAGGACGGTCAGTTCCAGACGGTGGTGTCGGGGCACACGCTCGACGTGCGAGTCGCCACGGCGGCGACCATCTGGGGTGAGACAGCGGTCCTGCGTCTGCTCGACACCGGCAGGACCCTGACGGAACTGGAGGAACTGGGGCTGCCAGAAGCCGCCGTGGCCAGGTACCGAGCGGTCATCCGCCGACCGTACGGGATGATCCTGTGCAGCGGGCCGACCGGCTCGGGCAAGACCACGACGCTCTACGCGACGCTCGCCGAGGTGCGACGGAGCGAACTGAACGTCGTCACCATCGAGGATCCGGTCGAGTACATCGTCCCCGAGATCAACCAGATGCAGATCCACCCGCAGGCCGGCGTCACCTTCGCCGTCGGCCTGCGCTCGATCTTGCGCCAGGATCCCGACGTGATCCTCGTCGGCGAGATACGCGACGAGGAGACCGCCTCGATCGCGGTGTCGTCGGCGCTCACGGGTCATCTGGTGATGTCGTCGCTGCATGCGATCGACGCGACCTCGTCGGTGTACCGGTTGATCGACATGGGCATCGAACCGTTCCTCGTGGCCAGTTCGGTCGTCGGGGTGGTCGGTCAGCGACTCGTACGCCGCGTCTGCGCCCGCTGCCGAGTGGCCTATCGACCAGCGCCGCACGACGTCGACTGGTTCGTCGCCGCCGGCGGCCGCGCCGAGCACGAGTTCGTACGTGGCGACGGCTGCAACTTCTGCGCGGGCACCGGGTTCCGCGAGCGTGTCGGCATCTTCGAGGTCCTCGAGATGACGGACGAACTCAGCACGCTGCTCGTCGCTGGCGCCACGCCACGTCATCTCCGCGAGGCCGCCCGCCGATCGGGCATGCGGACGATGGCCGATGAGGCCGTGGATGCCGTCACCGAAGGCGCGACGACGCTCGAGGAGGTCGTGCGCGCGGTTCACCGTGGCTGACTGGCCGGTAGGGTGCCGTCATGAACGTCGAAGTGGTCGACTTCCAGTCCGAGACGGCGCCACAGGACTTCACCCGCTCGCTGCGCCACACCGGATTCGCCGTGATCGTCAACCACCCGCTGCCACGACCGTTGGTCGAGCAGGTGTACGACGAGTGGCTCGCGTTCTTCGACAGCGACGCCAAGTACGCCTACCGGTACCGCGACGGCGATCAGGACGGCTGGTTCGGGCCCGACGTGTCCGAGACCGCCAAGGGCAACACGGTTCGCGATCTCAAGGAGTTCTTCCACGTGTACCCGTGGGGCCAGTACCCGAGGGAAGTCAGCGACGCCGCGCTCCGGTACGCCGAGGTGGCGAAGGGCATTGCGCTCGTCCTGCTGCAGTGGGTCCACGACAACACGCCGGCCGAGGTGGCGTCAGGTTTCTCGTTGCCGCTGCCGCAGATGATGGACGGCAGCACGCGCTCGTTGCTGCGGGTGCTGCGGTATCCACCCCTGCGAGGCGACGAAGCACCCGGGGCGGTTCGCGCTGCCGCGCACGAGGACATCAACCTGCTGACGGTGCTGCCGGCCTCGAACGAACCCGGCCTCCAGGTACGCGACCTGGCAGGTGCCTGGCACGACGTCCCGTGTGATTTCGGGAGCATCGCCGTCAACGCCGGCGACATGTTGCAGTTGGCGAGCGGGGGCTACTACCCGTCGACGACGCACCGGGTCGTCAACCCGACCGGCGAAGCGGCCACCAGATCGCGGCTGTCGCTGCCCATGTTCCTCCACCCTGCCGACGACGTCGTCCTCGCCGAGGGGCGCAGCGCGTTCTCCTTCCTGCAGCAGCGCATCGCCGAACTGCGCAGCCAGGACATCACGCCGCGGTCGTGACGATGCTCGGCCGACTCGGCCGTCGACGCCGCGGGGCGAACGACGAGCCATTTCCCGATGTGTGGCGCGAGCGACTCGCTGTCCGGTGGGCCGTGTGGCCCACTCTCGACGACGCCGAGCGCGCCCGTGTCGAGCGACTGACGATGTCGCTCGTCGCGTCGCTGCGATGGGAGGCGGCCCAGGGCTTCACCGTCGCCGACGAGATGAAGGTGCTCGTCTCGGCCCAGGCGAGCCTGCTGGCGCTCGGCCTCGACGACGACGTGTTCCGCAAGGTCACCTCGGTGATCCTGCATCCCCGCACGGTGGTGCTGCGTGGCACACGCCGCGTGGAGGGCGGCCTCGTCTCTGACAGCCCGTACTCGGTGAGTGGACAGGCACACCACGGCGGACCCGTCGTACTGGCGTGGAGCACGACGGCGTTCGAGGCGAGACATCCCGATCGGGGCCAGAACGTCGTGTATCACGAGTTCGCTCATCAGCTCGACATGCTCGACGGGATGATCGACGGCATGCCGCCGATCCGTGACGCGTCGCTCCGCGAGCGGTGGGTTCGGGCCTGCACGTTCGAGTACCAGGCCATCCGCCGAGGCGAAGAGCGGGTCTTACGAGAGTACGCCGGCGTCGACACGGGCGAGTTCTTCGCCGTGGCCACCGAGTCGTTCTTCAGCATCCCCGTTGCGGTACGCGAGGGGGCACCGGCGCTGTACTCGGTACTTCGCGAGTTCTACGGTCAGGACCCGGCGGCGCGGCTCGAACGATCCCGAGCCTGAGCATCGGCACCCGACGCGACGTCGGGAGTCAGCCCGACCTCGGCGAGCACCTCGGCAGTGTGCTCACCTCGTCGCGGCGCTGGACGACGCAACGCGATGGGCGTCCGCGACAGACGCATCGGCGGCGGGATGAGCCGGTACCGGCCAGCCGTCGGGTGGTCGACGACCGGGAGCTCTTCGACGATCTCGTCGAGGGTTCGCACCGGGCCGGCCGGAATGTCATGACGCTCGCAGAACTCGATCCAGAACGAGGTCGAACGGGTCGCCACGATCCGCTCGACGATCTCGTAGAGGTCCGGCGCATTCGCCGCGCGGCTCGCCGCGGTGGCGATCCGAGGGTCGTCGAGCAGGTCGTGCCGGCCGCCCTCGCGGAACAGTTCCCGGTAGTTCGACGTCGAGTAGGGCAGGACCGCCATCCAGCCGTCCGTGGTGGCAAAGGGCCGACGCTGCGGCGCGACGATCCGCCGGTAGCCGGGCCGGTCGATGGGCGGCACCGGGATCGCTGCGCTGCCGTGCTCGACGAGCGTGAAGCTCGTGAGCGCCTCGACCATGGCCACCTCGACCAACTGCCCCTCGCCGGTGCGCTCGCGGTGGACGAGCGCGGCGAGGATCGCCGACACCACGGTCAGTCCAGCCACCTTGTCGGCGACCAGTGTCGGGGCGAAGTCGGGCGCACCGCTTCGCAACTGCACCGTGTGCGCCAGGCCCGAGGCCGCCTGGATCACGTCGTCGTAGGCCGGTCGGTCGCCTTCCGGGCTGTCGGTGGGCCAGCCCTGCGCCTGGCACATCACGACGTCGGGCCGCACGTCGCGGATGTCGTCGTACGTGAGGTGGAGTCTCTCGAGCGACTTCGGTCGAAGGTTCGTCACGACGACATCGCTGGTCGCGGCGATCCTGAGGAACGCTTCGCGACCGGCCGCATCCCTCACGTCGAGGACGACGTTGCGCTTGTTGCGCAACAGGTTCAGCGCGACGCCCGACAGGTCGTCGACGGGGCCGGGGCCCATCACGCGGTTGGTGTCGATGGTGGGCGCCTCGACCGAGATCACATCGGCACCGAGGTCTCCCAGCATCTGCGTGGCATACGGTCCCATCACGACGGACGAGAAGTCGAGCACGCGGATCCCCGAGAGCGCCCCGGACGAGGTGTGTGGGTCGCTGGGCACGCAGAGATGGTAGGGCGAAGTCATGGGGCCTGACGGAAACGGCCGACTCAGTGGTGGTCGTGTGGCCTGGGGGGCACCTGCCGGGTCCGGCACTCGCCACATCGGCCCGCCAGGGCGAAGTGCTGGTCGACCAACTCGAATCCGGCGACGCTGCGCAACTGGTCGGACCACGACTGCAGGAGCTGGGCGTCGACGACCCTGGTGGCACCGCACGAACCGCACACCACGTGGGCGTGACGCCCTTCGGTCAGGTGGTACACGGCGGGCCCGTGGCCGAGATGCACGTGGGTGACGAGCCCCATCGACTCGAGGGTGTCGAGAAATCGGTACACCGTGCTGACGTGCACCTCGGGCAGATGGTCGTGCACACGAATGGCAAGGTCATCAGCGGTGACGAAATCCGACTCTTCGAACAGGACCCGCAGCATCGCCCTGCGCTGGTCGGTCACGCGACCGCCTCGGTCGCGGATGGCGTCGAGCGTCCGTTCGATCGCAAGGCTGAGGGGCACGCGGTCAACCTAACCGAGCCCGACGCTGTGCCAGGGTGACGCTCGGGCCGTCCGGCGACTGATCGACCTTGTTGCAACCAGCTTGCGATAAGGTCGACCCATGAAACGCCGCACCAGGATCGTCGCCCCGCTCGTACTGCTGATCGTGGCAACGGGCACCGCATGCGCGGGCGACCAGGGCGGCACGTCGACGACGGGCTCGAGCGCCACCGATGCCACCGGTGCCGGCGGCGACGCACAGGCGGCGGCGCTCGCCACATGCCTCGCCGGCACCCCGGTCACCGCCGGTGAGCGCCTGCAGATCGCCAGCACCGTCGCCCCGATCACCTCGATGATCGCCAACGTCTCGGGCGGCCTCGCCGACATCACCGGCCTGGTTCCCGAGGGCACCAACTCGCACACGTTCGAGCCGCCGCCCAGTGTGGCCGCGACGCTCAGCCAGTCGAACGTCGTCTTCGCGAACGGCCTGGTCCTCGAAGAGCCGACCAAGGACCTTGCCGAAGCGAACCTGCCCGACGGGGCGGTGCTGTGCGAACTGGGCACCGCGGTCCTGCCCGTCGACGACTACATCTACGACTTCTCGTTCCCACTCGAGGGAGGCAAGCCGAATCCGCACCTGTGGACCAATCCCCCGCTCGCTGCCGAGTACACCGAACTCATCCGTGACGTGCTCGTGGCGATGGACCCGGCCAACGAGGCGACGTACCGCACCAACGCCGATGCCTATCTCGAGAAGCTCGACCAACTCGACGCCGCGGTCCGCACGGCGACGGCCACGATCCCCGCCGGGCAGCGCAAGCTGCTCACCTACCACGATGCGTACGCCTACTTCGCCGAGACCTACGGATGGCAGGTCATCGGAGCGATCCAACCGTCGAGCTTCGACGAACCGACCGCCAAGGAGGTGACCGAACTCATCGAGCAGGTACGCACCTCCGGGGTGCCGGCGATCTTCGGTTCCGAGGTCTTCCCGAGTCCTGTGCTCGAGCAGATCGGCACAGAGACGGGGGTCCAGTACGTCGACGTCCTGCGCGACGACGACCTGCCCGGAAGCCCCGGCGACGCCGACCACTCGTTCCTCGGCCTGATGCAGTTCGACTACATCACGATGGTCGAGGCACTGGGAGGCGACGCCACCGCAGTACGGTCACTCGACGTGAGCGACGTTGCGGTGGACACCGCCGAGTACCCGCAGTGACCGCGCCGACCGCGCTGGTCGAACTCGACGGCGTCTCGCACTCCTACGGTGGCCCGGTCGTCGTCGACCATGTCCACCTCAGCGTGACGTCCGAGGACTTCCTCGGCATCATCGGGCCCTCCGGCTCGGGCAAGACGACCCTGCTGAGGATCATCCTGGGCAATCTGACCCCCACCGAGGGCAACGTCCGACGCCGCGCCGAGCTGCGCATCGCCTACGTGCCGCAGGTCGAGACCGTCAACTGGAACTTCCCGATCACGGTCGGCGAAGTCGTGTCGATGGCCGGTTCGGGGGCGTCTCGTCGTCCGTGGACGAGCGCAGCCGAACGCACCGAGGTCGCCGCCACGCTCGAGGCGCTCGGGCTCGGCGGACTCGAGCGTCGCCACATCCGCGAGCTGTCGGGCGGCCAGCAGCAGCGCGTGTTCCTCGCCCGGGCACTGCACCGCAAGCCGGAACTGTTGGTGCTCGACGAGCCGACCTCCGGCGTCGACGTGCGCACCCGTCACGAGGTGGTCCACCTGCTGAACGACCTGCACCGAGACGGCATGGCGGTCGTGCTGACCACGCACGACATCAACGGCCTCGCCGCTCACCTACCGAGGATCGCCTGCGTCAATCGGGCGGTCCTCGCCGATGGGCCACCCCGAGCGGTACTGACCCCCGCTGTGCTCGAGCAGACCTACGGCGCCCCGATGGAGGTGCTCGAACACGAGGGCCTCCTCCTCGTCACCGATCGACCGACCCGGTCGCTCGAGGTGTCGGCGAACCAGCAGGGTGCATCATGACCCTTGCTGCCGGCATCTTCGAACCGTTCCAGTTCGGCTTCTTCCGCAACGGCATCATCGTTGCGGTTCTGGCGGGCGCGATCTGCGGCCTCATCGGCGTCTACGTCGTGCTGCGGCAGATGAGCTACATCGGCCACGGACTGTCGCACTCGATCTTCGGTGGCGCCGCCGCGAGTGCCGTGCTCTCGGTCAACTTCTACCTTGGTGCGGGACTCTGGGGATTGCTCTCCGCGCTCATGATCGGACGGGTCGCCCGTCGAGGCAAGATCGGTTCCGATGCAGCGATCGGCGTCATCACGACCGCATCGTTCGCGATGGGACTGGCGCTGTCGAACCTGTTCGGCCAGGCCAAGCGGTCCATCGACGCCGTCCTGTTCGGCTCGATCCTCGGCGTCGGTGGCGGCGACGTCCTCGCCGTGGCCGCCGCCGGTGTCCTGGCCGGTGTCGTGATCTTCATCTGGTATCGACCGTTGCTGTTCGCCACGTTCGACCCCGAGGTCGCCGATGTCGCCGGTGTGCGCGTGGCCCGCATGGAAGCACTCCTCATGCTGATGCTCGCCGTCACCATCTTGTTCACGATGAAGGTGATGGGTGTTCTGCTCATCAGCGCCATGCTGGTCACCCCGGCCGTCATCGCCCGGATGCTGACCAACTCGTTCGCGCGGATGCTCGTGATCTCGCCGATCATCGGCGCCGTGTGCGGGTTCGCCGGCATGTTGCTCAGCTACCACATCGACGTGTCGCCCGGAGCGACGATCATCCTGGTCGCGGCATCGATCTTCCTCGTGGTGTTCCTCGTCACGGGCGCCCGGGGCCGCCGCAACGTGGCCGGCATGGTGCACTGACCGCGCCTCGCCGACTGCCATGCGCCCCCGGTGCCGGGACGCCGGCACGAACCTGTCAATCGGGGCGGTCGATGAGTTCCCAGATCTGGCCCTGCGGCGTGTCACGTACCTCGACGCCAGCGGCGGCAAGTCCGTCGCGGATCTGGTCGGACAGGTCGTACCGCTTGGCGGCACGGACCTCGAGCCGGGCTGCGAGCGCCACCTCGACGACCGGACCGAGGACCTGGCGCGGGTCGGCGAGCCCGCCGACGGCAGCCTCACCGAGTCGGACGATCATCGACCGGAGCAACGAACGCGCCCGGTCGGTCTCGTCGCTCTGGAGCGTGTCGGTCGACCACGCCACGATCGCGCCGTCGAGTTCGAGCGCTGCAGCAACGGCGGCGGTCGCGTCACCACTCGACAGGGCTTCGGTGAACCGGTCACCCAGGCGCTGGCAATCGGCGGCCAGCGACGACGCCGCCGGCTCGGCGCGATCAGGTGCCGGGGGCCCATCGGCGACAGCTCGCCCGGCAGGTGACGTCGAACCTGTCCCGTCACCCCGAGCGGACGGTCCGGCGCGCAGCAGGTCGATCGGGACGCACTCCCCGGACGGCACCTCCATCGAGACGCCCTGACGGCGAACGGTCAGCACTCCCAGACCGACCACGGTCGCCGTGTCGGCGTCGAGGTCGAACGTCACGCCCGTGTGCTCGTCGAGTCCGAGCACGAACGCCCCGTCAGGCAGCATGGTCTCGAGGATGCGCAGCCGTCGTTCGCCGAGGTAGCAGAACCGGGTGTCGTGGTGCCCGCCCTCGGCGTTGTTGTAGTGAGGGATCAGTGCGACGGGCAGACCGACCGCCGACAGCAGGTCGAGGCCCTCCAACCAGAACGGATCGACGCCCGACTTGTAGATCTCGTACACCGGGACCGTGACCAGACCGAGCGTGAGCGCCGCGGCACTCGAGAAGGTGACGGCTCCCCCGTTCGCCAACTTGTCGGCGAGCAGCGACGGGATGGGGGTACCCGCCCACTGGCGGAGCGCGTAGGTGGGACTCCCCGGACCGGCGAAGACGAAGCGTGCCCCACGGATACGGTTGAACGCCGATTCGCGTTCGAGATCACTCGCCGAATCGACCCGCTGCAAACCGGCGACCTCGACGGTGCGGCGAAGGCTCACTCGGAAGTAGTCGATGGTCTTCGCCGACAACTCGTCGGCGTTCTCCTGGAAGCCGAAGGGTGTGTCGAGGAAGACCGCTGGCACCTCTCGGCCCTCGGCGTCCATCTCGATCCGCTCGAACACGCTGCGATGCGGCTTCACCATCGTCGGGGCGGTCTCTCCGCTTCCCATGATGGTCAACAGTCGGGTCATGGACGAACAGCCTCCCGGGCGAAGTCGACCAGCACGCGAGCCAGTTCGACGGGGTGTTGTGCGTGGATGTCGTGGTGCGCCGGCGAGAACCACCGCACCCGCCCGTCGCGCAGCGCAGCGAGCGCAGCGTCGACGGCGATCCGCTTGTCGTGGGTCCACTCGACGCTGCCGGTGTCTGCAGGTACCAGGAGCGCCGGGGTCTTGATCGACCCGTAGCGCGTCGAGGTCCGGTGGTGGTAGAGCGACTCGAGGATCATCATGTGCCGATCGAAGCTGAGCCACGGCGCGATCGTGCCGTCCTCGCGGATCTCGAAGTTCGACAGCGACCCGACGATGCCCGACTCGGGCCAGTCGGCGTGCGCCTCGCGGATCCAGCGCTCCATGGTCGAAGCCGGAGTTCCGACCAGTCGCGGCGGTGCGAGCGTCACCCGACACTCGTCCCACGTGTGGAATCGATCGGCGAGCTCGATGAACCCGCCGTCGACGGCCACGACACCGGCGACCGCGTCCGGGTGCGACGCGGCGAGTTCGACGACGACGTTGCCGCCCCACGACTGGCCGACGACCACGGGCGCCGTCCAGCCCAACGACCCGATGAGTGCGACCAGGTCGCTCACGACGGTTGCGAAGTCGTACCCGTCATCGGGCTTGCTCGAGCGGCCATGACCACGCTGGTCGACGGCGACGACCGGGTGACCGTGGCGGGCCAGCTCGTCGGCGACGCCGTCCCACATCCGGGCGTTCGAGGCCAACCCGTGCACCAGGAGGAAGGGTCGACCGGTGTGCTGCATGCCTCGTCCGAGCGTACGAAGCGCCACTGCCGGGGCAACCTCGACCATCCGTTCGACGACCTGCGAATCGGGCCCGCTCACGGCTCGAGCCCTGCCCGGACGATCTGTTCGATCACGGTCGCCACGGCGACGACCTCGCTGATCGGACGTGGCCACGCTTCGTCGCCACGGACGGCGGCAGCGAACGCCTGCAACATGCCGACGTAGATGTTCGCTCCACCGACGTCGTGACGTTCAACGGTGCCGTCCGGGCGAGCGATTCGGAACTCGCCGTCGTCCGGACCCGGTGTGAACGGCCGGCGAGCGACGGTCAGCGAGCCCTCGGTACCGGCGATGTGCAGCCACTGGCGCTCGGGCAGTTCGAACGAGGTGACGACCGACGCCGTTGCGCCGTTGCGCCAACGAAGCTGCGCCGACGTGGTGGCGTCGACTCCCGACGCGGCCCTCATGACCGACGCTCGAACCTGCGACGGTGCTTCGCCTGCGGCGAGGAGCAACGGCGAGAGGCAGTAGATCCCGACATCGAGCAGCGCACCGCCGCCTTGCTCCGGCGACCAGCGATAGTTGGTCGGGTCCGAGTTCCGAAAGGTGAACGCCGATTCGCTGTGGCGGAGCTCTCCGAGATCACCGGACCCGAGACGTCTGCTGATCTCTGCAGAGCGAGGGTGGAACGGCGACATGTACGCCTCGGCCAGCACCACTCCCGCCGCATCGCAGGCGGCTGCCATCGAGCGCACCTCGTCCGGGGTGCACCCGAGCGGCTTCTCGCACAGGACATGCTTGCCGGCAGCTGCAGCGCGCTCGACCCACTCGAGGTGCATGCCGTTGGGCAGTGCGATGTACACGGCATCGTTGCCAGGGTCGGCGAGGACGTCGTCGTAGCCGAGCGGGCCCACACGCGAACCGACGCTGCCGAGACGCACGGCGTCACACGAGCGCATCGCCGGGCCGACAGCCAGGTCGAAGATCCACGAACGACCGCCGAGCACGCCGATGGTGACGGGGGTCGACATCACGTGCCGACCCTACGCACGTTCGATCACGCGACCGCCCTGTGCAGCCGATCGGTGCGCGTCTTCGAGCACAGCGACCACCTCACGAGACTGCTCGGGCGGTACCGGTACGGGTTCGCCCAGCAGCAGGTGATCGGCGAGCGCCCGGTGGAACGGCCAACCATCGCGCTGCACGGGCGGCAGCACCATGTCGACCAGCCCGTAGCCCGGTTCGTAGCGCGCCACCCGTAGATCGACGAACGCCTCGGCGTGGTGCCACGGACGAGCCACGTGGCCCCGGCCGGGAACCAGATCGTGGTCGACCACCGGCCGGTAGTCGGCCGCCAGGGTCGCGGACGTGCCCTGGACGAAGAACTTGGGCTTGCGGATCGCCGCCACATCACTCTGGATGAACCGGGCCTCACGGCCGTCCTCCCACCGCATCTGCACATCGATCTGGTCCGAGTTGGTGACGTCTCGCCACACCCGCTTGTGAGACGTTGCCTGTACCCGATCGGGGGCACTCCCGTAGAGCCTCAGGATCCAGTCGATGTGGTGCGAGCCCCAGTCGTAGACGGCCCCTCCCGACAGCGACTCGTCGCTGTGCCACCAGCGGCAGGGGTGGTCGAAGCCGCCGACGAAGGTCTCGATGTTGAAGACCTCCCCCAGCAGGCCGGTGGTGACGGCTCGCTCGAGCGCGAGGAAGTCGCCGTCCCAACGCCGGCTCTGGTGCACGGTGATGGTTCGGCCCACCTCGGCAGCGACGGACAGGAGCATGTCGGCGTCGGCCGCCGTGAGGCACATCGGCTTTTCGACGACCACGTGCTTACCGGCACGCAACAGCTGCAGGGCGATCGGCGCGTGCAGCACCGGTGGGGTGGCCACCACCACCACGTCGACCTCGTCGTCGGCACACAACTCACCGGTGTCGGACGTCGTGCGGACGTCGGGGAAGTCGTCGGTCGCAGCAGCCTGTCGCTCGGTGTTCGAATCGCAGACGGCGACGAATCGCAACCCAGCGGTCTCGGTCGCAGCCAAGCCGTGGGTGTATCCCATCCCACCGAACGGGCCGTAGCCGACGATGCCGAGTCCGATCGATCGACCGGCAGGGGCGGTGATGGGCTCGCCGAGCCGGTCGAGGTACCGGCCGAGTTGCTGGTTCGAACGGAGCCGATCGGGCCGGATCGAGGTGACGATCACCGTGCCGGCAGCCGAGGAACATGCCACGATCGACGGCAGGTCGGAGAAGCGGATGCTCGTCGTGGCCAGCACCGTTGCTCGGGCGGGATCGGTCACGACCAGTGCGGTGAACTCACCCACGACAGCGGTCTCGCGCACGAGTCGAGCCGCCTCGGGCCTGGCCCCGTCGGGACGGACGAACCACTCCCCGATTGGGAGCACCTCGCCTCGTCGAAGGCCCAGGTCGGCGAGTTCCGAGTCCGCCAGATCCTGCGCGCCAACGATCCGGGCCTTGCTCGACGCGTCGTTCACCACGTGCCCGACGCTACCAGCGCTGCGAAATCTGCGCCGCCCCTGCATCCGGATCCCGGTGACGGGCCTGGTCAGCGACGCGGGATGATCGTGCCCATGTTCATGATGCCGTTCGGGTCGAACACCTGCTTCAACTTCTCGAGCATCGGGTACGACGAGCCGTACTCGTCCTTCACCCACCGTGCGCGTGCCTTGCCGATGCCGTGGTGGTGCACGATCGACCCACCGAATCGCAGCGTCTCTTCGCAGATGATCTGGATGATCGGGAAGTAGTACTTGTCGTTCTCCTCGACCGGCTCGCAATCGATGAGGTCGTAGAAGTAGTTGAAGTACATGTTGGTGCCGTTGATGTAACTGTGGGACGAATGCCCTCCGAGCAATGTGATGCCCTTGATCTCGGCGCGGATTCGCGGCAGCACGGCCTCGTAGATGTCGTTGATCGTGCTCCAGTCGGCCGAGATCTCCGTCGTCCGGTTGACGTTGCGCGTGGTGCGGATCCGCTCGTCCTCGCGGGTCACCTTGTCCGGTCCCCACACGAGGTCGTTGAACCACTCCTCGATGTGCGAGCTCTCGACGGGCCGGCACTCGGGATACCCGGCGACGATCTCGGCGATGCCCTCGGCAGTGGCCCTCGCGATCCCGGGATTTCCCTCGGCCATGAACAGCAGGACACAGTCATCGGCAGCAGCGAAACTCGAGAAGTGCAGTTGGCCGTCCTCGGGGTCGTAGAGCCGGGCGACCGACGGCCGATAGCCCGCCACCATCACGGCGCGGAGCGCCTCGAACCCGGTCTTCATGCTCGGCAGTGTCCACCCGAGGAACACGTTGTTCTCGGGCATGTACGGGAACAGCTTCACGGTCAGTTCGGTGATGTAACACAGCGCGCCCTCGTTGCCGATCACGATGTGGCGGATGTCAGGGCCCGCCGCGCGCCGGGGGACGTTCTTGATCCGCGAGATCTCTCCACCGGCGAACACCACCTCGCAGCCCACGACCATGTCCTCGATCCCGCCGTACAGGGTCGAGAACTGGCCGATGCTGCGCGTGGCCGTCAGACCGCCCATGCTGGCGATCGGCTTCGACTGCGGTGAGTGGCCGGTGGTCAGCCCGAGCTCTCGTGCCCGGTCCTCGAGTTGTTGGAGCGGAACCCCGCACTCGACCGTCGCCTGCATGTTGTACGCGTCGATCGACATGATCCGGTTCATCAGCGAACCGTCGACCACGATCGAGTTCTCGACCGCCGTCTCGAGACCACCCTCGGTCGCCGTGCCGCCGGTTCGAGCAATCACGTTGACACCATTGGTGTCGGCGAACGCGAGGACGGCAGACACCTCGGCGGTGCTACGGACCATCACCACGGCCGCCGGCAGCGGCATCGTGTAGACCTCGAAGATGTTCTGCAGCTTGCGGAAGTTGTCGACACTCGACCGCTGCAACTCGCGCTCGTCGGTGATCACCTGCTCGGGACTCAGGATCTGCTGCAGTTGTTCGACGATGGCGTCACGGGTGAGGGACATGGCGGGCTCCTGTGGTCAGTGGAAGATCGGGTAGGCGCGCTCGAGGACCGGGTCGGTCGCCTCGCGGATGGCGGGATAGACCTGCTCGAGCATCTGCCGATAGATCGCCGCATGCGCCGGATCGGGCTCGACGACCTCGCGAGGGTGTGTCATCCGGGCCGCGGCCGCCTCGATGTCGGGGTGGATGCCGGCTGCCGCCGCAGCGCAGATCGCTGCGCCCAGGGCAGCGCCTCCACCATCGACGCTCCGTGACGCCGGAATCCCGAACACGTCGGCGATGACCCGCATGAACAGCGGGCTGCGCGAACCACCACCGGACACGACGATCTCGTCGAGGGTGATCCCGAGCTCGCCGCACATGGCGTCGACATGGTGCTTCATCGTCAGGGCGATCGCCTCGACGATCGAGCGGTAGATGTGACCGCGCGTGTGCCGGGCATCGAAGCCGAGCATCATGCCCTTGCGGAACGGGGCATCGGTGGGTGCCAGCCAGTCGAGCACGGTCATCAGACCGTCACTCCCGGCAGGCACGAGGACGGCCTCGCGTTCGATGTACTCCTCGCGCGTCAGGCCGAGCGACACGGCTCGCTCTGCGACCTCGTCGCCGAGGAGGTCGAGGAACCAGGTGAGCGTCCACATGCCGCGGCGGATCCCGCTGCTCTCGTAGAGGTAGCGGTGCGGGATGCTCGCGAAGTTCGTCCAGAAGGTCGCCGGCTCGCGGTGGTTGACACTGCCGTGCACCATCGCCGCGATGTAGGTGCCGAGTGAGAGCAGGGCCGTGGTGTCGTCGAGCGAGCCGGCACCGAGCATCTCGACGGCCTTGTCGTTGGCGGTCTCGACCACGGGGGTGCCGACCGGGATCCCGGTCGCCGCCGCTGCTGCGTCGGTGACCAGTCCGATCACATCACCGGGCATCTGCAGTTCGGCGAGCATGTCTCGACGCACGCCGAAGTGCTCGTACAGGGCCGGATCGTCACTCCACTGCCACGTGTCGGTGTCGATCGGCCACTGGAGCAGGATGTTGTTGGCTGCGCTGTCACGGAAGGCACCCGTGAATCGATACGCCAGGTATCCCGACGAGGTCGTCGCGAACGCGCAGTCGGGGTCGTCGGGCACGTACGACTGGTACGCACGGTCGTCCATCCAACTGATCACCGGTTCGACGAGCGAGCCGTCGGCACGGAGGAACGCCTTGCAGCAACGAATCGGGCAGAGGCCGACGGCTACGATCTCGGCACGGTCTCCGACGAACTGCCCGAGCGCCTCGCGGCTGGCATCGGCGATCGCGTCCCACAGGTCGTCGTCCGGATGCACGGCCACCCCGTGCCGGGGCCGGCTCATGGCACGCAACACGCGCTGGCCACGGGCGACCGCCCGACCAGCGGCGTCGAAGATGACGACCTTCGCACTCTGCGTGCCGCAGTCGATACCGATCACGTACGGCCCTGCCATGGTGACGACTCCGGCCCCGACTCAGCGGACCAGATACCCGCCGTCGACGGCGAGGACATGACCGTTCACGTAGTCGGACGCTCGGCTCGCGAGGAAGACCACGGTGCCCATCAGATCGTCGGGCTCACCCCAACGTCCCGCCGGGATGTGATCGAGCACCCGCTGGTTCGACTCGGGGTTGCTGCGGGTGTTGGTGGTGATCGCCGTGGCGTAGTAGCCGGGGGCGATGCCGTTGACCTGGATGTTGTGCATCGCCAGTTCGTCGCAGTAGGCCTTGGTGAGACCGGCGATGCCATGCTTGGTCGCGGCATACGCCGACGACAGACGACCACCCAGGAAGCTGAACATCGAGCAGATGTTGATGATCTTGCCGCTGCGTTGCGGCACCATCTTCTGGGCCACCTCGAAGCTCATCTCGAATGCCGCGGTCAAGTTGACGGCAACGGTGGCATCCCATTTGGTCCGGTCGAACTCGAGCACCTCGCCGAGCGGGCAGATCCCGGCGCTGTTGACGAGGATGTCCACCGAACCGAGGCGGTCGACACAGGCATCGACCACGCGTCGCGGGACCCCATCGGCGGTGATGTCGGCTTCGACGAACTCGTACCGGGCGCCCGTGTGCTCGACCAGGCGCCGGGTCGTTCCGTCGTCATCGGCGAGGCTGGGCACGAACACGTTGGCACCACCCTGGGCCAACGCCAGCGTGAACGCCTGGCCGAGACCGGTGTTGCCACCGGTCACGATCGCATTCTTTCCTGCCAGGCTGAACCAGTTCATCTGGAAGTCGGCGATCCCCATTCGAGCCCCTCTCGTGCTTGGCCGGAGGAGATGCTAACGCAGGGGCTCTGCACGCACTGGAACACTCGTACCGGAAATCGGCAGCTCGCCGGTCCGCGACCCCGACCGCATTCGTGCCTCGGCTCGGCCTCGGCACCCTCTGGCCGGGTACCGTGCGGCCCATGCCGATCGCCATCACCGACGACCACATCGCCCTTGCCGACACCGTTGCCGATCTGTTGCAGCGGCGCGACGCCAAAGCAGCAGCTCGAGCCCTCCTCGAAGCGCCGGCCGAGACGACGCCCGAGTTCTGGGCCGAGGTCGCCCAGCTCGGCTGGCTCGGCCTCCACGTGCCGGAGGAACACGGTGGTTCCGGGTACGGCTTGTCCGAACTCGTCGTCGTCGTCGAAGAACTGGGTGCCGCAATGGCACCCGGTGGGTTCGTCCCGACCGTCGTGGCGAGCGCCGTGATCGTCGCCGCCGGTTCGGCAGATGCGCAGGCCCGTTTGCTCCCCGGGCTGGTCGACGGCTCGCGCACGGCCGGCATCTCGATGGGCGGTTCGCTCACCATTGCCTCGG